>DYHT01000061.1 GCA_020723995.1 Chloroflexus sp.
CTCACTACTGGCCTGTCGCCAATAGTCGGAAAACTTGCGAAATCGTGTACTAGCCTGCCCTGGCGGGCTAGGCCAGGGAGTGCGCAGCCTCATCGAGGGATGACTTTTGCCAGAGGTCTATTATCCTTCATGATTCGCGCAATGAGCGGGCAAGCATCCAGCGGGAATATCGGTCGAATGCTTTGATCACCCAGGGCATATTGGCCAGCCAGCACAGCAGTGCGCTCTGGATTTTCTCCAGCGTATCAAGCGGCTGCGGCAGCGGCATGGCGGAGGAGAAATCCACGCGCCGGCCGCCGATCTCGAATGTGTAGCGCCCGGTTTGTTTTATGGCTGGCCTGGCTTTCAGGAATTTATCCAATGCCTCGCTTTCTTCCGGTTTCAGCCAGGTTGGAAGGTCGGAGGTTGCCTTGAATCCGGTGATGGAGACCAAGTCTCGCATGAGTCCCATCTGTTTCGGGGTCAGGTTATTATTGTGTGTGCGGAAGTAAGCCACATCCGGGTCGGTATGGACAAGCGGCTTCAACCAGAGACGATGCAGCGTGGTGCGCAGGGCATTCTGTATGCCGGGAGCAGCCGGGTTGTTTAGCAGGCGGCTGTCGCGGTTGCTATCCCAGTAGGCGGCCACGTCCGGTCCGACGCGCATCCCGTCGCACAGGCCGAGAGATGGGATGATCGGCGCGCCACAGGTCAGGAAGTAAGCCTCGCCCATTGCATCGCGAAGTGCTTTTAACCCATGCCGGTAGGCTGCCTCGCGCGACATCCCGTTGTGGCGTTTTCCGGGCAGGGCGCCAGCGTAGAGGAAATCCAGTTTGAGATAATCATAGCCCCAGGTGCGTACTCTCTTCATCAGCGCGGCCAGCCAGTCGAGGGCGGCCGGATGTGTCGTATCCAGGGCATAGAGCGGTTCACCCCAGTTGAAGCCCGCGCTGACGAGTCCGCCTTTCTCGTCATGCAGCAGCCAATCGGGATGGTCGCGGAATAAAGCCGAGGATGGGACAATCAGCAGGGGCGCCAGCCACAGACCCGCGCTGCAGCCGGTGGCGCGGATGCGCGCGGCGAGGCTGTCCATGCCGGAGGGGAACTTCTCATTGGCATACCAGTCACCGATGCCCTTCTGCCAGCCGTCGTCTATTTGAAAGACATCGAAGGGCAGGTCGTCGAGGTCGTTCAGGATGCGCAACAGCCGTTCTTCGCTGATGGCGGTGTACAGGCTGTACCACGAGCACCAGGCGCGCGGCTGGGCCTGGACGCGCTTTTTCCCCAGGCGTTCGCTGAGCAGGGCAGCGTAATGCACGAACACCGCTTGCTCCGGCCCGTTGGCGACGAACCATTCGTAGGACAAGTTACCAACTTGTCCTACGTTTTCGTACCAGCCTTTGAGTGTTTGCCCATCCAATTCAACGTGGGCATCCAAACCCAGCGAGCCGAGAAGGATAACATCCCCGTCCGGCGCTTCTACTGCGCCCAGCCATGAACCGTTGGGATTTTTGTAAAGAGCGTAAACCGGATCATCCTGCTGGGATCGCATAATGGCAGGATGCAGGGGTGTGATGGATCTTTCCACTTCCATCCAGCCTGCCAGGCTCCAGGATTGCCAGCCGTGACGATAGTAACGCCTGGGCTGGAAGGGCAGTTGGATGGTCGCGCTCGCGCCGGAAAGGATCATCCCACCCGTGACGGGTCGGGATTTATCGGTGGTGAGGGAGAACTGCATATCCCCGATTTGAAAGGACATGTTCATGGAAATCATCCTTGGGAGTCGAATTTGCGCCTATGATACCATAGCCCTTATGCGAGACTTAAAAAGGAACCCGTTTTCTCCGAGAAAACGGGTTCCTTTCGGACGGCAAGTTTTTTGTTGACCTCCCGCCCGATTTGTGGCATAATCTGCGCAACAAACCAAAAGGCGATGATGGAAACGAGTAAGCCTGCGAGGGCTGCCAGCGAGCCTGGGAAGGGTGTGAGCCAGGTCAGCAGAATGGGCTGAAAATCCTTCCGGAGTCGCGATCTGAAATGTAGGACAAAATAGTATTTTGTCTTACGAAGTAAGAAAGCCGGCGTCGTCCACCGTTACGAGGACGCGAGTATAAACCCCGAAGGGGCTGTACTCGATTGAGTGCTTGCATTTTGGCAAGAAGCAGAGTGGTACCGCGTGAGCATATTTCGCTCTCGTCTCTGAATGAGGCGAGAGTTTTGTTTTTTGAGAGAGTAGAGAGTCGAAATTAGAGAGCAGTAAAAGCGGCTTTCGCTCACGAATCTTCACCCCGATTCACTAATCTCTATTCTCTGCTCTCTAATCTCTATATGGAGGTGCTATGTTCAAACCAGTTTCTTCAAAATTAGATGTCCCAGCCATGGAAGAGGCCGTGCTGAAATTCTGGAAAGCGCAGGCCATCTTCAAGAAGACTGTCAGCAAGCGGCAGGGCGGGCAGGAGTACGTCTTCTACGAGGGGCCGCCGACTGCCAATGGCAAGCCCGGCGTGCATCACGTCTTGGCGCGCGCCTTCAAGGACATGTTCCCGCGCTACAAGATCATGCGCGGCTACCATGTCTCGCGACGCGGCGGCTGGGATACGCATGGCCTGCCGGTTGAGATCGAGGTCGAGAAACGCCTCGGCTTCACCAACAAAAGCCAGATTGAAGAGTATGGCATTGACCGCTTTAACAAGTTGTGCCGCAAGTCGGCCTTTGAATACATTCAAGACTGGGAAAAACTGACTGACCGCATCGCCTTTTGGGTTGATCTGGAAGACGCGTATGTGACTTATACCAATGAGTACATCGAGTCGGTCTGGTGGATCCTGAAAAATTTTTGGGACAAGGGCTTGCTGTATCAGGGCTATAAGGTTGTGCCTTATTGCCCGCGCTGCGGTACGCCGCTCTCCGACCATGAAGTGGCTCTCGGCTACGAAGATGCCACCGACCCCTCGATTTTCGTCCGCCTGCCGCTCGTGGATACGCCCGACACCTCGCTTTTGGTCTGGACGACCACGCCGTGGACGCTGCCCGGTAATGTGGCCGTGGCTGCGCACCCAGACGTGGATTACGTCACAGTTGAGCGCGCCCTGCCCGACACCCCTACGGGTGCAGGTGGCGGAAGCGAGCGTCTCATCCTGGCAAAACTTCTGCTCGAAAAAGTCTTCCGCGGCGAGGAAGTCAAAGTAGTGGATACGTTCAAAGGTAGGAAACTCAAAGGCAAGCATTATCAGCCGCTGTTTACTTTCATGCCTCCCGACAAATCCGCGCATTACGTGGTGCTGGGCGATTTCGTCACCACCCAGGATGGCACCGGTCTGGTTCACATGGCCCCAGCCTTCGGCGCGGAAGATATGCAGGCGGCGACGACCTTCGACCTGCCGGTGCTGATGACCGTCAAACCGGACGGCACATTTGTGGACGAGGTCACGCCCTGGCGTGGACTGTTCGTAAAAGATGCCGATCCGCTCATCATCCAGGATTTGCAGGCGCGCGGCCTCCTTTTCCTGACCGAATCCTACACGCACACTTATCCCTTCTGCTGGCGCTGCAAGACGCCGCTGCTCTATTACGCCCGTCAGTCATGGTACATCCGCACCAGCCAGTTCAAAGAACGGCTGGTGGCGCTCAACCAGACCATCAACTGGGTGCCGGAGCATATCAAGGACGGGCGCTTTGGCAACTGGCTGGAAAATAACGTGGACTGGGCGCTCGGCCGCGAGCGTTACTGGGGCACGCCGCTGCCGGTCTGGGGTTGCGAGTCTTGCAAACATCAGGAGGCAGTTGGCTCGGTGAAGGAACTCTCGGAGAAGACTGGCCGCGATCTATCTGCTCTCGACCTGCACCGCCCGCACGTGGATAACGTCCACTGGAACTGCCCGAAGTGCGGCGGTAGAATGACGCGCGTCCCCGAATTGATTGACTGTTGGTTTGATTCAGGCTCGATGCCGGTGGCGCAGTGGCACTATCCGTTCGAGAACCAGGAAAAATTCAAAGAGCAATTCCCGGCCGATTTCATCTGCGAGGCCGTGGACCAGACGCGCGGCTGGTTCTATTCGCTGCACGCCATCAGCGCTCTGTTGTTCGATGAAGTGAGTTATGAAAATGTTATCTGCCTCGGCCTGATCCTCGACGCCGATGGGCAGAAGATGTCCAAGAGCAAGGGCAACATCATTGACCCGTGGGATGTGCTGGACAGGCACGGAGCGGACGCCTTCCGCTGGTATCTCTACACTGCCTCGCCGCCTGGCAACGAGCGCCGATTCTCGGTGGATTTGGTCGGCGAGGTCGTTCGCAATTTCACGCTGACGCTGTGGAATGTGTATTCGTTCTTTGTGACATATGCCAATTTGGATAAGTGGCAGCCCGTAGGACAAATGGACAATTTGTCCTACGACAGCCTCGACAAATGGATTCTGTCCGAACTGAATACACTGGTTCGCGACGTAACCCATGCTTACGAAACCTACGACGTGCCCGGCGCGACGCGGCCGATCGAAACCTTCGTTGAGCATCTCTCGACCTGGTACCTGCGCCGCTCCCGCCGGCGTTTCTGGAAGTCCGAATCGGACTCCGATAAACAGGCCGCCTACCGCACACTCTACACCGCGCTGGTCACGGTCGCCAAACTACTGGCGCCGGCCATGCCCTTCCTGGCCGAGGAACTCTATCAAAACCTGGTGCGCTCTGTAGACCCCAATGCACCCGAATCTGTGCACCTGGCTGCCTGGCCTGAGGCGGATGCCGCTCGAATCGCTGAATCGCTGAATCGCAGCATGGCGCTGGTCATGAAAATGGTCTCGCTGGGTCATTCCGCCCGCCAGAAGGCTAATCGTAAGGTGCGCCAACCGCTGGCTGAAGCCGCCTTCTCGGTTGGCAACCTGGAAGAGCGCAACGCCATCCAGGCCTATGCTGACCTGATCGCCGATGAGCTGAACGTCAAACATGTCCGCTTGCTGGATACCAGCGCAGAAGCGGTTTCATTCGAGATCAAGCCGCTGCCGAAGCAATTGGGCCAGAAATATGGCAATCGCTTCCCGGCGATTGCACAAGCTATCAAATCTTTAGAGCCAGCCACATCTGCGAGCGCTTTGCTGGTCGGGCAAACGCTGAAGGTCAGGGCTGATAAAAAGACCTATTTCATCCTGCCTGAAGAAGTCGAAGTGCGCGCCCTGCCAGAGAAGGCTTTGCCGTGGCCAATGACGGCGCGTACCTGGCCGCCCTGGTCACCGACCTGACGCCGGAGTTGATCCAGGAGGGCCTAGCGCGCGAGTTCGTGCGCCGCGTGCAAGATTTGCGCAAGACGGCTGACTTGGATGTAGCGGATCGTATAAAGTTATTCGTTGTCGCCACACCTGGACTGAAAGCGGCAGTCGAAACGCATCGCGATTACATCACCGCCGAAACGCTGACCGTCGAGTTAGCTTTCGCTGCCCCGCCCGCCAGAGTTGCAACAGTTGAAGACGAGTTTGAGGCTGAGAAGATGACGATTGGGCTTGTAAAGGCTTAATTGTAGACAGTAATTTTCAGCCTTTAGGAACCCTCGTGGAAAGCGAGAGAATGTGGGGGAGTGGGCTGGTGTAAGCCAGACCACTCCCCCTCTTCTACACCCCAACAAAGCTAAATCCCAGGGATTTTAGCAAAAGAGTATTGATTCAGCGGAGGATTTGCGCGATACTAAATGCAGGCCGCAATAAGCCACCAACTCATTCCCGCTGGTTTTCTGGGGGTTGCCATGAAGAAACATTTTGGTCTTCTACCCCTGTTTGCCCTAATGGCGGCCATCTTGGCTTGTAATTTGCCAAGGCCTAGTGTGGCTGAACGGCTTGTGGTCTATCAAAACGCAGGATATGGATGATTTTGAGTTATCCATTCAGACGCCCAGCTCGCCATAGCCGTCTGTGCAATCCAAACACTATCGCATTATTGTATGACTCCACTGCAAAAAGGTCAGCGCGCCATTTTCGTTAGGCGAAAGTGGGAGAAAGTTGGCAAAAAAGCCTCGAATAACTGCAATTTGCTCATGAAAACACCGAAAAACGCTATCAAAGTGGGAGATAATTATTCGCAATTTTTGAAAATCGAGTAATTGCAGTGGAGTCATTGTATGATAGAGAAAATTCCATTGGTGTGGGTGTTTAGAGGGATTGATCGGTTGGCACGAGAGGAGGTTGTGCTGTGAAAGTGTCAGCATTGATTAAGACGGGTCTCTTCATTGCTCTCCTCATCGTCGCTCACATCCTGTTTGGGATCGCTTGTAATCGCGTGCAGAGCCAGTATGCGACCCTGTTCACGCCAGGCAAGGCATTGCTCAACCTGGCGGTCTGGGCCTTCGGTTCGATCCTGCTCGTTGTGTTGACCGGCGGATTGGTCGCTGCGCTGGTGCGCCCATTCTGGGTCATCGCGCTTGGCTTTGCTCTGTCGGCGCTGGCGCTGGTTCTGGCCTGGGGAATCAATCTTTACTCAGGCGTAGCGGCGTTAGTTTATCTGCTGATAGCCATCGGTTTTGCTAACAATGTCCTCCATGAGATGAACAACCGGTTGAATTTCTCGGTGCGCCCAATCCAGGAGGAACAGAAACTTTTACTGTTTGGGTTGGCCTTGCTGGTCGGCGTCAGTTTTGCGCTGGGTTACCAAAAAGATGCACAGCAGAGCGGCGTGATAATCCCTCCCGCGTAT
Organism: Chloroflexus sp.; assembly: GCA_020723995.1. GTDB lineage: Bacteria > Chloroflexota > Anaerolineae > Anaerolineales > Villigracilaceae > CG2-30-58-95. Next base: position 6,658 of record DYHT01000061.1, read on the forward strand.
AAACAGACGGTCATGGCTGCGATCACGCGCAGCGTCGGTGCTCAGATCGAGAAACAAAGCGGCCTCGGGCCGGCTGAAAAGGCCATGGCTTTGCAGCAGATGCAGCAGATGCAGCAAGAGGCAGAAAAGTTCTGGACAGGCGTCGAAAAGGCGCTCCAGCCGTATGCCTTGTATTTTCCGATTGGGTTAGCGGCACTGATGATCTGGCTGCTCGAAACGCTGTTTGGGTTCATTGCCTGGGTACCGCCGGTGCTGTTAAGCACCGTTTTCCCTCTCCTCAAGGCCATTGGTGTGACGCACGAGATTATTGAAGCGAAAGAAATCAGACGCCTGACTCTGGAGTAAAGGGTCTTGCCCATTTTCGGATCATTCAAAAGGAAAAAAATGAAACCAAAGTTTTTCGCTATTCTGCTTGTTCCCCTGCTGCTGATTGCCTCCTGCACACCGGCCGGTACCCCGACTGGATCACAGCCTCAGGCGACAGAACCTCCGGCCGCGCCGCCAACCGCTGCGCCTACACAGACACCCACCGCCACGCCTTCGCCGACACCCATCCCGCCCAAACCCGAGCCGACGCGGGTCGAATTCCAGGCCGAGGATGGTCGCGCGTTGGTGGGCTACTTCTACCCGTCACCCTATCCCAACGTCCCGGTCGTCGTGCTGATGCACGATGCGGGCTCTACCCAGCAGGACTGGGTCACGCTCGGCATGGTGGACTGGCTGCAGAACTGGCCTGCGGGCGGCGGCGGTGGGCTGTTCGCTCCCGCAAAGAGCATCTATCCGCCCATGCCACAAGGACTTTCGTTTGCCGTCTTCACTTTTGACTTTCGCGGCTTTGGCGAGAGCCTACCCGTACTCAAAACGTGGGCAGCGGAAGTCTGGCTGATGGATGCCGAAGCGGCTTATGTAATTGCCAAAATCCTGCCCGGCGTGGACCCGACCCGCGTCGTCGGTATCGGGGCCAGCATCGGCGCGGACGGTGTGGTGGATGCCTGCGGCGAGGGCTGTCTCGGCTCCCTGTCGCGGTTGCCGGGCAGTTATCTGGATATGCCATATGCCGAAGCAGTCAAGGCGTTGGACGATGCTGGCAAGCCAGTCTGGTGCGTTGCGCATCAGGACGATAGAGAATCGGCCCCAACCTGTGCGAGCGCCAGCGGCGACTACTACAAATCCATCATTTACACCGAGCCGCCAAAAAAACACGGCATGAGGTTCCTGTTGCCGGATACAGCCCCGCAGGATATTGGCCAGAACATTCTGGACTTCCTGTTTGTTGCTTTCAACATCACGCCTTAGCGACAGGGATTACAAAGACCCCCGGCGTTTCCGAAGATGCTGGGGGGTCCGTTTTCGGTTAAAATAAGCCCATGTCGCATCTTGAATTTCATCCTCTGACCCTCGACCGTTGGGCCGATTTCGAGCGACTCTTCGGCCCGCGCGGCGCATGTGCTGGCTGCTGGTGCATGTACTGGAAACTGCCGCGCAAAGAATTCAGCGCCGGACAGGGTGAAAGCAACCGCCTGGCGCAGAAGGCCATCGTCGCTGCGGGCCGGACCCCGGGCCTGCTCGCCTACGTGGACGGCGTTGCCGTAGGTTGGTGCGCGGTCGAACCGCGCCAGGCGTACCCCGTCCTGGCGCGCTCGCGCATCCTCGCGCCGCTGGACGAGACCCCGGTCTGGTCGGTGCCCTGCTTTTTCGTGGCAAAGGGATACCGCCGCCAGGGGTTGACGGTGGCGCTGCTCCGGGCTGCGGTGGAATACGTCAAATCGCAAGGCGGCAGGGTCGTGGAAGGCTATCCCGTTGATACAAAAGAGAAGAAAGCCCCGCCAGTATTTATCTACACGGGAACAGCCTCCGCCTTCCGCCAGGCCGGTTTTGTCGAGGAGACGCGCCGCTCGGAAACGCGGCCGATCATGCGTTATTACCTGAAATAAAAAACCTCCCGCAGGTTACGAACCTGCGGGAGGATATGTTTACATCAGGTCTTCCACCAGTTTCATCGGCAGCACCGCCGCGCCAACGATGCCCGGCCCGGTGTGCACGCCCAGCACAGGCGAGATGCGCAAGATTTCCAGTTTTTTGACATTCAACCGTTCGCCCAGCGACTTGGCCAGCGCTTCCGCACCCTCGGTAAAACGTCCGTGCAGCACGGTGGCCCACAAGGGGATCGAGCCATACATTTCGGCCAGGTGGTCGGTGATGGTTGCCAGGCTTTGCGGAATGGTGCGGCTCTTGGCAACCGTGCTGTATTTGCCGTCGGCCCGGTCAACCCGGATGACCGGCTTGAGCTTCAGGACGGAGCCCATCAGGGCCTGCACGCGTCCGATGCGGCCGCCGCGCGCCAGATATTCCAGCGTTTCGAGTGTGTAAACGACCTCCGTCTTGGCGCGTATCTGCGCCAATCGCTCGAGGATGGAATTGAGGCTCCAGCCCGCCCTGGCTGCCCAGGCAGCCGCCAGCACCTGGAAGCGCTCGCCACCGGAGAGGGTCATGGTGTCCACCACGGTGACTTCGGCTTCCGTGACCTGCTCGCCGCCCATGCGCGCCGAGTTGGCTGTCCCGCTCAGGCCGCAGGAAATGTGCAGGGACAGGATTTGTTTACTGGTTTCGGCCAGCTTATGGTAGATATTTGCGAAGATGCCTTCGGAAGGTAGAGCAGTGGTCGGGATGGTCGGCCTCATGGCTTCCAGCCGGTCATAAAATTCGTCCGGCGTCAGGTCAGCCGAATTGATTTCCCCTTCGGGGAATTGGATAAAAAGGGGTGCTTGGGTGATATCCAGCGCTGCGAGTTCTTCTGCGGGCATGTCCGCCGCGCAGTCGGTTACGATCTTCATAGTAACTCTCTTTCTTGGGGTAGGTTGAATTTTGGTTATTATACTTGGAAAAATTATCTATACAAATTTGTTTCTGGAACGGAGTCCGAAGTCTCCCGACTTCGAGCAGAATCGGGAGATTTGGCACTCCGACCAGAATCGCATGGCAACATTTGCGTGCGAAGCACTCAGGGTATAATGAGACGCCACTCTACTGAGCTAGCGAAACATCGAAACATGGAGAAATGGATGAAGTATTTACGAGATTATCTTATTTTGTTGGGGATGGCGGGCATCGTCATCCTCTTGGACCAGTGGACGAAGGTGCTGGTTAGAAATAACCTGCCTGTTGGGGGTGTCTGGATGCCTGTGGATTGGCTGCGGCCGTATGCCCGCATCGTCCATTGGTATAACTCTGGCGCGGTCTTTGGCTTGTTCCAGAATGGCGGCATTGTCTTTGCGATCCTGGCGATCCTCGTCGCTGGGTTGATCCTGTATTATTTCCCGCGCATTCCGAGACGGGATTGGACACTGCGCCTGGCGATGGGATTGCAATTGGGCGGCGCAATTGGCAATTTGATTGACCGCCTGACAAAGAGCTGGCAGGTGACCGATTTCATCTCAGTCGGTACTTTCCCGGTATTCAACATAGCCGATGCCAGCATCACCATCGGCGTCTTTGTATTGGTGCTCGGAGCGTGGCTTAAGGAACGTTCGGAGAAGGCTGCCCGGCTTGGTTCGGAACAGGCTGCGGCCGAGTCTGCGCTCGAGGCAGGCTTAACGGTGGATTCAATTCCAGCTGCGGATGAGGCTCAGGGTGGGTGATCGGATCGTCTCATTCCATTACGAAAAAGAAAAAGGAGAACGGCTGGACATATTCCTGGCCACCTGCCTGCCGGAGTTTTCGCGTGCGCGCCTGCAAGACTTGATAAAGGACAGTTTTGTGGTGGTGGACGGCGTGGCTGCCACGAAGCCGAGCCGCACCCTGAGCCTGGGCGCGGTGGTCGAGGTGCGCATCCCGCCGCCCGCGCCAAGTGGATTAGTCGGGGAGCATATCCCGCTCGACATCCTGTTCGAGAACGATGACCTGCTGGTTGTGAACAAACCGGCCGGCATGGTCGTCCACCCCTCGCCCGGTCATGAGGCCGGGACGCTCGTCCACGCGGTTCTGGGCCACGTTCCTGGCCTGGAGGGCATCGGCGGGGAGGAACGCCCGGGCGTGGTGCACCGGCTGGATAAAGAAACCTCCGGCCTGATCCTGCTGGCGAAGAACGAACGGGCGCACCGCTGGCTGCAGGATCAGTTCCGCCTGCGAGAGGTGGAGAAGATTTACCTGGCGTTGGTGGATGGCGCGCCGCCGACCCCGGCCGGCCGCGTCGAAGCGCCGCTTGGCCGCGACCCCGCGCATCGTAAAAGGATGGCCGTCCTGCCGCCGGGTAAAGGGCGGGAGGCTGTCAGTGAATATCGCACGTTGGAAAGTCTCCAGACGCATACGCTGTTGGAAGTCCATCCGCACACCGGGCGCACGCATCAGATCCGGCTGCATCTGGCCTTTTTGGGATGTCCCGTTACAGGGGATAAGGTTTATGGACGAAGAAAACCATCGGTGGAGATAAACCGGTATTACTTGCATGCGTTCAAGCTGCGAATACGATTGCCTGGCGAGAAAGAACCGCGCACCTTCGAAGCGCCGCTGCCAAGAGAATTGCTCGAGGTTTTGGAGGAAGTAAGAAAGAAGGCTGTTTGGGATTGAGCAGGGTTTTTGTACACGGATAGCACGGATTTCACGGAATCTCATGGATAAACCCCTATAAAATCCGTGTAATTTTTCGGCTCTTTGGGATTTTCCGTGATTCGTACACGGATTGCACGGATTTCACCCTGGCCTAGCCCGCCAGGGCAGG
>DYHT01000015.1:0-30904 GCA_020723995.1 Chloroflexus sp.
CCTTCCCGCTTCTGACCCGCGCTTACCAGGCGCACGCCAGGGGAAGGTGCTGTCAGTGTGCACGCAAAGGTTGTCAGGCGGCGAGCGGTAAGAGGGAGCGGGCGGATACCAGTTTCTGCCAATTTCCGCTCAACCAGGAGGCACGAGCTTTGGCAGTCAAAATGGCACCGTCGAGGTTCCATTGTGCGCCAGGGAGTTTGAGGCGTTGGGTGACGATTTGCTTGCAGCCGCTTTCAATGACGCCACTTCCTAATGAGGTAGCCAGCCGTACGAAACTGAGCGTAGCGCATGCGTTCGATGTTGTCGCCATAGTAGGCCAGCGATTGTTTCGCCAGGTTCGATTTCTTTGCCAGCCGCTGGCAGGCTTCGATGACCAACTCCACTCTTCCTTGCCAAAGGTCTTCGGTAACGCCTTCCAGCCAAGCCTGGCGTTCAACCAGATTGGAGAATGCCTCTTCTGCAACCCGTTTCAGGCGGTCTGCGGCATGATACCAGTCCACAATTTGAATGGCGGTTGGAAAGTAGTGTGCGATCAAATTCCAGATCCACACGGCGCCGTCGCAGATAAAGACCAGAATGCGGGCGCGGTCCGCGCCTACGGCGCAACCCGTTGCCCAGAGCAGCTTGCCAAACTGTTCCGCCTTGTCAATATCGCAAAAGTATTTTTTGTTTTTGGCGCGTAACACGGTTCCTTCGCGTTGCGCTTTGTCCTTCTGCCGTGTGGAACGCTGGCTTTTGGGAACAATTTCTCCTTCGTACCAGCATCCCGCCTTCATATCACGCCAGTTTTCTCGGTTTTCAACCGCTTTTTCCTTCTCATCCCGCGGTTCAATCCGCACTTTGGCGGCGTCAATCGAGCCGTACAGGATATCTGGTGCAGGCGTTTGGCTTTGTTCCCGCTTTTGCAAACTGACCTCGTTCTGCGTTTCTGTGATCAATTGGGCGTCGGCCTGTCGTTGCAGTTCTCCCATTTTTTGAGTTTCCGCACGCACCGTATTCTCGGAGACTTCAAACAGCAAATATTCCTTCAGCCATTTCCTGCCATCCTCAAACGCTTTGTGGATGCCGCTCAAAGCGATCAAGTGCGCCAATCCGGCCGTCACCTTGCCAGGCTCTATCCCGTAGCGTCGATCCACAGGCGCATATCCTTTTCCGCAGGCACAGCCCGCATAGTACGCCCTTCGATACACCACCTTGTCAAACACCGACCAGATCGTTGCCTTTCGCCAACGTTGATATTTCAACTTGCCGCCACAGGCACATTCAATCTCCGCTTCCGCTTCTCCGTCTGCGGCCTCCAGAAAGCATTTCATCGCCTGTTGTCCAATGTTTCGCAATCCTTCTCGCATTGCCATTTCCACATCGCCAATCAGCGTCTGCTCCTGGCCTTCCTCTTCTATCGCTTCTTTCACTACTTCCGCTACTTTCTGCGCTATCAGGTTTATCTTTTCAATGTTATATTCCATCGTGAGCCTCGGGTAGGTTGGTTTTGCGTTCACATTACTATCCTACCCCAGGCTCCTTTTCCCTGACAACCTTTGCGTGCACACTGCTGTCATCTCGTTCACCTGAGAGGCAGGAGTTGATGTACAATTCTCTATAATCGTACCTGCTTGGATACACAGTTATGGAAATCAATGCGACTTCCATCGCTCATCCCCCGCACCTCTTGTTGGCACGGTTTCGAGCGAACAGGTCGCACACAACGGTTGCAACCGACGTTGGGCGGCTGGTTACGTAGCAAGGCGATGAGTCCAAAATATGTTCCCTGTGCTATACTTTAATCATGAGTGACACCCTTGTACGCATCAAAAGAGCGATTTTAGCAGGACATTACGCCTTCAGCGAAAAAGCCAGTTTGGAATTGGAAGCAGATGGACTGACAGAATTGGATGTTGTCGAATCTATCGTCAATGCAGTGGCAATTTTCAAGACCATCCGTTCCCAAAGTCCATATCGCAAGAAAGCCAGAGAGTATTTGCACATTATCCAAAGTACCAATCTGGAAGGCGTGATGATTTACACCAAAGGTAAACTGGTGCAAGAAGCAGGCATCGAAACCTATTACTTTCTGATTTCATCCAAAAAAGCGGTATGACTATGAACGGTAAACTTCAAATCAAGACTTGTCCGACTTGTGGCAGTGACAAAATTCAGTGGGTAGTGCGTGATGTGACCCGCAAATATAAAGGCCAAACTTACACTGTCCCGTCAGTAGAGTATTATGATTGCCCCAATTGCGGCGAAAAGGTCTATGACCGTGAAGCAATGTTGAAAATCGAAGCCTATTCGCCCGCTTATCGCAAAACTCGCGTATTGGTTAGAGCCGGAACACATACCATAGCGGCTGGCGCAATAAAAGGCCGCCCAACCACCGGCTGAAATCTGACAGGGCTAAGGCTGCGCGATTCAGGCGTTCGGAGGCAGCACAGGTGGTTTTTGTGGCCGCGAGTCTTGCCAGAGCCGCCCCGCAGCTTAGCCGGAACGTTGGGCGGTTTTGGTGATCCATAATACAAATGGGGCGAAAACCATTTGGGATTCATCAATCAAGGTATAGATGCGATGAACGATCTTGAACAACAAATTTTAGCATCGACCCCAGAAAGCCTTATCTTGTGACCTGTATCCTAAAGCGTACTCCCCCTTTAGTATTGTGGGAGGTGTCTCATGATTTTGCATGTTGTAGAAGCTACCGTCTGTGGTCCACATTAATTATTGTGTTTAACATTCAACAACTGAGTTCGTGAGAAGGTTAACTTATTACTTCTATTAGATGCGCCATAACTACTCAGCGAAGCTTCGCTGGATAATTATGAAGGAGGAATAAAAATGGCAATGCAAAAATCTGAAACGATCGTGCGCGAGTTACTCGATCTCGCCGGTATTCGAGTTAACGGCAAGAACCCCTGGGACATTCAAGTACATGACCCGCGTCTTTACGACCGCGTGTTGCAAGAAATCCACCTAGGGCTGGGTGAAGCCTACATGGACGGCTGGTGGGACTGCGAAGCAATTGACGAGTTTGTCACCCGTGCCCTCCGGGCCGATCTTGACGTCAGGGTCAAAGGCAATTGGAAGATTCTGTTCCACGTTGTGAAAGCCAGACTCTTGAACCTGCAAGCCTCATCCAAGGCATTTGAAGTCGGCGAGCGCCACTATGACCTGGGGAATGACCTGTACTGCGCCATGCTCGACAAGCGCTTGAATTACACCTGCGGCTATTGGAAAAACGCCACGACGTTGGACGAAGCACAAGAGGCAAAGCTCGAGCTGGTCTGCAAGAAAATCGGCCTGAAACCGGGTATGCGCGTTCTCGAGTTAGGATGCGGATGGGGGAGCTTTGCCAAGTACGCAGCCGAAAAGTATGGCGCTCACGTGCTGGGCGTTACTGTTTCCAGGGAACAGGTATTGCTCGGCATGGAACTCTGCCAGGGCTTGCCCGTCGAGCTGCGATTGCAGGATTATCGTGACGTGGAAGGCAAGTACGACGCCGTCATCTCGATCGGCATCATGGAGCACGTAGGCTACAAGAACTATCACACGTATATGCAAGTGGTAGATCGCTGCTTTAAGGACGATGGCATTGCTTTTGTTCACACCATCGGGGGCAACGAGAGTACATCCATCGGCGATGCTTGGTCGAACAAATATATCTTCCCCAACGGCATGATACCTTCCATCGCCCAGCTCGGCGCGGCCATGGAGCGCAGATTCGTCATGGAAGACTGGCACAACTTTGGGCCGGACTATGACAAAACCCTGATGGCTTGGTACGCTAACTTTGAGAAGGCATGGCCCAACTTGAATCGCAAGTACGACGAACGCTTTCGGAGAATGTGGCGCTACTATCTCCTGAGCTGCGCAGGCGGGTTTCGATCAAGACGCTTGCAATTGTGGCAGATCGTCATGACCCGGCCGGGTACCCCGCAGCCGGATTGCCGTTTCAGTTGAGGGATGGTCATGATCCAAACAGACGTCATCATCGTCGGTGGCGGGCCGGCTGGCGCAACCTGCGCGTGGAGCTTGAAGCAGAATAATGTTAACTGCCTCATCCTCGATCAGCACAGGTTCCCGCGCGCCAAGCCTTGCGCCGGATGGATTACCCCCAAGGTTGTGCAAGACTTGGATCTAAACATCTCGGACTATCCTTATGGATTCACCACATTCAAATCTTTTCACGTATCCATCCGTGGCCTCAAGTTCAAGCTTCGCACGAGGCAGCACGCGATCCGAAGGTACGAGTTTGACGACTGGCTGTTACACAGAGCGGACGCACCCGTCCAGGTACACACCGTAAAAACAATCACGCAAGTCAGGAACGGGTACGTCGTTGACGGAGAATTCTTCAGCAAATACCTGGTTGGCGCAGGAGGGACACATTGCCCGGTTTATCGGACTTTTTTCAAAACGGCCAACCCCAGGGCCAAAGAGTCCCTCATCGTCGCCCAGGAAGAGGAATTCCCCTATGCGTATACAGACGAGCATTGCCGACTGTGGTTCCTGGAAAATTATCTGCCAGGGTACGCATGGTATGTCCCGAAGGCAAACGGATACGTGAACGTCGGTGTCGGCGGAAAGGCAGAGCAACTGAAAGCCAATGGCGATACCCTCAAGAACCATTGGAATCACCTGGTAGAAAAACTGGACAGGCTGGGACTGGTTCGAGGCCACGCCTTCAGGCCAAGCGGGTACAGCTATTACCTGCGTCAAAACCTTCCAGAAGTAAGAATAGACAACGCGTTTGTCGTAGGCGATGCAGCGGGGTTGGCAACCCTTGACATGGGCGAGGGCATCAGCCCCGCGATCAAGAGCGGACTGTTGGTTGCGGAGGCAATCACTCATGATACCGACTATTCAGTGGCTTCAATTCCCAAGTATTCGCTGCGTTCACTCATTCGTCTGGGATTCGCGCTATCCTTCTCTCAAGCAAGAGGCGCTGACCAGCCATGAGACAGCGGGGGTGATGGTTATATCCGATGATGACATTATCCGTATCATTTCCGCCCGATTGGTAACAAAAGCAGAGAGAGAAGTCTATGAAAATCAATAAACTCACCCAAATCATGTTAGTCAGTTTTCCGGCGATTTCCGCGGCGGAGGCTTCAGTGTGCATCTAGTTTGGATTTTCCCGTCGCAGGTTTTCTCCGTCCAACACGGGAGGGTTGAACGGAGGCAGTTCGGGTCATTGCGCAGGTTCACTCGACCCAATAGCTTTTTAGTCGTAAACTATTGGAAACCACAAAAACGCTGCTGAACGCCATCGCGCCGGCCGCCAACATGGGGTTCAGCAATCCCATCGCCGCAGCCGGAATCAAAACCACGTTGTAGAAAAAGGCCCAGAACAGGTTTTGCTTGATAGTGCGCATCGTGCGCCGCGAAAGAGAAATTGCCCGCGCCACCCCGCGCAGGTCGCCGCTGATCAGCGTGACCGGGGCGGCAGCCATGGCCACATCCGTGCCGCTGCCGATCGCAATGCCGACATCCGCCTGGGCTAGGGCCGGGGCGTCATTGACGCCGTCGCCGACCATGGCGACGACATTGTTCGAAGGTTTCAGGTTGGAAAGTTGGAAGGTTGATTCACTCTCAACCTGCAAACCTTGCAACTTCTTAACTTCTGTCGTCTTTCCCTCCGGCAACACTTCCGCCAAAACCAGATCAATGCCAACCTGACGCGCAATCGCTTCGGCGGTTTTGCGATTGTCACCGGTCAGCATGGCGACTTTCAAGCCCATGCGATGCAGTTCGGCGATGGCTTCCTTAGAGCCGTCCTTGACTGTATCCGCCACGGCGATCACGCCGCGCACCGCGCCGTCTGCCGCCACCAACATGGCCGTCTTGGCCTCGGATTGCAGGCGCTCGACCTCGGTCTCCAGCCCGTTGAGTGGATAATTGCGGGCATTCATCATGCGCAGGTTGCCCACCGCCACGCGGACGCCATCCACTTCGGCTTCGACGCCCGCGCCGGCCTCAGCCTGGAATCCGCCCGGTTCGGACAGAGACAGGCCGCGGGTCGTCGCCTCCGCCCAAATCGCCTCGCCCAACGGATGCTCACTTCCCTTTTCCACAGAGGCGGCCAATCGCAGCAGTTCGTCCACCGTCCATCGTCCATCGTCCATCGTCACTGTATCCGTAACCGCCGGCTGCCCTTTCGTCACCGTCCCCGTTTTATCCAGCACCACAACCGAAACCTTGCCCGCCCGTTCCAACGCTTCGCTGCTGCGAAAGAGTATCCCCAATTCCGCGCCCTTGCCCGCTCCCACCATGACGGCAGTCGGCGTGGCCAGGCCCATGGCGCACGGGCAGGCGATGACCAGCACAGCCACCATATTGATGAGGGCGCGGGTAAACAGGCTGACATCCGCATTGACAGGCAACGGGACGAAAAAGTACCAGACAGCAAACGTAACAGCCGCGATGAGAATAACCACCGGCACAAAGACCGCCGAGACCTGGTCAACCAGTTTCTGGATGGGGGCTTTGCTGCCCTGGGCTTCCTCGACCAGGCGCACGATTTGCGCCAGGGCGGTTTCCTTACCAACTTTGGTGGCCTCGAACTTGAGCAGGCCCAGTTTGTTGAGCGTTGCGCCGATGAGCGGGTCGCCGGGTTTCTTTTCCACCGGCAGCGACTCGCCGGTCAGCATGGATTCGTCCACCGCCGAGCGGCCATCCACCACCACGCCATCCACCGGAATCTTCTCGCCCGGGCGGACAACCACCACGTCGCCGACCTTGACATCATCCACCGGCACTTCGAGTTCCGCGCCGTCCCGCACCACGCGCGCTGTTTTGGCGCGCAACCCCATCAGTTTCTTGATGGCTTCGCTGGTGCGCCCTTTGGCGCGCGCTTCGAGGAATTTACCCAGTTTGATGAGCGTGATAATCACCGCGGCGGTTTCAAAATAGACGTGTCCCGCCAGCAGCCCAAATGTGATCGGCAGGGAATAGAAAAACGCAGCCGAGGTGCCCATCGCAATCAGCACGTCCATATTGGCCGAGCCGTTGCGCAGAGCTTTGTACGCGCCGACGTAATACTGCCAGCCGACGTAAAACTGCACCGGCAGCGCCAGCGCCAGCAGCAGCCAGTTAAACCACCACTGCGCCTCGCGCATCCCGCTCATCGCCTGCACCGGCAGATAAAAAAAGGCCGGCAGCAGCCCAAAATCCCTGCTCATCGAGAGCAGAAAAAGCGGCACGGTAAATATGATACCGGTGACTAGTAAATGCTTCTGTTGACGGATTTCGGCCACACGCGCTTTTGCTTCAGCATCCTCGGCTTCCCCGCCCAATTCCAGCGCTTCAAACCCGGACCCCGAGACTGCCCGCCGGATCTCGGCCTGACTCACCACTGTCGGGACGTAGCGCACGCGTGCCCGCTCGGTGGTGAGGCTGACCGAGGCCTCCAGCACGCCTTCCAGATTGAGCAGGGCTTTCTCCAGGCGGCGGGCGTCGTTATCGTCAGCGAGACGTTTGATGATTAAATCAGCCTCGCCGGTTGCCACGCCGTAACCGGCGCGCTCGACACGCGTGACCAGCTCACAGAGTCCGAGCAGCGACGGGTCGAAATCCACCGTGGCGCGTTCGGACGAGAGATTGACGTTCGCCGTCTGCACGCCATCCATTTTCTTGAGATTGCGCTCGATGGTGGCGACGCAGTTGGCGCAGGTCATGCCGGTAACGGGTAAAGTGAGTTGTTTGGTTTCTGCCATATTGTTGAAAGTTGAAAGTTGGAAGGTTGAAGGTCGAAGGTTCCGAGTCGTTCCCAGAACCTGCAACCTGCAACCTGCAACTTGCTAACCTGCTAACCTGCCACGGGATAATTTATCTCGGCAAGTAATGTCTTGATTTTGTCCTCGTTGGCCGGAGCGTCAAAGACAATCTCGACTTTTTTACTGGCGGCGTCAGCCTTGACGGACTTAATCCCTGCCAGCTCGCCCACCTCGCTCTGGATGGTTTGCACACAGTGCATACAGGAAATGCTGGGAACGGAATAGGTAACGATAGTCATGATTTGCTCCTTTGGGAAATCAGAGATTAGAAATTGGAGAGTAGAGAGTAGAGAGTAGAGAGTAGAGAGTAGAGAGTAGAGAGTAGAGAGTAGTACGTACCGCCGACTAATCTCTAATCTCTAATCTCTAATCTCTATACTTTGTTAGCCATCTCAAACACTTCGGTTATTTCTTTCAACACGCGCTGCCTCTCTGCGGGGTCATCGCCCTGCACGGCAGTGATGACGCATGAATTCAAGTGATCTTCCAGAATCACACCACTGACCTTGTTGAGCGCCGCCTCTACCGCCTGAATCTGGCGGATGACGTCAATGCAATAGGCATCCTCCTCCACCATGCGGATGACGCCTTTCAGGTGGCCTGCAATGATTTTCAAACGTTTCAAGACATCATCATTTGTCATCCTTCATCCTGCTCGCTTTCATCCTTTATACCCCCCCAGGGGGGTGGGATAGTATGATTTTACACCTAATCTGTCTGATTTGTCAAGATACAAACCGGAGTCCGAAGCCTCCGACTTCGGATCTGTAGTATCATAAAGCCATGCTCGCTTCCTCCCGCATCATCTTCCTGCACGGCCTCGACAGCAGCAGCCAATCCGAAAAAGCCATCCTGCTGCGCGGGCTCTTCCCCGGCATATCAACGCCCGATTTCAGCGGCACACTCGCCGAGCGCATGGCGCAACTCTATCCGATTCTTGGCCAGAAAACCGGCTGGACGATAATCGGCTCCAGTTTCGGCGGGCTGATGGGTGCGCTGTTCACCTGCCAACATCCCGAACAGGTGCGCAAGCTGGTGCTGCTGGCCCCGGCGCTTTCGCTACCGGAATTTGCCAACCACCCGCCCGCCTCGGTCTCCGTGCCGACAGTAGTCATTCATGGCACGCAGGATGACGTGGTACCGCTGGAGCCGGTGCGTAAATTAGCCGAAAAGATTTTCACCAACTTGACCTACCATGTCGTGGACGACGACCACCGACTGCATCACACTGCCCGTGCACTGGATTGGCTGACGTTGGTAGAGAAGTGAGGGCAACGCCACAAGAAGAAAGGCTTGCAATGCAAAACTGGTCAAAGCATTTGAACGGTGATCCACTTCCCTGGCTGCTCGACCCGGAGAACCCTTCCGTTCGTTACTGGACGCTGGTTGATATTCTCGACCGGCCTGCAAATGACCCCGAAGTACAGAAGACCAGAGCAGCCACTGCACAACAGCCATTGGTGAAAGAATTGTTCGCCCTTCAACACCCTGAAGGTTATTGGGGTGACGATGAAACTAAACCCTACAGTGCGCAGGGGGCTGTCGCCGTGCTTACCTTGCTGCACATGCTGGGCATCACACCCGATAAGTGCACAGCCGCTGGTTGTGATTCGTTCTTGCGGTTCTGCCAACACGAGAGCGGCGGCTTTTCAATGACAAGGAAAATACGCAGTGGCATCTTTCCTTGCACCACTGGCGAGCATCTTCCATTTTTGGTTTACTTCGGCTTCAGCGACGATCCGCGTGTGCGAGCCGCCTTCGCTTTTCTCATCGAAGATATGTCAGCCGATGACGCCCTCGATTGTGGACGCTACCAGCATCGGGATTGCTTGTGGGGTGCAATCGCAGCGCTCAATGGCTTGGTTGTGCTACCCCCCGATATGCGATCAGTACAATCTGATCGAGTAGTGAAGCGTTTGGCTGATACGCTGCTGGATGCCAGGTATGATTTCAAGGGCGAGCACAAACGCTGGCTCACCTTCGGTATACCGCGACTATGGGATTTGCTCAGTGCGCTCAAGGCTCTTGCTGCTCATGGCTACGCCCACGATCCGCGTTTCGAGTCTCTGCTCGAACTATTCCTGAATCGTCAGGACGATCAAAGACGGTGGTCGTGCGGTTCTGTCTCCCGCACTTGGCCCATCGAGAAGCGCAATCAGCCGAGCAAATGGATTACGCTCGATGCACTTCGGGTGCTCAAGTATGCAGGATTACACTGATTCTGATGCAGGTATTTTTGTTCAGACACCCGGTGTCTCGAAGACACCGGGTGTCTGCTACTTATCCTCCCGCCCAGCGGATGAGCGCCTCCGGCACCCAAAACCCCCCATATCCCATGAACACAGCCGCCAGCGAGGCCACCAGGATCAGGATGCCAAACGCGATCAGCAGCCTGTCGCGCCTGCGGTAGGTCAATTGCTCCAACCAGGTGCGCGGACCAATCCCAAAAGCGCGCAAATCCATGGCGTCAATAATATCCTCGCTGCCGATGATAGCATGGATGGTCACGGGCACGATGATCGGCCCCAGTTTGCGCACTTGTTCGAAGATCCCCCCGCCTATTTTTTCCAATTCGTAGCCACGTGCGCGTTGAGCATCCATCGTCAATTGGAAATCCCGCCCGAAGGTCGGGACAAAACGCATGGTCAGATCCATGGCGTAGGCTATCTTATCCGGCAAACCCAGGCCGCGGAAGGTGATTCCGTAGAGCGAGGGGTTGAGAGAATACGGGATCAGGATCGTCATGATGGCAATCCCGAATACGCGTCCCATCTGGCTGACCGCAAAGAAAATGCGCTCAATGGTAATATCCAGGGTGGGACGCCAGCCCAGAAGCGTAAATGACGCGCTAAGCCGATGGATGAGATGTTCTTGTTGGTAAACTTCCAAGCCGCCCCGTCCGGTCAAGAAGGTCAGAAATGCGAAAATAAGAATGAAGCCGAAGATGAACAGGAAGGCGCGCCGCATCTCATGCCATTTAACACCCGAAGTCAATAAAGTGATCGCGGCGATGAGCACCAACGGACTCAAAAAACGCACGTCCCAGAACATAAGCGAAGAGGCCAGGAAGCAGCCATAGAAGATGATCCAGGCGCGCGGATCGAACCACTGGATCAGGGATTTCCTTTCGCGGTAACGCCAAGTGACGAGCATAGGTAAAATAGTAGAGAGTAGAGAGTAGAGAGTAGAGAGTGGAGAGTGGAGAGTAGAGAGTGGAGAGTAGAGAGCCTGGTATGACTCTCTACTCTCTGTTCTCTAATAACTAGCGCCCGGACTGCCGCTGGACGGCGGCGTAAGCCACCACCAGCAATGGCACCAGGATGGCAGCGAAGATCAGGTTGGGCCCGGCGGCGGGCAGGAACTCACCCACGATCGCGGCCGCCGGCGAGAAGCCGTTGATCCAGATATCGGATATGGCAGCAAAGCCGATGCCCAGGATGTTGCCGAGCATGCCCCAGGTCACGGCGGTCGCGATGTCCACGTTCTTGCCAAAGGCGAAGCGCACAATCAGCACCAGCACAAAACCGACGATGATCGAGAGGCCGGCAAAGAGCGTGATGGTGGCATCGCCGAAGATGTTGTTCGCCACATCATAGAACAGCATATTCGGCATGGCGCGGTTCAAGAAGTACACCACGACCGTCAGCAACGCCAGCGCGCCGCTGACCCACAAGACGGTGTCCATGCTCTTCTTCTTATCTTTGGCGAGCAGCGCCAGGCCGGCGATGAAACCGACCAGGCCGTTGCCGATGCTCCACTGCGGCGAGAGACCGAAGCCAGTCAGGGCGTCGCCAAACATGTTGCCGACCGCGCCGGTGAAGAAACCGACCACCGGCCCGAAGGCGTAACCGAAGAACATCGGAATGGCGATGGCCGGACGCAACGCCACCTGGCTCAGGGATGGCACGACGAAGACCGTGCCATTGAACAGCCAGGAGAAGACCGCGTACAAGGCCGCGCCGATCGCCATCCAGACCACCTGGCGGGTACCCACTTCCCAGATCTTGTTCTCACGGCTGAAGAAGTAGATCGCGAAGGCGATCAACAGGCCCACAATCACGAAGACGAAACGCAGGATGGGATTCTCGCCGGTCATCAAGCGCTCGATGCCCATCAGATTACCGCCAACGTAAATCAGCAGGACGAAGACCACCAGGGTAACGATCAGCGTCCAGAATACAGAAACCATTTTTTTATCCATTTTCCTCACTCCTGAATCGAGATGAATTTAGGTACGTGTGCCAATGCCTCGGCGCGCATAAAACACCCGCTACGCGGCAGTCGCTCCAAATTCGCAGCCAGGAGCGAAGTCGGCACCAGGCGGCAGGCCTGCAGCAGGTCGAGGTCGTTCAGCACCTCGTGCGGTTTGCCATCCGCTTCCACGCGGCCATTGGCTACCAGGATAACCCGGTTGGCATATATCACCGCCAGGTCAACATCGTGGGTGATGAACAGGATGGCCTCGAAGCCGGGCATTTGCAAGATCGAATCCATGAAGCTCATGTAATTCATATAATCCTGTCCGGCGGTCGGCTCGTCCATCACCAGGATGCGGGAGCGCATGGCTAAAATCGCCGCGATGCTGACGCGCTTTTGCTGGCCAAACGAAAGCGCCAGCGGTGGGTCTTGCTCTTTATCGGAAAGGTTGACAATTTGAAGCGCTTCCTTCACCTCCTTTTCAATCTGATCTTTGGGATGTTTGAGATTTTTCGGCCCGAATGCCAGTTCCTCGTGCACCGTGGGTGCGAAGAGCATGTGGCTTGGGCTTTGGAAGACGTATCCCAACGTGCTGGCGATTTGGGCTACGCTGGCTGCGCGCGTGTCGCGACCATCCACCAGCACACGACCAGATTTGGGTTTCAGCAGGCCGATGGCGTGCTTGACGAAAGTCGTCTTGCCGGCGCCATTCGGCCCCAGGACGGCGATCACATCGCCGGAGTGGATTTCGAGATTAATGCCATGCAGGACATCCACGCCGCGCTCGTAAGCGAAAGCCACATCTTCGAAGCATACCAGCGGCTCGGACCTCGGCCCTGTGCCGTTCGGCAGGATCTTCATCTCAGCCGGAGCCGGGTCCCGCGCTGCCAGTTTGATGATCATCTTGGCCGGCAGCTTGATCTCGCGATAATCCACTACATTTACTAACCCTTTAACCGCTCCCAGGTAACGGATCTCGCCTCCGCTCATGAACATGATACGGCTGGGTTTTATCTTGAGAACATCCTCGACGCGGTGCTCGACCATCAGAACGGTCATGCCCTCATCCGCCAACATGCGCACCATGGCGAGCGTCTCCAGCGCGCTGGCCGGATCCAGGCTGGCCAGCGGCTCGTCCAGCAGCAGAATGCTCGGCCGCATGGCCAGCACACCCGCCAGGGCCACCTTTTGCTTTTCGCCGCCGGAAAGATTGAAAGTCTCCCGCGCCCGCAGATCGGAAATCTTGAGCAAGTTCAAGGCCTCATCTGCCCGTTGAATGATTTCCTGGCGCGGCAGGCCGAGATTCTCCAGGCCAAAGGCGACCTCGTTGAGCACTTTGGTGCCCAGGATTTGCCGCTCAGGGTCTTGCAGGACGGTGCCAACTTTTTGGGAAACGCGCGCGAGCGGCCAGCCTTTGGTCTCCTCGCCATAGAGCAGGACGCGCCCCATCACCTCACCCTTGTAGCTGCGCGGGATCAATCCGTTGATGGCGCGAATCAAGGTGGTTTTACCGCAACCGCTCGCCCCGGCAATCAGCAGGATTTCGCCCTTTTCAACAGAGAAGGTAATATCCCGAATGGCCGTTTCCTGGCGGTCGCGGTAGCGGAAGGAAAGGTTTTCGACGATGAGTGGAGGTTGGGACATTGGGTGGTTGGATGGTCCGTTAGTCTGATAGTCGGATAGTCTAATAGTCTGACAGTCGGGTGGTTGGGGAGTTGGGAATTGGGGAGTTATTGAGTTAAGGGGTCAGGGGAGGATGGCTTCGAATGGGTCGCCGACTTTGGCGTTGAGGCGGGCTGCCGCGCTGCCGTTGACGAGCGAAACGATTAAGTTGCCGGTGCTGCCCAGCAGGGCAACCAATTCACCGGCCGGGCGCTCGCCAAAGGTATTGACCAGACCGCGCATCTCAGCGTCACGTAGTTTTACAGAGATATGCGCCTTATTGTCAAGCGACTCGCCGAGATGCTCAATGCGAATATTGGAGGCCAGGTTGCCGAAATGGTCAATGTGAATGACCTCGCCGAGCCAGCCGTCCGGTGTGCGTTCCGGCTTTGGCAGGTCCAGCCGCAGCGGGTCGGTGATGGGCGCGCCGAGTTCGCACAGCGGGACGCCGCGCGCCAAATGCGCGGCGACCGGGGCGAAAATATCCCGCCCGTGAAAGACATGGTTGACATCCGGGAGCCAGCATTCGGGCTTATCCAGGTGGACAAATTCCGTCTTCCAGCCCTCCTGCTCAACGCGTTCGAGCAGCATGGTGATCGTGCCGTTGTCCGGGCCGACGTAATATTGCGCGCCCAATCGCGCCGCCATTGGCCGCCGCGCCGTGCCGACGCCCGGGTCAACAACGACCATATGAACCGTCCCATCCGGGAAGTATGGCGCGGAACGCAAAAGAATCAGCGCCGCCTCGCGAATATTCTGCGGCGCAATCAGGTGACTCAGGTCGGCAATCTGGGCCTCCGGGCAGATGCCCCAGATGACGCCTTTCATCACGCCCACGTTGCCGTCTTTCAGGCCGAAATCAGTCATCAAAGAAACAATAGACATGCCGTTTTCCTTTCGCCATATAACACAGCTATTATGGCTAAGTTTAACGCCATTGTCAAGCAAAACCTCTTACTGCCCCAATAATTTGGTGATTTCGGCTTTTAGGCCTCCTTTTGGATTGCTAATTATACTAATTATTATTATAATAGTCTAGTATATTCATTCACCCGCCGGACAAGGAGAATCTTATGCCCGAATTCAAATTAACCTACGCCACCATGTTCAACCCGCCGGAGGAACTGCACACCCGCTTCGACGAGGCGCTCGCCAAAGTGAAGAACAGCCTGGGCAGGGATTACGGCCTGATCATTGATGGCAAGGATGTTTTCGCCGCCGAGAAATTCGAAGACCGTTCGCCAATCAACACGGACTGGATACTGGGTGTTTTCCAGAAAGGCGACCAATCTCATGCCCGCCAGGCGCTGGCCGCGGCACGCAAAGCCTTCCCAATGTGGTCGCGCATGCCCTGGCAGGCGCGCCTCGCCCTGCTGCGCAAGGCCGCTGATTTGATTGATGCGCGCCTGTTCGAGATCGGCGCAACCATATCACTGGAAGTTGGCAAGAACCGCATGGAAGCGCTGGGTGACATTGCCGAGACCGCCGACCTGATCCGCTACTCATGTGACCAAATGGAGAAGAACGACGGCTACGTAGTCGAAATGGGCAAAGACCCGCTGGTCGGTTATGAATCCACCAACGTTTCGGTCCTACGGCCTTATGGCGTCTGGCTGGTCATCAGCCCGTTCAATTTCCCGGCTGCCCTGGCTGGCGGCCCGGCCGGCGCCGCACTGGCAGCGGGGAACACGGTCGTCATGAAACCCGCCACGGATACGCCCTGGGTCGGTCGCTTGCTGGCGGAATGTTTCCGGGATGCAGGCCTCCCCGATGGCGTGGTCAACTACGTCACCGGGCCAGGGCGCACGCTCGGGCAGGCGCTGATCACCTGCCAGGATGTGGATGGCGTTACCTTTACCGGCTCATTTGACGTGGGCATGGGAATTTTCCGCGATTTCTCGCAGTGCAAGTGGCTGCGTCCCGTCATCCTGGAACTGGGCGGCAAGAACCCGGTCATTGTCTCCCGTCACGCCGACCTTGAGCGGGCTGCCATCGGTATCCTGCGTTCGGCTTTCGGCTTGCAGGGCCAGAAATGCTCGGCGGCCTCGCGCGTGTATATTGAGGCGCCGGCTTATGATGAGCTGACTGGCCAACTCAAGGAACTGGTTGAAAAGCTGGTAATCGGCGATCCAACCGACCGCAAGGTCTACACCGGCCCGGTCATCAACCAAGATTCCCACAATGATTTCAAGAACTTCACACAAGAAATATCGCAATCCGGCGGCAAATTCCTGACCGGCGGTCACATATTGAGCGGCGGGATGTACCCCCGCAGTACGGGGGTGTACGACAAGGGTTATTTCTGCGCGCCGACCTTCGTCACCGGCCTGCCGCTCAATCACCGGCTGTGGAAGCACGAGATGTTCCTGCCGATCACAACCATTGCCAAAGTCAGTAGCCTGGATGAGGCCATGCAATACGCCAACGACGTGGATTACGGCCTGACATCCGGTTTCTATGGTTCAGAAGAAGAAGCAGCCTGGTTCTTCGATAACATCCAGTCCGGCGTGGCTTATGCCAATCGTCCGCAGGGTGCCACCACCGGCGCATGGCCAGGCTTCCAGCCCTTCGGCGGGTGGAAGGCTTCTGGCTCCAGCGGCAAGAACGCCGGCGGGCATTATTACCTGCCGTTATACCTGCACGAGCAGATACACACGCTCATTCGCTAACCTCACGACCTCGTGTGGTGTAATAAAAAAGGATTATCCACGAAGGACACGAAAATCACTAAGCTTCTTATTTCTTTTCGTGTTCCCTTCGTGAACTTCGTGGATGAAAATCCTTGTCTTTTATGCCGAGTAGGCCTTCGGCAAGAATTTCATTTGTAAGGTAGTACTAATCCTTTTCGACAGGGGGATACCTTATCGTATATAATATCGGGGTTATGGACTCCGGACGCGCCCGTCGCATCGGCATGTTTTTCATCCTGATTGGCATTGTCGGATGCGTGCTGTTCATCAGTTTGATTCGAGCTGGCAAGCCAGTCTTCGAATTTCTTCTCATCAGCCTGCTGGCTTTCGCCTTCGGTTACCTGTTTCTCCGCCGCGAGTCTCCGCCTCCAGCGGACGAGCGATTCCATACCCTCCGTAAAATCAGAAGGAAGCCCGACAAAAAGGGACCAGCCAAGAAATAGCCATTCAAGTCTACCCATTGACCCTCATACTATGCCCAAACTCCTCTCTCTCTCTGAAGCAATTGCAAAGTACGTCCAAGATGGCGACACACTCTACGCCGCCGGATTCACGCACCTGATCCCCTTCGCGGCCGGGCATGAGATCATTCGCCAGCGCAAACGTGACCTGACGCTGGCGCGCGCCACCCCCGACCTGATCTACGACCAAATAGTTGCCGCCGGCTGCGCCCGCAAAGTGATCTTCTCGTACATGGGCAATCCCGGCGTCGGCTCGCTGCGCATCGTACGCGCTGAACTGGAAGCCGGGCGGCTGGAATGGGAGGAATACTCCCACTTTGGCATGATCTCGCGCCTGCAGGCCGGCGCGGCCGGCCTGCCCTTCATGCCGATGAACCAGACCGGCGCGGCAGACCTCGAGCAGGCCAACCCACTCATCCAGCGCGTCAGGGACCCATACTCGGGCAAAGATATCATCGTCGTCCCGGCGCTCAATCCGGATGTGACCATCGTCCACGTGCAGCGCGCCGACCAAAACGGCAACGCCCACCTGTGGGGCATCGTCGGTGAGCAAAAGGAAGTCGCCTTTGCTGCTCAACGCGTCATCCTGACCGCCGAAGAGATCGTAGATGAGGCGGTCATCCGCTCCGATCCGAACCGCACGTTGATCCCCGCATTCATCGTCAGCGCGGTCTGCCACGTACCTCATGCCTCGCACCCATCCTACGCGCAGGGTTATTATGACCGCGATAACGAGTTTTATCTGGAATGGGACAAGATATCCGCCGACCCGCAGGCTGTCAAAGCCTACCTTGACGAGTGGGTTTACAGTGTGAAAGATCGCAGCGAATACTGGCAGAAACTTGGGCCAGAGATACATAAGCGATTGCAGGTAACGCCGCGCCCCAGCGCGCCGGTGGATTATGGCGAGTATTAATCCGCTAATCTATGCAACCAACACCCTTCATTGACCTCAACGGCAACGGCCCACCCCTCCACTTCGCCCATGCCAATGGCTATCCGCCGGAATGTTACTCGCCGCTGCTTGAACTATTAAAATCACACTATCACATCTTCGGGATGTACTTGCGCCCCTTGTGGCCAGGCTCAGAACCAGCAGAAATCCAGGACTGGTATCCGCTGACCGAAGACCTTTTCCGTTTCCTCGACGAACAGAATCCCGGACCGGTCATTGGGGTTGGGCACTCGTTGGGAGGCATCGTCACCCTGCGGGCCGCGTTGCGCCAGCCGGAACGCTTCCGCGCCGTCATCCTGCTCGATCCGGTACTTTTCCCACCCCTCATGGTCGCTTTCATGGGTTTGATCCGGGCGCTCGGCCTCTCGTACCGGGTACATCCGCTCGTGCGGGGCGCGCTGCACCGGCGGCGGGTCTTCGAGAGCCGTGAGAGTCTCTTCACCGCTTTCCGTCGTAAAGCCATCTTTCGTTATATGGATGACGCCAGCCTGCGGGCTTATATCCAGGGAATTACACGTCCGCGCCAAGAGACTGGTTTTGAACTGGCCTACAGCCCCGAATGGGAAGCCCGTATCTACGTCACCGGTGTATGGCGTGACATGGATATTTGGCGCGGGCTGCCAAAGCTGAAAGTCCCGCTGCTCATTATCCGCGGTGCAAAGACAGGCACCTTTTGGGAATCCGCCGGACGGCTGGTGCAGCGCAAACTGCCTGCGGCAAAAGTGATCACGATTCCACAGGCCACCCACCTGGTTCCGCTGGAGCGTCCCGAAATCGTGGCGCATACGATCATGGTCGCCGACTGTGCGACCATCAACGAATTCTTATCCGCCAATCTGCGCTAATCTTCGCAAAGGAGAAATTCATGGATTATTCTTCCGCCGAACTGATGATCATCAACGCCGCCCGCCTGCTGCGGGATGGGGATACCGTCTTCGTCGGCGTCGGCCAGCCCAACCTGGCCTGCAACCTGGCCAAGCGCACCCATGCGCCCAACCTGGTTATGATCTACGAAGCCGGTGTGATCGGCGCTGAACCCGCCCGCCTGCCTCTCTCTATCGGCGACCCGACCCTGGTCAGCGGGTCGCTTTCGGTGGTCAGCATGTATGATATCTTCACGCTATATCTCCAGCGCGGTAACGTGGACGTGGGCTTTTTGGGCGGCGCGCAGATCGACCGCTTCGGCAACATCAACGCCACCATGATTGGCAGCGACTACGCCCATCCCAAAGTGCGTTTACCCGGCTCCGGCGGCTCGCAGGAAATCGCCGCCTGGGCCAAGCGTTGCTACATCATGTCCCCCCACCAGAAACGCCGTTTCCCCGAAAAAGTGGATTTCATGACCTCGGCCGGTTTCCTCTCCGGCCGCGTCGAGCGCGAGGCGGCCGGCTTACGCGGCGGCGGACCGACCGCAGTTGTGACCGACCTAGGTATCCTCGAACCCGACGAGACTGGCGAGCTGGTCCTCACCGCCCTGCATCCCGGCAAGACCGCACAGGAAGCCATAGACAACACTGGCTGGCCGTTGAAAGCAACCCCCAACCTCCGCACCACCGAGCCGGTGACGGAGAAGGAATTACAGATTTTGCGCGAGGAGTTGGACCCAAAAGGAATTTACCTGAAAGGTGGCGGGTAAGAGAGATGATAAATGAGTGATAGCGAAACAACCCCCATCGCCAAACGCCCCATCTGGGCGATTATCTTCCTCTCCCCCTCCGAACCGCGTTTACGCGCCGGCTGGCGGCTGCTGATCCAGAGCATTCTTTTGCTCTTGCTGACCGTCTGCATCGGCCTCCCGCTGATCATCCCACTCCTCGGCTTCGATCTTGACTTCACAGCAGGTATGTTGCTCAACCAAGTCATCGAAGTGGTTGCCATTACCATATCGGTCTTTCTGGCGCGCCGATTCCTGGATAAACGTTCCTTCGTCAGCTTGGGGCTGAAACTAAATAAGCGGGTACTGTTCGACCTGCTGGCCGGCATCCTCATCACAGGTTTGATGATGGGGTTGATTTACCTGGTGATGTGGTCACTTGGCTGGATCAGCTTCGAGGGGTTCGCCTGGCAAACGCAGCCGGCCAACAGGGTCGTATTCGACACGCTGCTGATCCTGTTCACTTTCATCCTGGTCGGCTGGAACGAGGAATTACTTTCGCGCGGCTACCACCTGCAAAACCTGGCTGATGGGCTGAATCTCGCCTGGGGAGTCATCCTCTCAGCGGCTGTTTTTGGCATCCTGCACCTGGCCAACCCCAATGCCACCTGGCTTTCAGCGGCAGGTATCTTCCTGGCCGGATTGTTCCTGGCCTTTGGCTGCCTGCGTACACGGCAACTCTGGCTGCCCATCGGCCTGCACATTGGCTGGAACTTTTTCGAGGGTCCGGTGTTTGGCTTTCCAGTGAGTGGATTGGACTTCTTCAAACTGACGCACATCACTGTCACTGGCCCGGAATTGTGGACCGGCGGCGCGTTCGGCCCGGAAGCCGGGCTGATCATCATCCCTGTGCTGGCAATCGGCGCATTGCTGGTTTATTTCTATTCCAAACTGCGCAGTGAATTGACCTGATACCTATTTACCTATTTACCTATTTGCCAGTCTGCCGATCTAACATGCCTATTCAAGTCCTCCTCTTCGACCTCGGCAGTACCCTGATCTACGCCAAAGAACCCTGGCCACCCATCTTCCTGCACGCCGACGAGGAATTGGTCAGGGTTTTACACCGGGCCGGCATCCCGATTGACGGCCAAACGTTCTACGACGACTTCGGGACTTTTATAGACGCCTACTACGCCCAGCGCAGCGAGGATCATGTCGAACGCACCTCTTTCGCGGCCCTGCGCGAGCTGTTGACCGGGCAGGGATACGCAAACGTCCCGGACGCGGTGCTGCGTGCCGCGCTAGACGCCATGTACACCGTCACGCGAGGCAACTGGTGTATCGAAGAAGACGCTATCCCAACTCTGGCAACACTCAAGGCGCAGGGCTACTGGCTGGGAATGATTTCCAACGCCTCCGACGACGCAAACGTGCAATACCAAATAGATCAGTGGGGATTGCGTCCATATTTCGACTTCATTATCACCTCGGCGGCCTGCGGCATCCGCAAACCGCACCCGGCCATTTTCCAGATCGCCCTCGACCATTTCAAAATCCAGCCCGAGCAGGCAGCCATGATCGGGGATACACTGTCAGCCGATATCGTTGGAGCAAATAACCTGGGGATGTATAGCATTTGGATCACGCGGCGGGCAGCCGCAGGGAGCGATCCTATTATGACAGCCCTTCGACAAACTCAGGGCGTTGGCTCAGGGACGGGCCCCGACATCCAGCCGAAGGCAGCCATCCAAACGCTGAGTGAATTGCCCCCCTTGCTTGAGAATCTGCGCTCAGCCAGTCCGTGATAAAATCAACCTATATCTATGACCAACGCAGCCTCATTATCCCTATCGCGAAAATTCATCCTTCCTTACCTTGCCCTCGGCCTCGGCATCCTGGCTTTGAGTTTTTCAGCCATGTTGTGCGCTGGGCGGATGCGCCCGGTCCGGTCACCGGTTTCTACCGCCTCGCAATCTCCACGCTTATTCTGGTGCCGTTCTTCGCCCAACGCTGCATCCAGAATTGCGCTGCTAACAAGAGCAATATCATTTTCCCCATTTTAGGCGGACTTTTCACCGCTTGCGATTTTGCATTGTGGAATACATCCGTCCACTATACCACCGCCGCAAACGCGACATTGATGGGCAACACTGCGCCGCTCTGGGTGGCGCTGGCAGCCTGGTTGTTTTTTCGTGAGTGCTTGAAGCGCCAATTCTGGATCGGGTTGACGCTGGCGCTGACCGGCGCGGGGCTGGTACTGGGCGGCGATTTTCTGCTCCACCCGCGTCTCGGCATTGGCGACCTGATGGCTACTGGCGCCGGAATCTTTTACGCCGGTTATTTTCTAGCCACCCAGCGGGGACGCCGTTACCTTGACCCTCTCTCCTACATCTGGCTGGTCGGTGTCTGCGCCAGCCTGGCGTTGCTGGGTATCAACCTGGCAATGGGCAACCCAATTGTCGGCTATCCACCCCAAACCTGGTTGGTCTTCCTCGGCACAGCCGTGGTTTCGCAGATCATTGGCTACCAGGCCATCACCTACACGCTCGGCCACCTGCCAGCTTCGGTCGTCGCGCCGACCATGATCGGCCAGCCAGTGGTGACGGCCATCCTGGCCATCTCATTGTTGAAAGAAGTGCCGCAGCCGATCCAGTTGCTGGGCGGCTTCGCAGTGCTGGCGGGTATCTATCTGGTGCATCAGTCCCATAACCGAAATCTGGCCGACAAATTGGATAAATAAGGGGCTTGCATTCTTCACCCATATTCTATATACTGAAGTAAGCGCCGAAGGCCTACTCGGCATTAATTTGATGTTGAGCAATCAAGGAGGATAGCATGTACATGCAAGAGATTCTCGAAGTCGGTATCGGCCTCGTCTTTATGTGGCTGATAATCAGCATCGCCGCCATGCAATTCCAGGAATGGTTCGCCACTCTATTCAAATGGCGCGCCAAAGGTTTGGAAGACGCCCTCCGCTCCATGCTCGGCGGCGAGGGTGAGGGCCAAGCGCTGACAGATTTGCTATACAGCCACCCCTTGATCGCCAGTCTAAGTTCGAGTTCACGCCGCAAGCCATCCTACATCCCAGCCAATAAGTTTGCCCTGGTCTTATTCGACCTGGTCATGACCGCCGATACAGAAGCCTGGCCGGTCAAGAAAGTCCTGGCAGACGTAGAAGCCCTGGTAGCCTCCATCACGGATCCAGAGCAGAAGAAACTGGCAGCAGAAGACTTTCAAGCCTTGCTCGCGACGGCCAAGCAGATCGCCGGGACTTCGCTAGGCGAGGCAGCCATTGACAGCCTCAAACTCCAGATACAAGCCTATGGGGATAAACATCCCGAACTCAGGCCGGCAATTGAAATGGCACTTCCCCAGCTGGATGCTTATTACCAAAGCGTCCTCGATGAGCAGCGAAAAGTCACCTCAGCCAGACAGGATAAGGATCTCACCCTGCGGCAACTTCGCCTTGGTTTACTCGCCATGGATGCGGCCTATCCCAATATGAAGAAAACACTGGACACATTGTTCGCCGGCTTGGAAGAATATGTCAAGGAAGGTGAACAGGCACTCGCGCTTGGGCGAAAGAACATCGAAAGCTGGTTCAACGATTCGATGGATCGTCTCTCCGGTTGGTATAAACGCAGATCCCAACTTGTTGCGTTTCTGTCTGGCCTCATCCTGGCCCTGATACTCAATGTCGATTCAATCAATATTGCCACCAAGCTGTGGCGCGAGCCAGCTTTACGCCAGGCCGTGGCTGCCAGTGCGGATGCTTATGCGCAGCAACAAGCACAACTGCCCTCAGAACAGGGCGGCCAAAACCCAGAGGAGACTATCCAGTATCTGGAGAGTCAACTCAGATTCCTGAATCTCCCCGTCGGATGGACACTGACGGCATTCGACACGGGCGGCAAGCAATGCACACCCATCCCGACCAGCGCCGATCAAATCTTCGGTTTTCCCGGTAAAAGCGAGCAGGGAGAGCCGGTCTGCAAATATGTATCCAACTTCCCGCTGGATTGGTCAAGCGGGTTGGCCAAACTGGCCGGTCTTCTGATCACCGGCGCGGCCACAGCCCAAGGCGCCCCGTTCTGGTTTGAAATTTTGAAGAAACTCGTCAACGTGCGCAGTTCGGGGCCAAACCCGGCAGAGAAGGAAAAGGCGGCAGGTTAGGCCTATCGCCCAGACCAGGCTGATGGAAGAAAATATTCCCGCCTCGATGGAAGTCCATACTCGCGCCGGGCATCCATTCCAGGTACTGCACGGCCCGCTCAAGGATCCTTACCTTGTCACGGAATACGGTGAAGCGCTGGGTCTCGGTAAGCGCGATTACGAATTGGTAGACGTCTTCCCCCTCGAAAAGATTATCCGCGCTGCCATGCCGTATATCTCGGCGCGCTAAGAGTGAAGGCATGACAGATCTGTTCGACCATGCCATGAAAGAACGCCTGCGCGCCGAAGCCCCCCTCGCCGCCCGTATGCGCCCGCGCACCCTCGATGAGTTCGTCGGTCAGGAACACATCCTCGGGGCAGGCAAACTCCTGCGCCGCGCCATCGAGACCGATAAACTATTCTCGTCCATCATCCTGTGGGGGCCGCCCGGCACCGGCAAGACCACACTGGCCATGGTCATCGCCAACCTGACCAAATCTCATTTCGCAACCCTCTCGGCGGTACTGGCTGGCAAGGCCGAACTCAGGGAAGTGATTGACGCCGCCCTCGAGCGCCGCCGCCTGTACCAAAAGAAGACTATCCTGTTCGTGGACGAAGTCCATCGCTGGAACAAGGCCCAGCAAGACGCCCTCCTGCCCCACGTCGAGAACGGCACATTCGTACTGATCGGCGCGACCACTGAGAATCCCTACTTCGAAGTCATCGGCGCGCTGGTCTCGCGCTCACGCGTCTTTCAACTGCTGCCCTTGACCGGCGAACAGACCGGCCGCATCCTTGACGCCGCCCTGGCCGACGCCGAACGCGGCTACGGGTCACGCCGCGTCGTGCTGGACCCACAGGCGCGCGCCCATTTAATTGACGTTTCCGGCGGTGACGCGCGCAACGCCCTCAATGCCCTTGAGTTAGCGGTGGAGTCCACATCTCCAGATGTGAATGAAATAATCCCCATCACCCTTGAAATCGCCCAGGAATCTATCCAACGCCGCGCCGTCCTTTACGATAAAGATGGAGACGCTCACTATGATACCATCTCGGCCTTCATCAAGTCGGTGCGCGGCTCGGATCCCGACGCGGCGCTTTACTGGCTGGCAAAGATGATCTATGCTGGCGAGGATCCGCGCTTCATCATCCGCCGTTTGATCATTCTCGCCGGTGAAGATATCGGCCTGGCCGACCCAATGGGGCTGGTAGTGGCGGCTTCAGCCGCTCAAGCTTTCGATTACATCGGCCTGCCGGAGGGAGTCTATCCCATCGTCGAAGCCACGCTCTACCTGGCCACCGCGCCCAAGTCCAACACAGCCACCTCTTATTTCAAAGCCTTCGAGCGCATCGAGCAGGAAGGCGTGGGCAACGTGCCGACGCATCTGAAAGACAACAGCCGCGACGCCACCGCGCTGGGTCATGGCAAAGGCTACGAATATCCCCACATGCACGCAGACCACTTCATCCCCCAGCAGTATCTCCCCAAAGAATTGCTCGGCACCTATTTCTATAAACCGTCCGGCATAGGTTACGAGGCGCAGGTGGCTGACAGGCTGGAACGCTGGCGCGAGGCCCAGCGCGCCGCCCTCGGTATCACCCGCCGCGAAGACATCCCCGACCTGACACAAGAGCAAATTAACGAAATGAAGCGAAAAATTAAATAACAGATTAGTCAGCGCTCTCTAGCGCTGACAGTTGCCAATTGGTTTGCGCTCCATCCCCGATTAGTTCTGCGCTCCATCCCCGATTAGTTCTGCGCTCCATCCCCGATTAGTTCTGCGCTCTCTAGCGCAGGAACGGACAATAGCAAATGAAACCAAGAATTCGCATCGAAGGCTCCGCATATTACATTACCAGCAACGTCTACGGATGCTTGCCAATTTTCATCCGCCCTTCGTTTGTCATCCCGCTCATTGACAGCCTCAACTTCTATCGGTATCAGCATCATTGTAAACTTATCGGTTATGTCATCATGCCGGATCACATCCATCTTCTCATCTGGCCGCAAAGCACAGCCAACCTGACGGATTTCATGCGTGATTTCAAGAGATTCACCTCTGGCAGGATTACCCGCCAGGCTTCTTTAGAAAACAAAACCGAATGGGTGAAAGCATTTGAACAGGCGGGACAAGATACAACAAGAGCCGAATTCAAGGTCTGGCTGGATAGCTTTTGGGATGAGGTTGTCCTCAGTGATGAGTTTCTTCGCCAAAAATTAAATTACATTCACCTGAATCCCGTACGCGCGGGGTTAGTGGACGAACCGCAAAAGTATCCGTATTCAAGTTACCGAAATTACGAATTTGATGATAGTACCTTGATCGAGATTGATAAGGATTGGTCATGAGATCGGCGTTAGAGAACGCCAACTAATCTCAGCGTTAGAGAACGCCAACTAATCTCTTGCAACTTTCTCCTTTCCAACATGCCAACGCTCCTCCTCATCTGCCACGGCGAAAACGATTACCTCAAGAAAAACATCCTGCCCGGACGGATCCCCGGCGTGCACCTGAATGACGAAGGCCGCCAACAGGCCGAGGCGCTGGCCGCTGCGCTCGAGGAACTCCCCATCGCGGCCATCTACGCAAGTCCGCTGGAGCGCGCCGTCGAGACCGCCCAACCGTCCGCCCAGGCAAAGGGACTGGAGATCCAGGTAGAACCAGGCCTGAGTGACACCGATGTCGGCGAGTGGGAAGGCCGCTCGTGGAAAGCGCTCGAACGTTCGAAAGCTTGGAGGGCGATCCAGCAAATGCCGTCGCAATTCCGCTTTCCGGGCGGGGAAAGTTTCGCCGAGAATCAAGAACGCGCTGTCGCTGCGCTGGAGCGGATCGCTGCCGCGCACAGGAAAGAGGAGATGGTCGCCGTAGTCTTCCATGCCGACCCGATCAAATTAGCTATTGCTCACTTCATAGGCCTGCCATTGGACGATTTTCAGAAACTAATGGTAGGCACCGGCTCCGTTTCGGTTCTGACGATCGGCAGATCGAGCACCCGGCTGGCCGCGCTCAATCTCAAACCCCCATTTGCGTTTCCAAAGAAGTAAACAAATCCCGTTCCATTTTCTCCCCCTCTTCGACTGGTGGATAAGCGCGCATGAAAGCCTCTTTGCCGCTAAACAGGCGCAAGAAGAAACCGAACAGGCTGCCGCCCATTCTGCCGCCGCCCTGGCTGGCGTGACAGGCCCCGGCGGCTTCTTTCTTCTTCAGCGCCGGGCGGATGTCAATCACCGCGTTCGTCGGGAAATCCACCTCGGCGATGGCGGCGATGTCAATATCGCCGTTCGCGCCGAACTTGCGCGGGTCTTTGCCGATGAGACGCAGAAACTGGACGGCGAACTTCAAAAAACTATGCGGCATGGTGTGAAAGTACAACCGCTGCGGCTGGTATGGCGGCAGGCCATCCAGCGCGAAACCAGGATTCCCCACCTGCTCGAAGGCGCGCACGGTGGCATTGTGGATGGCGATGTGATCGGGATGACGATAGCCGCCAATCGGGTCGAAAGTCAGCACAACCTGCGGCCGGAGTTGGCGGATGTAACCGACGACTTTCGCCGCGACCGCCTCCAGCGGCTGAGCTGCCAGCGCATTCGGATGCTGGTTATCCAGCGAGCCGTCCATACCGGAATCGCGATAATCCAGAAAATGGACACCTTTCAGTCCAAGATGACCGGCGGCGCAGCGCAGTTCGGCCTCGCGCAATTCGGCGATGGAATTGTAGCCTTTCAGCAATTCGGTGGACACCTCGCCCACTTCGCCGCGCGTCGCGCAGACCAGGTGCACGTCCACGCCGCGCGCGGCGTATAGCGCTAGTGTGCCGCCCATGCCGAAGGATTCGTCGTCGGGATGGGCAAGGACGGCTAGAAGAGTTTGTTTGGACATGGGGGCAATTGTACCTTAATGGGACAAGATAGGTTGGGTTTCGATGATAGTCTTACGAAGGCCTGCCCTGAACGAAGTGAAGAGTCTAAACTTTCGCAAGGCAGCAAAGAAACAGGCGCGCCGCTTTCGATTTTGGTATACAATAAACCCATGACCACGCCCGAACTCGCCTCTTCTGAGATCCAGAAACTCGTCCAGAAATTCAAAGCCCTGTCCGCCGCCGAGCGCAAGGGCATGAACGAGAATGCCACGCGACAGGGCTACATCCTGCCGCTGTTCCGCGCCCTCGGCTGGAACGTGGACAACGTCAACGAGGTCAGCCCGGAGGAGAAAGTCTCGCGCGGCTTTGTGGACTTTTCCTTCCGCATCAGCGGCATCCCGCGTTTCTTCCTCGAAACCAAGAAGGCCTCCGAAGACCTGAACGACCCGCGCTGGGTGCAGCAGGCGATTGACTACGCCTGGACGAAGTCCGTCACCTGGGCCTTGCTCTCGGATTTCGAGGGGCTGCGGGTGTTCAACGCCGAATGGAAGGAGACCGACCCCTTCCGGGCGCAGTTCGTGGCGTTTGACCTGGATTCTTATCTGAGCGATTTCGAGTGCCTGTGGTGGTTCTCGCGTGAAGAGACCATCGCCGGGCGGCTGGAGCGGGAAGCCGATAAGGTGGGCAAACGCATCAAACGCCTGCCGGTCAGCTTGAATTTGTTCGATGACCTGAAACTCTGGCGCAGTGAACTCTATACCAGCCTGCGCGGCTACAACCCGAAGTATTCCCCGGCCCAGATTGACGAGGCCGTGCTGCGCCTGCTCAACCGGCTCATCTTCATTCGCACCGCCGAAGACCGCGAGGTGGAGCCGCTGCGCCTGATGCCGCTGCTGCGCGAACTGGAAGATAAACGTCAATTGGACAAACTCTCCACGAAACTGGTCGAACTCTTCCGCCAGTTCGACGCCACCTACAACTCGGAACTCTTCGCCCCGCACTTTTCCGAAGAACTCTACTGCGACCGCCCGCCGCTGGAAAGCCTGATGCGCGGCCTGTACGAGAAGAACTTCGTGCGCTACAACTTCAACGCCCTGGAAGCAGACGTGCTCGGCACGGCCTACGAGCAGTACCTCGGCCACGTGGTTACCGAAAACACCGAGGTAGGGGCGCAACACGTTGCGCCCCACGTGGAGGAAAAGCGCGCCAAGCGCAAATCACAGGGCATCTATTACACGCCCACCTTCGTGACCAAATACATCGTCCAGCAAACCGTAGGCCGCTACCTCGACGAGCACGGCTACAACCCCTCCCTCCCGCCGCGCATCCTCGACATGGCCTGCGGCTCCGGCTCTTTCCTCATCGAAGCCTTCGACGCGCTCGACAAGTTTGTGGCAAACATGCGCGGGCAATCTGCCCCACCCCCAGCCCCCCTCTGTCCCCCCATTTCGGGATTCAGAAATGGGGGGATGAAAGGGGGGCAAGAGGCAGGGGAGGGGGTTGATGATTTGCGCGACAACCTGCGCCGCCTGGAACTGCTGACCTCCTGCATCTTCGGCGTGGACAAGGACAAGCAGGCCGTGGACGTGGCGCGCCTGAACCTGATGCTGCGCGCCCTGCACGGACGCCAGAAAATGCCCTTCCTCGCCAATATTTATCACGGCGACAGCTTGCGCTCGGAAACCTGGGAACAGGCATTCCCGCAGGTCTTTGGACCTAACCCCCCGGCCCCCTTCCCAAATGGGAAGGGGGAGACTCCCCTCCCCCGTGGGGGAGGGCCAATTCGGCCGCTACCCCGTCTACCTGCCCGCTGGTGGCCTGAGCTCCCCTCCCCCGTGGGGGAGGGCCAATTCGGCCGGGCTGGGAAAGATCACCGGCGGAGACTCCCATCCCCCGTGGGGGAGGGCCAAGGCGGCCGGGCTGGGAAAGATCACCGGCGGAGACTCCCATCCCCCGTGGGGGAGGGGCTGGGGGTGGGGTCCAAGGCGGCTTCGACATCATCATCGGCAACCCGCCGTATGTGCGCCAGGAAACGCTTGGCGAAGAATTCAAGGTTTTTGCCCAGAAGAACTTTGAAACCTACGCCGGGACTGCCGACCTGTATATTTATTTCATCGAGAAAGCCCACAAACTGCTCAAGCCGGGCGGCTATTTCGGCATGATCGTCTCGAACAAGTGGATGCGCTCGAACTACGGCAAGGCGCTGCGCGAGTTCTTGATGCGCGAAAGCACGCTGGTCGAAATTGTAGATTTTGGCGAATTGCCCGTGTTTGACGCCGCCACCTTCCCGGCCATTATCATCACCCGCCGCCAGCCAACCAAGAAACAGCACCTCCTGTATGCTCCAATCAAGCGGCTCGACTTCATTTCTCTGCCCGACGAAGTGCAGGCCGTGGGGACGATGCTCGACGGAAGTTCTTTACAGGGTGAAAACTGGGCACTCACTAGTGACAAAGAACAATCTGTTTTAGAGAAAATGCGACAAGCTGGTGTCCCGTTAGGCGGCTATACAAACAACGAAGTTTATTACGGGATAAAAACAGGTCTTGATAAAGCCTTCGTAATTGACCGCTCTACGCGAGATATGCTTATTGCCAAAGATTCAAAAAGTGCCGAATTGATAAAGCCATATGTGATAGGAGATGACGTTCGCCACTATCATATCAATTTCCGCGAAAGGTATATCATCCTAATTCCTAAAGGCTGGACGCGAGAGATGGCAGGAATTGTCGAGCCTTGGAAGTGGTTGGAGAAAAACTATTCAGCAATAGCAAATCATCTGCGTCCTTATATGGATTTGGCGAACAAGCGGTCAGACCAAGGCGATTATTGGTGGGAACTACGGGCATGTAGTTATTATGATGCTTTTGAAAAACCCAAGATCGTTTACCCAGAAATTGCGATGGAATCTCGCTTCGCATTTGATGACGAGAAACGCTATTGCAATAAAACGCTGTTCATCATTCCGCGGAAAGATTTGTACTTGCTGGGCGTTCTCAACTCAAAACTTACTTGGATTTTCTTGAAACGTACCTGCTCGGTGTTGGGTGACGCAGACAAACGAGGGCGGTTGCTGATGCAATATATCTACTTAAAGCAACTCCCCATCCGCCGCATAGACTTCGCCGTGCCTGCCGAAAAAGCCGCCCACGACGAAATCGTGAAACTGGTCGAAGAGATGCTGTCCCTGCAAAAACAGCACCAGCAGGCCGAGGCCGCCAAAGAAGATGCCCGCCATCCGCTCCAGCGGCGCATCGAGACGCTGGATAAGGAGATTGATGCACGGGTGTACGCGTTGTACGGGTTGACGGAGGAAGAAATCAAGATTGTGGAGGGATAGGCCCCGCCCCTCCCTGCCCTCCCCATTTCCACAAAACGGAAATGGGGAGGGTGGATGACTTGCTATACAATCCGTCCCCCTTCCATGAGCAGAACCCACTCCCATATTTTCCGCTCTTGAAAATGGGGGGACCGTGACGACTTGCTCCTCCCCCATTTTCGTTCTCCAGAAAATGGGGGGACCGTGACGACTTGCTCCTCCCCCATTTTCGTTCTCCAGAAAA
>DYHT01000015.1:31004-39691 GCA_020723995.1 Chloroflexus sp.
TGGGGGAGGCGGGAGGGGGCAGGAATTTGGGACCATATATCGTGGATTTCCGTTTCTCAATACACCGGCAGAGACTTATCCACCTCGCGCGCCCAGGCATTGATCCCGCCTTTTAAATTCCTTACCTTACGAAACCCGGCGCTGACCAGCAGCTCCAACGCACGCGCCGAGCGAATCCCGGATTTGCAGATTACAACCATCTCCTGGGCACTGTCCAGTTCGGACAATCGCGCAGCCAGCGATCCAAGCGGAAACAACTTTGCGCCAGGGATGCGGGAGATTTCCAGTTCGTGCGGCTCGCGCACGTCAATCAAGCGTAACGGATCGCCGCGCTCGATCTTCTCGGCTAATTCTGCGGCGGTGATGTCCCAATCATTGCCAGCCGAACCTTCCCCATGCTCCAAACCCGGTACGCCGCAAAACTCAAAGTAGTCAATCAGGGTGGTGATTTCCGGGTGGGGGCCGCACACCTTGCATTTTGGGTTTTTCTTCAGTTTGACGTACTCGAACGACATGTCCAGGGCGTTGTAGAGCAACAGACGACCAATCAGCGACGAGCCGATGCCGAGCAGAAGCTTGATCGCTTCGCTGGCCTGGATCGTGCCGATCGTCCCCGGCAGCACGCCCAACACCCCACCCTCGGCGCAGGAGGGCACCAGTCCCGGTGGTGGCGGTTCAGGGAACAGGCAGCGGTAGCACGGGCCTTCCTTGGCGTAGAAGACGCTCGCCTGCCCATCGAAGCGGAAGATTGAGCCGTAGACGTTCGGCTTGCCGAGCAGCACGCATACGTCATTGGACAGGTAACGGGTCGGGAAGTTGTCCGTGCCGTCTATCAAAATATCATAATTACTGGCTATACGCATGGCATTCACCAAGGTGAAGGGTTCATTATACGTGTCTACTTGAATACCAGGGTTCAAATCCAGCAGGCGCGATCTGGCGCTTTCAATCTTCAACCTCCCAACTGCGCTGGTGCCGTGGATGACCTGACGCTGCAGGTTGGACGAGTCGACCACGTCGTAATCCACCAGCCCGATGCGACCGACGCCGGCTGCCGCCAGGTAGAGCGCCACCGGTGAACCGAGCCCGCCGGTACCAATCACCAGCGCCGACGAGGCCTTGAGCTTTTTTTGCCCATCCAGCCCGACTTCGGGGATGAGCAAATGCCGGGAATAACGCAATATTTCTTCGTGAGAAAGTTCGGGTAGCATGTTCGCCTTTATGTTGGCACGTTCACAAGCTGGCAGATTGGCACATTATCCGCCGGCGATGGACGGAATGAGGATGAGTATATCGTTTTCAGCCAGCGGGGTTTCGAGCCCCTGCCGAAGGTCTTTGATGTTGCTTTCGCCGATAAAGAGGTTGACAAACGGGCGCAGCGCGCCTTCTCCGTTATAGAGATGCGCTTTCAGCGCCGGGAATTGCGCCACCAAGCTTTGCATGGCTTCTCCGACCGTCGCGCCGCTGACGGTCACTTCGGCTTGACCGTTAACGTAGGATCGCAATGGAGTGGACATTTTCAGGATGGGCATATCCTTATTTTACCCTCATATCGAAAAATCCTCGCCGCGCCAGAGGCCGGCGCGCGGGGCGTGGATGTGTGGCGCAGGGCTAGCGTGACCGTCCAACCTTTCTTCCAAAACTTCGACGCGCTGCAACAGTGAATTCAACGATACGCCAAATAAATCGGGTAAAGCCGCGTGATTCAAGTCAGGCGCATCGCTGGCGCGGTGCGGCTGCGAGCGCAAGATATTCTGGCCTGGCACACCCACCACGACCGAATTGGCCGGCACCGATCTGACCACCACCGCGTTAGCCCCGATGCGGCTGTCATTGCCGACCGTAATCGCGCCCAGCACCTTGGCCCCTGCTCCGATGACGACCCGTTCGCCGATGGTGGGATGACGCTTGCCTTTGTTCAGGCTGGTGCCGCCCAACGTGACGCCGTGATATATGGTCACATCCGCGCCGATTTCAGCCGTCTCGCCGATGACCACGCCCATGCCATGGTCAATGAAAAAGCCGGGGCCAATTGTTGCACCGGGGTGAATTTCGATGCCGGTCAAGGCGCGGGTCAATTGCGAGAGCCAGCGGGCAAATAATTTGATATTGCGTCTCCACAGCCAATGCGCGAGGCGGTGTCCCCACAGGGCGTGCAAGCCGGGGTAGCAAAACAGGACTTCCAACCCACTGCGCGCCGCCGGGTCGCGCTCGAAGACGGATTGGATGTCGCGGCGCAGGGTGGAGAAAATTCCTTGCTGCTTTGCCCGCATGGTTATTAGTCAGCCAGATTGGCGAACAGCGCCGTAGACAGGTAGCGCTCGCCGAAGGACGGGATGATGACCACGATGAGTTTGCCGGCATTTTCCGGTCGGCGCGCCACCTGCAGGGCAGCCCAGGTCGCCGCGCCGGAGGAGATGCCCACCAGCAGTCCTTCCTCGCGGGCCATGCGGCGGGCGGTTTCCAGCGCGTCCTCATTCGTCACGCGGACTGTCTCATCATAAATCTTCGTATTGAGAATATCGGGGACGAAGCCGGCGCCGATGCCCTGGATGAGATGCGGTCCTTTCTGCCCGCCTGAAAGCACAGGCGAGGCATCCGGCTCGACTGCTACAACTCGGAAGGATGGCTTGCGCGCTTTGAGCACCTCGCCCACGCCAGTAACCGTCCCACCCGTGCCGACGCCCGCGATCAGAATATCCACTTTGCCGTCTGTATCGCGCCAGATTTCCTCGGCCGTCGTCCGGCGGTGGATTTCAGGATTGGCCGGGTTCTTGAATTGTTGTGGGATGAAATAGCGCGCATCGGCGGCGGCCATCTCCTCGGCTTTTTTGATTGCACCGCTCATGCCTTCACTACCGGGCGTGAGAACCAGTTCCGCGCCATAGGCGCGCAGTAGCATGCGCCGCTCCTTGCTCATCGTTTCCGGCATGGTCAACACGCACTTGTAACCGCGCGCCGCGCAGACAAACGCCAGGGCGATGCCGGTATTGCCGCTGGTTGGCTCCAGGATGATGGTATCGGATTTGATCAGACCGGCCTTTTCAGTCGCGTCAATCATCGCCGCGCCGATGCGATCCTTGACGCTGTGAGCGGGATTATAAAATTCCAGTTTGGCAACCACTTCGGCAACGCAGCCTTTGGTCAGATTGCGAATGCGGACGAGGGGTGTATTACCAATCAATTCAGTGATGTCATTTGCGATTTTCATGCCTTTTCTCCAAAAATTAGAACATAACAGCCAACAGGTAAACGAAAAGGACAGCGTGGGGCGCCATGCGAATAAATCATTTCGCATGCGGAGGTCGCCCACCGTCCTTCGTCTGTTGGCTGCATGGTAACGACTTCGCCAAGCACCATTTAAGGTAAGTCGTTACACCTTTTTACGAAGAGGCGGTGATTACGAACCCCGCCTCAGACACATGCAAGTGTACATTCATTGGCTCCTGAATATTTATGATTAAGTTGATGAATATTATACAGCGATTTCAGCGACTGTCAAGGTTTTTACTTGAAATATGGCTTGTCATGCTGAGCGTCGAAGAAATGCTGCTTGTCCTGCGCGAGCAACGCGCCCGCTATGTCACTGAAAAATATGGCGACGGCACATCCGCCTAAGCCGTGCATCTTTATGGATGCCGATGTGCTTTTCTGAAACCTCGGGGGAACGCTTAAATAAATCGGGGCAGATCTGTAACCCGCCCCGTAGCAATCTGCTCCTACTCTTCTGCCTTACCCTTATCCAAATCCTTCTGGTGGGCGGCAATGATCTCCTGCGCCAGATGGTTCGGGACAATTTCGTAGCGGTCGAACTCCATCGTGAAGACACCCCGCCCGCCGGTCATCGAGCGGATGACCGTGGTGTAACGCAGCATCTCGGCCAGCGGAACCTGGGCAATGATAACGGTACGTCCGCGCTCGGATTCGGTGCCCTGCACGCGTCCGCGGCGGATGTTCAGGTCGCCAATCGCATCGCCCATATAGGCGTCCGGCACGGTGATGCGAACATTCATAATCGGCTCAAACAGCACCGGGCCGGCATCGTGAACAGCCAATTTGAAGGCTTCTCGCCCGGCAATTTCGAAGGCCACCGGCTTGGAATCCACCGGGTGCTCCTTGCCGTCATAGACAATGACGCGCACATTGCTCATCGGGAAACCGGCCACCACGCCCGTCAGCAACGTGGCATGGATACCTTTTTCAATGGCGGGCAGGTACGATTTCGAAAGGTTCATACCGACCAGTTCGTCGGTGAAATCGAAATCCTTTTCCGGGCAGGGTTCAATTCTCAGCCAGACTTCGCCAAACTGGCCCGCGCCGCCGGTCTGTTTCTTGTGGCGGTACATGGCATCGGCTTTCTTGGTAATGCCCTCGCGGTACGGGACTTTCGGCTCGGCGGTCGTCAACCTGACTTGGAGCTTGCCCTCGGCGCGACGGATGGCAACGTCAATGTGCTGGTCGCCCATGCCTTGCAAAATGGTCTGACTGGTTGCATGTTCCCCATACCAGGCAAGGGTCATATCTTCTTCGCACAGACGGGTAAGCGTGGGTGTAATCTTGGCCGCATCGGCCTGGGTCTTGGGCGCGATCGCCACGCGGTACAGCGCAGCCGGATACTGCGGCACCGGCAGGGTCAGCGGATGACCTTTATCGCACAATGTGTCCCCAGTAGTTGTTTGGTTTAGTTTGGCAACGATGCCGATATCGCCGGCGTGCAGCAGCTTGACCGGCAGGGTTTCTTTGCCGCGCAGCACGCTCAAAGAAGCCATGCGTTCTTCCACACCTTTGGTCTGGTTCCAGATATGGGCGTCGCCCTGCAACGTGCCAGAGTAGATGCGGAAATAGGTCAGCTTACCCACGTATGGATCAGCGGTCGTCTTCCAGACATAGAGCGCCAACGGCCCGGAATCGAGGGCAGAGAGTTGCTCCTCGCCGCTTTTGCCTTGGGCAACTGCGGCCGGCACTTCAGCGGGAGATGGCATCAAGTTGAGGATGGCATCCAGCAACGGTGCAATGCCCTTCTCGTGCGCGCCAGCAGCGCAGAAAACCGGGATGTATGCGCCGCTGCGAACAATATTTTTCAGGCCGCGCATCAGTTCATCGGAAGTCAATTCGCCGCTTTCCAGGTATTTTTCCAACAGCGCGTCTTCACCTTCAGCCGCAGCCTCGATCAAGGCCACGCGTGCTTCCTCGGCCGCCGATTTCGGCTCGGCAGGGATATCTTCAACAGTTTTTCCATCTCCAACATAGGCTTTCATCGAAATCAGGTCAATAACACCCTTGAAGGCCGCCTTTTCGCCCCAGGGTAACTGGACCGGGATGAGGCGGGTCTCGGAAAATTCCTGAACCGAGGCTAGAGCCTTATGGAAGTTGGCGTTATCGCGGTCGAGCTTATTGATTACCAGAAAACGTGGTAGTTTGAAGGTATCGCAATAGCTCCAGGCGATCTCAGTGCCGACCTCCAACCCAGCGACCGCATCCACCAGCACCAAAGCCCCGTCCGCGACGCGCAGCGCGGAGATAACCTCACCGATAAAATCAGTATAACCAGGGGTATCCAGAACGTTGATCTTGTGAGCTTTATATTCTAGCGGGATCACGCTAGTATACAGAGAAAGCTTGCGGCGGATTTCCTCTTCTTCATAGTCTGAGACGGTCGCGCCGTCATCAATCCTCCCCAAGCGTGTGGTTGCCCCAGTAAAATGGAGAAATGCTTCGGCCAGCATGGTCTTCCCGCCAGAGCCGTGCGAAACCAGGGCAATATTACGGACAAACTCGGTGGTATACTCTTTCATCTGCAATCAACCTTTCGAGTAGAATGATATATAACGTTTTGCGGAATTCTCTAAAACCACTTGCGCTGATTTGGTGAATCACACTCCAGGCTTCGTTTTAACAATTTACGTAGTTTCCCGTAGGGACAGGCATGTCTGAAACGCCGAAGCATGATTGTAAGAGAAGTCGCGCTAATTGTCAAAGTGTGGAAAGTCACTTATTGAACCTCTTACGCCGCCTGAGCTTCAACCTCTGGTATTTGCGCCGCCCGCCCTGGGATAGCGGTATCGTCCCGCCGGAAGTGGAGGATTATCTTACGACGCACCATCCGGGTCGCGCCCTTGACCTGGGCTGCGGGACTGGGACGAGTACGCTTGCGTTGGCGCAGGCCGGTTGGCAAGTCACCGGGGTGGATTTTGCCCCGCGCGCCATAGCCATCGCCCGGCGCAAGCTCCGCCTCGCCAAAGTACCGGGCGATTTGCGCGTCGACGACGTGACCCGCTTGCATGACATCTCAGGTCCATTCGATCTCGTCCTGGACATCGGCTGTTTTCACGGTCTTTCGAAAGGGTCACGGGCGGTTTATCTCGACAACCTGGACCGATTGCTCGCCCCAGGCGGATACTGGCTGATGTATGGATTTTTCAAATCCGCCCCGGATGCGCCCGGCCCCGGGCTTGCCACGGAAGACCCGGGAGCGATTGCCGTCCGATTCCGTTTTTTGTGGCGCAAAGACGGCTTCGACAAGAAAAAACGCCCCTCTGCCTGGTTTTTGTTTCAAAGAAATGCACATCCTCTTTCTCTTCCTCGATGGCGTCGGCCTGGGGGAAAATGACCCGCAAAAAAATCCGTCCACCCGCGCCGAGATGCCCATTCTAACCCAGCTGCTCGACGGACGACGAATGACCAAAGATTACGCGTCATATCACAATGACCGCGCCTCTCTATTGGGGCTGGATGCATGCCTGAGTGTGGGCGGGCTGCCGCAGTCCGCCAGCGGGCAAGCCGCCCTGCTTACCGGACGGAATGTCCCGGCAGAAATTGGCCAGCACTATGGTCCGAAGCCCAATCCCGAAATCGCCAAAATTCTGCGTGAAGATAATATTTTCATCCGCCTGACCAAGGCCGGTAGGAAGGCCGCCTTGCTGAACGCCTACCCGCCGCGTTATTTCTATGGTATTCACAGCAAACGGCGGATTTATTCCGCCATCCCGCTGGCAGTGACTGCCGCTGGAATGCCATTATTCACCAAAGATGACCTGTACGCCGGGAGCGCCCTCTCGGCTGATTTCACCGCTCAGGGTTGGCGCGAGCGGCTGGGCTATGCAGATGCGCCCGTGCTGACAACGCGCCAGGCTGGCGCGCGCATGGCTGAACTGGCCATGCAGGTTGACTTTGCCATGTTCGAATATTGGCCGAGCGACTATGCCGGGCACGGGCAGGATATGGGAGCGGCCTGTCAATTGTTGGAAACGCTTGATGGGGTACTGGAAGGATTGCTTGAAAAATGGACGCTGAACGACGGGTTGATTTTGATTGCGTCGGACCATGGGAACATGGAAGATTTATCCACCCGCAAGCATACGGCCAATCAGGCGGCGTGTTTGTTGGTGGGCGCAGCGGAAACGCGGCGGCAGTTTACGGAAGGGTTGGTGGATTTGACCGGCATCGCGCCGCAAATACTCAACCTTAATCTGATGGGTCGCAGTTGTGCTGCTGCCTGACCATCCAGCAGTGCAACTGCTGGACATCAATCTATCCAGATACTAATCCACAAAACGTATAAAGACCTGGTTACCGAGTAGCCGGCCGCGTTTGGTGAGCCTTAAGACATCCGAAGTCGCAGAGACTTCGGATGTCTGCTTTACCCATTCCAGCAGCCCCAGCCCAACCAGCTCGTCAATCTCTCTACCAAATATATCCGTCAACTCGCGCCCGAAACGCTCGCGAAAACCGGTAGCAGAAACACCCTCCCGTGTGAGACGCAGGCCGGTCAGCATGGTTTCCTGCATTTCCGTTTTGACTGTCGCACGCTGATGGCTGACCACAGCCAGCGACAATGGGAATTTGCCATCCGCCACCCGCCATCCGCCATCCGCCATCTGCCACCTGCCATCCGCAATCCGCAATCCGCCATCCGCCATCCGCCTTTCGCCTTCCGCCATTCGCTCGATATAGGTTTTAATTCGCAGTACATTAGAATAACGATATCCAGCCGCCCAGCCATGCGCGCCTGCGCCAAAGCCGAGATAAGGGAGGTTGCGCCAGTATTGTAAATTGTGTTTGCAGGCATAGCTCGGCGAGGATAGACCGTGGACGATGGACGATGGACAATGGTCTGTGGTCAATCGTCCATCATCCAATGCCCAATTAGAAATTTCGTACTGGACATAGCCTTCGGCTTCAAGGAAGTCGGACGCCCACTCGTACATCTCGGCGGAGAGATCGGGATCGGGTGAGGCCATCAGCCCCCGCGCGGCCCAGAGGCCAAATGGCGTACCGTGTTCGATGGTCAGGGCATAAAGGGAGAGATGTTCCGGCTGGAGAGCGGCAGTTTGCCTGAGCGTACTCTGCCAGCGTTCCAGAGTCTGTTCCGGCAGGCCGTAGATCAGGTCGAGATTGAGATTGTCAAATCCTGCCTGGCGCGTCCATTTGACAGCTTCTATCACCTCAAAGAAATTATGGCTGCGTTCCAATTGGCGCAGTTCGGCTGCCTGCGCTGACTGAACGCCCAGACTGATGCGGTTGAAACCGAGGCTGCGCAAATCCCGCAGGTATGCCAACGAGAGTGTGCCAGGGTTGGCCTCGAGGGACATTTCAGCCTCGAAAAGAACTTCGCAATTTTCACGTGTTGTTTTTAGTTTGACAATGTCACATTAACCCAGAATTGTGGTAAAACCGAGCGAATGAGC
>DYHT01000062.1 GCA_020723995.1 Chloroflexus sp.
TGCACGGTTTCTGGTTTGAAAAGCACATCGCCACAAACCGAACACACTTCTGCCGGAACTCGATCAATAACGATCACCTGTCCATGGTGGCGTACTGT
Organism: Chloroflexus sp.; assembly: GCA_020723995.1. Classification (GTDB taxonomy): domain Bacteria; phylum Chloroflexota; class Anaerolineae; order Anaerolineales; family Villigracilaceae; genus CG2-30-58-95. The sequence goes on from DYHT01000062.1 coordinate 99, forward strand.
TTGAACCACCAGTCGCTCTTCATACTTTCCAGGACACCCTGTAACACTACATTTCATCTTTCGTCGCTCCTTCGGGTGGGCGTCACCCACTTTGGTAGCTTTGGTTCGTACACTTGTCTACACATTGTGGTTAACCCTTCTTGTGACGCCTCCGTCCCTTCAATTCATCCCGCAAGATCGGGCTCAACACGATGCTGACCGCGCTGACGATCAACGCTTTGCCCGTGATCAACTACGATCTCTACTCCGACAACCACTTTGCAAGATGGCTTTTGATTCGCTTTAGCCGTTCGTTTGAAATTCTCCCTATTTCACCGAGCAAAAGTCCACTTTCGACAACCGCTAACCTTCCGACTCGAATAACGCTTTCAAGCTTCAATCCGCTTTTAGCAAAATCACTATCGCCGTCTCGGATGATTTCGTCAAAATCAAGCAAATAATGCCTTGTTTGCGAGGAGATCATGCAAAGAAGCCAGTCATCATATTCGCCTGGGAGTTCGCCGAGCAGAAGCGCAGGGCGTAATTTGCCCTCGGCCAGATCCGCTTGTGGAAAGTGGAACAGAACGATATCCCCCGCGCTTCTCATGAATATTTGACCTTCAAATCGGCGATTGTGTAAAGTTCAGGTTCATCTTCCATTCCGCGCATTGCTGACGCAAGCGAGAGTCGTGACCACTCTTTGTCTTCACGCGCCGCTTTGGCAAGAAGGAACTCTAAATAATCGAGCACTTCTTCCTGAAACGAGGGGGGAAGTTTTTGGATATATTCCTGTATTCTATCGCTGAGTACCATGGTCAAGTTCTCCTGGCTCAAATTATACACCCTAAAAACCTGCTGGAGACGGATGCCCCTCGCCGATAACAACCAACAAGATCAGGCCCAACAGTAAGCTGATCGCGCTGACGATCAACGCGCCCAGGAAGGAATTCCACCAAAACGGGTCGGCGATGGTCAGGCTGATCCCCACCATGTTGCCGACCCAGGCAGTCACGGCCAAGAGCAGGGTGTTGATGACCAGCGTGAACAAGCCCAGGGTCAGGATGATGAGCGGACAGGTAAGCAGCTCGAGCAGGGGACGTAACAGGGCGTTGACCAGCCCGAAGACGAGCGCCAGCATGACCACGCCGACCCAATTGCCTGCGTAGACAAGGCCGGGCAGGATGGCGATGGCAGCCCAAAGCGCCACCGCATTGATCCCCCAGCGAATGATGAATTTCATTTCAGCCTCCTCCGTTGTGCCTGAAAGACCCTAAAGGTTTCCTTTGCTATCAAACGTGCGTTTCGAGCAGGATTTTCCATCAAGATTTCTACCTGGTTTGCCAAAAAAACCTTTAGGGTCTGAGAGAATTCTTCGATCTCACTATAGTGATTTTCGAGATTCGGGGAGCAGGGTTTCATCCGCCTGCATCCAGATCAGCATCCGGCGCGGCGTACGCGGCGGAGGTGCTGGCGCAGGCCATCCTGCGGGCGGTGAAAACAGCCAAACCGGCGAGTAGCCTGCCCGCGGCCAGTAAGCATTGATTATGAGGGGAGATGTGGGGGTGTCCATGCTATAATAAAAACGGAGGTTGGTATGCCTGAGAAAATGTTGAGTTTCGAGGAACTGTTGGTGGAGGAAGTTCAACATACACCGGTAGAATATTGGCCGAATCTGCTCAAACTGGTACGTTTGTTCCGTGAAACAGTGACGCTCAACCCGGCCGAGCAGACCTTTCGCCAGGGGTGGCGCGAGGCCATGAGTGGGCAGACGCAGGATATTGTCCACCTCTGGGAAGGGATTGATGCCGGGTAGCACGCGCGGGCTTGAATTCACGCCTGAATTCAAGCGGAACTTGCGTATCCTTGCCAGAAAGTACCGGCATATCCGCTCAGATCTGGAGCCATTACTGGGTGAATTACAAGAGGGGAGCACGCCCGGCGACCAAGTTACAGGCACGGGCTTTGCTATCTTCAAAGTACGGGTCAAGAACCTTGACGCTAAAAGAGGCAAGCGAGGTGGCTATCGGGTTATCTACTATCTCGCTACACCTGAAAAGGTTATCCTTGTGACGATATACTCAAAAACGGAGCAGTTCGATATATCTGCGGTTGAAATCAGACGCATTTTGCAACCGTAATATTCTGATCGTGCGTGAGAAATCAAAACCTGACAGTCCATGAAAGACTGTCAGGTTTTGTAATACCTCTCTTCAGTAATTGATCACTGGCTATTTCTTATGACGCCGCCGTCCCTTCAACTCGTCCCTCAAGATCAGGCTCAAGACGATGCTGATCGCGCTGACGATCAGCGCGCCCAGGAAGGCTTGCCAAAAACCCGTCACGCTAAAGCCAATTCCGAAGGGCTGCCCGAGGATGCCGGCCAGGTAGAACATCAGGGTGTTGATGATCAATGTGAACAGACCTAACGTCAGGATGATGAGCGGGCAGGAGAGCACTTTGATCACCGGACGTAGCACCGCGTTGACCAGCCCGAAGATCAGTCCCAACCAGACGAACCCGATCAATCCACCCTGGTAGTCAATCTTCAAAATGGTGATGGCGGCAAAGAGCGCCACCGCGTTGATTGTCCAGCGCAAGATAAATCTCATTTCGACCTCCTTTTAGTCTGAGTCTATCTACGATTATCGAGTTCGTCCGTTGCATCCGCCTGCATCCAGATCAGCGTCCGGCGCGGCTGAAAGCCGGCCGAGCGGATGGCCTCGTCAGCCTGATTGGCGGGAAAATCCAGCGCCAGATTAGGCCGCCAGGTAAGCGCCCGCCGGGCATGGCGCAGCAGCGCGGTCAGGGCTGGCGCGCCGCCTTCGGGCGCAGCAGCCGCCCAGAGCCGGTCGGCATGACCTGAAGTTGGCTGCCAGGCCAAAACACCCAGCAACTGGCCGCCTGCCCAGGCAGCCCATTGGCGCGTCTCGTACTCCAGGAAAAAGCGGTAAAGGGAAGGCCACAGGCCAGGGCGGAACGAGAGCCATGAGATTGGCTGGTACCAGGCCAGCTCCTCTGGATAGAGACGCTGCAGCCAGGCCTCCTGCTGCGGCCAGTCACGCGCCTGGCGTGGGGTGATTGTGATCCCCGCACCGTTTAGGCTGAGATTGCACATGGGAGCCGCCAGCCAAGTCGTGCGCCGGGCGCGCTCGCGGAATCCCAAGCTGATATATAACGCCGCTGCCGCTGGATTGTCGTCGCGGGTGTGCAGCCAGATGGCCTGCGCGTGTCGCTGACGGGCGTGCTGCATAGCAGTTATGGTCAGGGCGCGACCGATCCCCTTGCGACGGTAGTCCGGGTGGACAGCAATGTTGGCAATCAAATAGATTCTTTTTCCTTCGCGCTTGAAAGGCACCAGGCTCACGTTCCCCACTACCTCGCCGTTCTTCTCCCAGACATAACCTGAAAGCGGCATGGATACTGTTTCCATTGCCATCGTCGCCCAACGCAGGAAATGGCTGTCATTTCCGGCGCGGCGCATTTGCTGGATGTAACCGCGTCCCTCGGCATCCAGGCTGTCCGCGAAACAGGCCTCGACCAGGTCAGCGACTGTCAATAGGTCGTTCAGGATATTGAGCGGGCGCAGTTGGGTGGTATTCGTGAGCACGGGGGTACAAACCTTACTTCCCGAATAGGTGCTGCGCATGACTGCCGCAATCGAACAGTTCCGGGTTCCCGCCTGGGCCGCCCGGACCTGGCGGCTGCTGCGCTCCCGATGGGCCGCCCTGACCCTGGGGCAAGTGCAGCCTCTCACCCGGCTGCCAGTCGGAGGCCGGAAGCGAGGCACACGAACTGCGCACCCATGCGATGAGTTCGGTCTGCTGGCGGTTTTCGCCGCTCAACAGGAAGAAGCGCACTTCTCCAGTTTGAACCAGGGCAGCGAGTTCATCAGTTGTGAGAATGGGATCAGTGCCGGAGAATCCGCCCAGCGCCATGACCGGTTCGCCCGTCGCCAGGATATAAGGCGCGGCGTCGTTGGCGCGCAGGGCGGCGAGGACGTAAGTCTCATCACCGTGGTTGGCGAGCAAATAATTCACCAGCGGGTCATTTTGTGCATCAGCTGCGCGCGGCCGCCGCTGCATGTTGTACAGTTCGGGGCCAGCGAAGGGCAGGCCGCTGTCGCCGCCGTAGAGGATGGGAGTCAGCGACCAGGCGGTAGGGGCGAGGAGGAGGGCGGCGAGGCCGAGGAGAGCAAAAGCGAGTTGCGAGTTGCGAGTTGCGGGTTGCATGAGGCGTGAGGCGACCAGCGCGATTGCGGCGAGGATGGACAGGCCGAGAATGAGCGGGGCCAGCCAAGAATTCCAATCAGGCCAATAGACCAGGAAGACAGCCTGAATACCAGCGGTCACGACCAGCGATGCCGGCAACAGCCGGCCCTTCCAGCCAGGGCGGCGATAGTCAGCGCACAGGGCGACGACGCCTGCCCCCACCAGCGCGGCGATGCCCGGCGCCAGCATGTCCAGATAGTAGCGGTGGAACAGATTAGCGAAGCTGAAAAAGACCATCTGCGGCAGGACCCAGACCAGCCACAAAAGCAGAGCCTGATGGCGCGGGTCATAGAGGAATTGGACGCGTGAACCCGGATTTTCTTCTTTTCTCTTTTGCCACACAGCAGCGATTAATCCAAAAGCGGCCAACGGCAGCAGCCAGGCAATCTGACCGGCCAGTTGCTCATTGAAAAGACGCAATGCGCCCGGCTCGCCGGTCTCATTGGCAAACGGTCTGGTGCCTGGCTGCTGCGGTCTGCCCTGTTGTGGAGGCTGGCCTGGCTGACCACCGGGCGGCGGATATATCGGCTGTCCGCCGGGAGACGGCCCTCCGGGCGGGGGAGACATTCCCGACGGAGGCTGGCTTGACCCGCCGGGGCCGTCCGGAGGCTGGTTTCCCATGTTGAGAACTCGGCGCAATCCGCCCGGCAGCAGGCGCGACATGCCATTATGACCGATGATGAGTTCCATGACGCTGTTGTTCTGGCTGCTGCCCACGTAGGGACGGTTTTCGGGCGGCACCAGATCCACGGCGATGGCCCAACTCAAGGAAACGGCGAACAGGATCAAGGTCGCGAGCGCCAGATGTCCAATACGCTTCAAAAATTTGAGCGGCGCGGCAACCAGATACAGGAGGAAAAATGCTGGCAAGACAAGATAGGCCTGCAACATTTTGATATTGAACCCCACGCCCACCAGCACGGCGCACATCAGTAGCCAGCGCAGTCTGCCGCCTGTCCTGAGCGAAGTCGAAGGATCCGCTGCAATACTGACCGCCCAGGCCGCCAGCAGGGAGGTGATCACCAGCAGGCTGTCCATCGTATTGTTGCGGTTAGCGGCCACGCTGATGGGAGTAATTGCCAGTACGAGGGCGGCGATGACTCCCGCTGTCGGGCCAAAAACGCGCTTGACGAGGCCGTACATCAGCCAGACACAAAGCACGCCCGCCAGCGCCTGCGGCAGCATCAGCGCCCACCCCTCGAAGCCAAAGAACCATGCGCTGACGGTTTGAATCCACAGCCCGAGCGGGGGCTTGTCCACGCTGACAAAACCGGCCGGGTCGAAGGCGACGAAGAAAAAGTTGTGCCAGTTCATCAACATGGACTTGACGGCTGCGGCGTAATACTGGTTGCCGTAGCCTTCCGCTGTGATGCGGTAGAAATCGAGAAATGCTGAGAGCGCGAGGATAGCCGCCAAGGCAACCTTATGCCAAAGGCGAGCAGGAATGTTACGCGCAGGAAGGATTTCAGTTGTTTGCATGGTTATTTATTCCATTCCACATACGCCTCATACACCTGCGCCTGCGTGGCCCAGGTGACGACGCCCTGCTACGCAAGCGCCTGCATCTGGCTGAAAAAATAGCGCAGCACGGCTTCGTTCTCTGCCACGAAGAAGTTGGCAGGAAGGTAAACCGTCACTTTGGCAATGCGGCTGCGGTCGCGGTTATGGTCAATTTCCACGATTTTCGCCGCCAGCGCGTCCACGTCCGTCTCTTGAATCGAATTTCCTAATTATAGCCTTTCCTGACTGGCATTTACAAAGCAGAAGGGTAGAATCAGATAGTCGTGACGAAAGAACCACGAATCATACAATCTTCTAATGTTTTTTTGCTATTCTGCGGATAAGCCTTTGTTATAATCGCTTGCGTTGGACAAATTGTCAATTTGTCCAACCGAAAGGAACACCAACATGATGCGATTTGACCGTTTTACCGAACGCGCTCAGGAGGCTGCCCAACGCGCCGCAGAGATCATCCAGCGTTACGGCCACAATCAAATAGATACCGAACACATTCTGCTGGCGCTCATCGAGCAGCCCGGCGGAGTCATTCCCCAGATCCTCGAAAACCTGAACATAAATGCCCAGATTCTGGCCGAGCGTCTTGATCAGACTCTGCGCATGTCCCCGAAGGCCAATATCTTCGGCGGTGGCGGGGCGGGGCAGATTTTCATCACCCCGCGCGTCAAACGGATTATTGACCTGGCCAACGAAGAAGCCAACCGCCTGAAAGATGAATACATCTCGACCGAACACATCTTCCTGGCCATTCTGAGTGAACGCAACACCCCGGCTGCCCGCATCCTCGAGGGGGCAGGCCTGACCCGCGAGCGGGTCTACGAAGCCACCCAGCAAATGCGCGGCGGACAGCGCGTCACCGACCCACATGCCGAGGCGCGTTACCGTACGCTGGAAAAATACTCGCGTGACCTGAGCAAATTGGCGCGGGAAGGCAAACTCGACCCCGTCATCGGCCGCGACACCGAGATCATGCGCCTGATCCAAATCCTCTCTCGCCGCACCAAGAACAACCCCGTTTTGATCGGCGAGGCTGGCGTTGGGAAAACGGCCATCGTCGAAGGCCTGGCGCAGAAGATCGCCTCGAACGACGTGCCCGAGATCTTGAGCGGCAAACGTGTCGTCTCGCTCGACCTGGGAGCGATGATCGCCGGTTCGCGCTTCCGCGGCGAGTTCGAGGAGCGTCTGAAATCCGCCATCGAGGAAGTCCAGCGTTCCGCGGGCGAGGTCATCCTGATGATTGACGAACTGCACACCGTGGTCGGGGCGGGCGCGGCCCAGGGCGCGATGGACGCCTCCAACATGCTCAAGCCGGCGCTGTCGCGCGGCGAGTTGCAGTGCATCGGTGCCACCACGCTGGATGAGTATCATAAATATATCGAGAAGGACGCGGCTCTCGAGCGCCGCTTCGCGCCAATTTACGTCGAAGAGCCGAGCGTGGAACATACGATCAAGATGCTCCACGGCCTGCGTGACCGCTACGAGGCGCATCATAAGGTGCATTTCTCGGACGAAGCCCTGGTAGCGGCTGCCAGGCTGGCCAATCGATACGTCACCGACCGTTACCTGCCGGATAAGGCCATTGACCTGATGGACGAGGCGGCCGCCAAACTGCGCGTTGCGCTTTACTCCCTGCCGCCTGACCTGAAGGAAAAGAAGAATGAAATTGACCGCCTTCAAGCCGAGGAAGACGCCGCCTCCAGTGCCCGCGATTATCAACGCGCGGCCGAGATCAAGGTCAACCGCTTACGCCTGGAGAACGAATTTAAAGAAGAGCGGGACAAATGGGAGGATGAGCATAAACTGGATGAGGTGGTGGATATCAATGATATTGCCGAGGTCGTCCACCAGTGGACCGGCATCCCGGTCAACCAGATGATGGAGACCGAGTCGCAGAAATTGCTGCAAATGGAGGTTCGCCTGCACGAGCGCATCATCGGCCAGGAGGAAGCCATCCGTGCCGTCTCGGATGCCATCCGCCGCGCCCGCTCTGGCTTAAAGGATCCCTCCCGCCCAATTGGTTCATTCATTTTTATTGGCCCATCGGGCGTCGGTAAGACCGAACTGGCCAAGGCGCTGGCCTGGTTCATGTTCGATGACGAGGACGCCCTGGTTCAAATTGACATGTCGGAGTACCATGAACAGCACACCGTCTCGCGCCTGTTCGGCGCGCCGCCCGGCTATGTCGGCTATGAGGAAGGTGGTCAATTGACCGAGGCCGTCCGCCGCCGGCCGTACCGGATCATCCTCTTCGATGAGATCGAAAAAGCCCATCCCGAGGTTTGGAACGCCTTGCTGCAAATCCTCGACGACGGCCGGATGACCGATGGCCAGGGCAATGTGGTTGACTTCCGCAACACGATCCTGATCATGACCTCCAACCTTGGCACCGAGTACGTCCGTAAGGGTGGCGCGCTGGGCTTTCTGCAAAAGACCGATAACGACGAGGAACGCGAATCTCATGCCAAGGTCGAGAAGGCGCTTAAAGGCACTTTCCGGCCTGAGTTCCTCAACCGCATTGACGAGATCATCATGTTCTCGCCTTTGTCACTCAAACAAATGGAAAAGATCGTTGACCTTCAAATGAATGAGATCCAAGAGCGCCTGAACGAGTTCGGCCTCAAGGTCGAATTGACCGAGGTCGCCCGCAAGTGGTTGGCCAAGACCGGATACGACCCGGCCTTTGGCGCTCGTCCATTGCGGCGAGCCTTGCAAAAATACATCGAAAGCCCACTCTCGGTCAAGCTGCTTGGCGGGGAAATCCCCAAAGACGCCACCGTCGTGGTGGAAGTTCAAGCAGATGAAAGTAGCGTAAATTTTATAACCAAAGAGGCCAAGAAATAACAACTGACCTGAAAATAGATTTTCCTCCGCAGTAGTGAACAGAGTTCATGGGGACTTCTCAAAATTACCATTTTGTAGCGACGCAACGCATTGGGTGCGTCGCTTTTTTTACGAATGGTCGCCGATGAGAGTCTATTGATTGTGACATATCTCACTTAGTTTGTTACAATTATCACTTGAATCGTTGCTATAATATCCCAGAATATACTTATACCAAGACTCAATCTTCAAGGGAGAAAAAGGTGTCCTTCCTAATCTTTTATCGCCGAAAGGAGACACTCGGATGACGCCAACACAAGACTCGCCTCGCGTGGGCGTTTATGTTTGTCACTGCGGGACCAATATCGCAGGTATGGTAGATGTGGAAGCGGTCACCGAATATGCCTCCACGCTAGGGAACGTGGCCGTCGCCCGCCACTATGCCTACATGTGCTCAGATCCCGGCCAAGCCCTGATCAAAGATGATATCCACAACGCAGGCTTGAACCGGGTCGTCGTGGCGTCCTGCTCGCCATTGATGCATGAAACCACCTTCCGGAGGGCGTGCGGGGAGGCCGGCCTGAATCCATTTTTGTTCCAGATGACCAACATCCGCGAACAATGCTCCTGGGTCTCAGAGGATCCCGGCAAAGCTACCGAGAAGGCCAAGATGTTGGTCTCGGCCGCGGTCAGCCGCGTCGCCTGGCACGCACCGCTGGAGATGCGCCAGGTGGCCGTTAAACCCTCTGCCCTGGTGTTAGGCGCCGGCATTGCCGGAATCGAGGCCGCCCTGCGCCTGGCCGATTCGGGCAAGCACGTCTACCTGGTGGAGCGCGAGCCTTCGATCGGCGGGCACATGTCCCGCCTTTACAAAACTTTCCCCACCCTCGACTGTGCAGCCTGAATACTGACACCCAAAATGGTGTCCGTTGGACGCCACGAAAACATCAGCCTGCTGAGCTACAGCGAGGTCGAGAAAGTATCCGGGTATGTCGGCAATTTCACCGTCTCGGTGCGGCGCAAGCCCCGCTATGTGAACGAGGATTTATGCACCGGCTGCGGGACGTGCGTAGAGAAATGCCCGTGGAAGAAGATCCCCTCTGAATTTGACCTGGGACTGGGCAACCGCCCGGCGATCTACTTCCCCTTTGCCCAGGCCGTGCCGCGCGTACCGGTCATTGATACCCTCAACTGCGCCTATTTTAAGAGTGGCAAATGCCGCGCCTGCGAGAAATTCTGCCCGCGCGCAGCGATTGACTTCGAGCAGCAAGAGCAACTGGTGGATATCGAGGTCGGTACCATCATCCTGGCGACCGGCTTCAAGGACTTTGACCCGCAACGTTCGCCGCAATACGGATACGGCCAGCTCGACAATGTCCTGACTGGCATGGAATTCGAGCGGCTGATCAACTCCGGCGGGCCGACCACTGGCCAGGTGCGGCTCAAAGACGGACGCAAACCGGAGCGGGTCGCCATCCTGCATTGCGTGGGCAGCCGCGGCGACGCAGTGGTCACAGGCCAGGGGCACGAGTACTGCTCGCGGGTATGCTGCATGTACTCGCTCAAGCTGGCCACACTGATTCATGAATACGTGGACGCCGAAGTGGTCGAGTTCTACCGCGACATGCGCGCCTTCGGGAAAGATTACGAAGCCTTCTACGAGCGCGTCCAGCGGCAAAGCGTGAACTTCGTCCGCACTGGCAATGATATGCGCGTGGAGCAACGCGATGGCCGGTTGGCTGTCATCGCGGTTGATGTTTACACGGGCGAGGAGCAAGAGACGCCGGTGGACATGGTGGTGTTGAGCACCGGCCTCGAGCCACAAGCCGATCAGCACAAAGTCGGCGCAACCTTCGGCGTCAGCCTGAGCGCGGACGGTTTCTTCCTTGAAAAGCACCCCAAACTGGCGCCGATCGAGACGACCACCGACGGCGTCTTTCTGGCCGGAGCCTGCCAAAGCCCGAAAGACATTCCCGACAGCGTGGCGCAGGGGGCGGCCGCAGCCGGCGCAGCCCTGGCTCTGATGGACGCCGGATCGGTATCGCTGGATCCTTTCACCACCTTCATCATCGCCGAAAAGTGCGGCGGATGCCGCACCTGCGAAGGCCTGTGTCCATACAGCGCAATTGCAATGGTAGAACTAGACGGGAGACAGGTGGCCTACATAAACGAGGTGCTATGCAAAGGCTGTGGCGCTTGCGCCGCCGCCTGCCCGGCCGGCGCGGCCGTACAGCATGGCTTTACTTTGGATGAAGTACTGGCTGAGCTTGAAGGTATTTTGGTGACGATGTAAGATGGAGGTGGCCGCTTGAACCTTTCCAAGATACGCACCGGTGTCTACGTCTGTCATTGCGGCACGAACATCTCCGCCA
>DYHT01000063.1 GCA_020723995.1 Chloroflexus sp.
CGCCTGCGCCGTCGCCACAAGGCAGCAGCGCCAACTTAATGTGACATTGTCAAATGAGTAACAATATAATTGCGGCCCAGGAAAACATCCGATTCATTAGTCTTTAATGGGCCGGTTGCGGGGTCGTCGTTTAAGACCATTGCGTTCAGAACGATATAGACATACTCGCTCCAATCGTCCACTTTGGGCGTGTGCGTCTCTTGCAGGGCGTCGTCAATGGCCAGAGGGTGGAAGCCAAACTCCTTCAGGACCGATTCGCAGACCTCGGGCGATTCGCCGGTGAAATCCACCCACAGTAAACCTTTGGGGTTCTGCAAAGCCGAGATGAACTGTGAGGCTGGATATTCCATCTCGAGAGGAGCATCGGGTGTGTAATAAAGGGCACGAATCATATTGCCTCCATGCAGAAGGGGATGATGGCCTTTATTGTAGCCGAAAAAAGCCTGTGGAGTGTGATCTGCAGGATTTTGGCGATGCTCGTGAAAGAGGGGAGATACGAGGGCGAGGGCTGACGCAGGCAAATAAAAAATATTGAAATGTAACTTAATAATATTGAAAAATAACTTGACAATTCGTAAATTGTATATATAATATTGATGAAATTAAGATATCTACTCAGGCATCCCAAAAAAGGTGAAATATGAAACCATCCATGAGTAAATGCCCGGTATGTGGAAGTGAACTGACGGTTATCCGCTTGCACTGCGATTCGTGCGACACCAGCCTCGAAGGGCGTTTCGCCAACAACGTCCTGCCGGGATTGAATGAGGAACAGTTGGATTTTGTGGAGACATTCATCCGTTGCGAGGGTAAGATCACCCGTATGGAAGCTGAACTAAGGCTTTCCTATCCGACCATTCGCAACCGCCTGCACGAAGTCATTCGCGCCATGGGCTACGAGCCAGGCAAGGATGAGGAAGAACCTGAAGCCTTCAACAAAAAACGGCGCAACATTCTTGAAGAACTGGATGCTGGCACGATTTCTACCGATGAGGCCTTGCGTCTCTTACATGAGAAAGAGGAGTGATCCATGAAACAACAAACCATAACTGTCGGCCCTGCACCGCAAGTGACGGTGCAATCCGTCCCCGGTGACTTGCGCGTGGCCGGTTGGGAGCGAGCCGAGATCATGGCCAAGACGGATGGTGATGCGATCAACATCACGGCGGATGGCGACCGGATCAGTGTTGCCTGTGATGAAAATTTGATCTTGTATTTACCGCGTCAGGCCAGCCTCCAGATTGAGAATGTGGCCGGGGATGCCTGCCTGCAAGCCCTGAGCGGAGCGGTCAATCTTGGACCCGTGGCCGGCGACCTGTGCCTGAACGATATCGGCGCGGCAGCTTTCGAGACAGTTGCCGGAGATGCCTCCCTGCGCAGCGTTGGCGGCATAACTGCCAACCAGGTTGGCGGTGATTTCACCCTGCGCGGTGGACGCGGTGATTGTGTCATCGCCAATATTGGCGGCGATGCGTCTCTCCGCGATATAGAGGGACTGGTCACCATCCAGAATGTTGGCTCGGACCTGTTCCTGCGCAATGCGCGCGGCGGCGTGGTAGTCTCTAGCGGGGCAGATGCGACTCTCTACCTGGAGCCGTTACCCGGAGCAGAGTATCACATTACCGCTGGCGACGACTTGTTGCTGCGCATGCCACCGAACGCAAATGTCGAATTGCACCTGGCTACGACCAGCGGCTCGCCCGAATCGATCCATGTTGATTTCCCCGGCCTCAAGCTGGAAGAGGAAGGCCCCACGCAGATCATCACCCTGGGCGACGGCGTGGCCAGGATGTTCCTGACGGCCGGCGATGAACTGATCGTCACCAGCAAGGCCGATCGCTGGGAATCGGCGGCTGATTTTGGCGTCGGGATGGATGACACCTCTGAATGGGGTTTTCCTGACATTCCGCCCATTCCTCCAATCCCGGCCGACCTCTCAGAGCGTATCAACCGTCGTGTGCAGGCGGCAATGGAACGCGCCCAGGCGCGAACTGAAGCGGTTGCGCGCCGGGCGGATGTCAAGATAGCTGCGGCCATGCGCCGGGTGGAAGCCAAGGCCCACTCGGCCGAGATGCGTACCCGCCGCTCGCACGGGAGAGGCTTCGAGGGAAGAATCGTCGTCGGGGGGGCAGAAGTCTTCAAGGTCTCCGGCAAGAAGCCGGTTGCAAGCAGTGAACCGGTCAGCGATGAAGAGCGGCTGACAATCCTGAAAATGCTTCAGGAGAAGAAGATCTCGCTCGCAGAAGCCGAGAAACTGTTGGCGGCTCTGGAAGGAGAATAGACCATGACTGAGCAGGAACGCAAACAAATCTTGAAGATGATCGAAGAGGACAAGATCACGCCGGAGGAAGGGCTGCACCTGATGCGGGCACTCGAGGAGACTCCTGCCGAAGATGAGATTCAAGTCGTCGAGCCGGAAGCAGGTAAAAAGTCCGGGGCCGAGGCGCAGGCCGAACGCTCCGGTCTGGATGTGGAGGCGCGCATCGCTGGAGTTATATCCACCGCCCGCCGCCTCTGGCAAATCCCGCTGTGGCTCGGCATCGGCGTCACCGTTTTGAGCGCCGCGGGTATGTACTGGATCATACGCGGGCCAGGGACAAATTTCTGGTTCTACTGCCTGACTCTGCCGCTGCTGCTGGGTGTGGGTATAATCACTGCCGCCGTGGGCAGCCAGAAGGCGCGCTGGATTTTTGTGGACGTTCAGCAAAAGCCCGGCGACCGCCCAGAGCGCATTTTTCTGGACTTGCCCCTGCCCCTGAAATTCGCCGCCTGGTTCCTGCGCACATTTGGTCACAAAATTCCCGACCTGGAGAAGACCAATGTGGACGAGATCATCCGGGTGGTCGAGACCGGCTTTTCCGGTGATGAGCCGCTGATTGTAAACATTGATGAAGGCGATCAGGGCGAGCGTGTCCGCGTTTTCATCGGATAGAGGACGAGGACACATATTTGTGACCACATCAACCATAGCCGGGAAAGCAAAGAAAGCGCCATTGCTCAACAATCTGCTGCTGCTCTTCCTGCTGGCGATGATCTTTGCCAACATAGGCGGCAATATGTACGGGCCGCTGCTGCCCCTGTACTTGAAGAGCCTGAATGCCAGCGTGGGACAGATTGGCCTGTTCTTTACCCTTTCGCAGGTCATTCCACTGGCGCTGCAAATCCTGGGCGGCTGGATTTCGGATACGCTCGGCCGCCTGCGGGCGATTGCCATCGGCAGTGTGGTTGGCATCTTCATGTACATTGCCCTGATCCTGGCCCCGACCTGGCAGTGGCTGCTGCTGGCAATGGCTTTCCAGGCTATTACCGGCGCGCTCATCGGGCCGAGTTTCGATGCCTTCATTGCCGAATACTCCAGCGAGGAGAACCGGGCGCGGGTGTTCGGGATCAGCCAGATGCTGTTTGCCATTGTCGCTGTGCTGGGGCCGCCGCTGGGCGGCTGGCTGGCCGGGGCGTATGGCTTCAGGTTCATGTTGATCGTCGCCGCAGGCATGTACGTGATCGCGACCGTGATGCGCGTCAGTATGGCGCGCGAGGCGGCCAGGGGCGGCGAATCCAAACCGCAGAAACTCTCGGTGACCGGGTTGAAAGACAACCTCGGCACAATGTTCGGACTTCTTGCGGCGGGTGGCGTCATCACCTGGATTTTGATCACCGACGGTGTGCGCGATACTTCCTTTGCCCTGTCCATAAACCTGCTTCCGCTATATATGCAGCAGGTCGGCGGCCTGAGCATTCAGCAGATTGGCTGGATGAACGGCGCCTTTGGCCTGTTCATGATGCTGCTGATGATTCCCGGCGGCTGGCTGGCGGATAAAAAAGGCGAGCGCGTCGGTATTGCCTTGGGATTTATTCTGGTGGGCATAGCTCTGGGGATGCTGGTTTATATGCCCACCACGAACCCATGGCTGTATGCAAGCGGCTGGGCGCTGGCCGGAGCGGGCGTCGGGCTGTTGACCCCGGCTTACCAGTCGCTCATCAGCAAGGCGGTGCCGAAAAAGGTGCGCGGCACGGCCTTTGGATTGTTCAGCACCAGCCTGGGCCTGGTCTCGCTGCCGGCACCATGGATCGGGGCGCAATTATGGGAGCGGGTCGCTCCGCGCGTCCCCTTTACCATCACGGCTGTTGTTGCGCTCCTGTCAGTCATCCCGGTCTGGTTAAAGTTCAAACTGCCGAAGGATGCCAATTTGGCTGATGGCTGATGGCTGATGGCTGATGGCGGATGGCAAATTAGGAAGGAGGTGTTGTCATGGCAACTACTGAAGAACGGATGAAAATTCTGAAAATGATCGAGGAAGGCAAACTGAGCGCGGAAGAGGGCGCAAAACTGCTTTCCGCCCTGAGCAGCGGCGGCAGGATGGCCGCTGGCGGGCTATTCGCCAGCGGAGCAAAGTGGTTGCGCGTGCGCGTCACGGATGTGGCCACCGGGCGCTCAAAGGCTACTGTGCAGATTCCCATCAGCCTGATTGACGCCGGCATGAAGATCGGCGCGCACTTCGCCCCCGAAGTGGCGGGCGTGGATATGACCGAGATCACGACCGCCCTACGCTCCGGTATGACCGGCAAGATCGTTGACGTGGTGGACGATGAGGACGGAGAACACGTCGAAATCTTCGTCGAGTAATTTTGCGCTACTGCAAAACTCGCTTTGTCACCCTGAGGGAACGTTCCCATTCGCTGTGCTCAAGGCGTGCTTTGCGCCCGAAGAGCTTGCCCTGACTAAGGAAGGTGTCGCCGCGCAGTGGGAGGAGATGCTTCGGCCAAGGAACGGCCTCAGCATGACAGGGTAGTGACTTTTGCGGTATTGCGTAATTACATTTCGGTCTGTGAAGTAAAATAGAGCATTCCACTTACAGGAGAGAACTACTCAATGCAGAAAAACACCAAAGCACCCAGCGGCATGTTCGGCTTTACCATTGTTTGGCTCGGACAGATCGTATCGGTGCTGGCCTCCAGCATGACCGGCTTCGCCCTGACCATCTGGATGTATCAGCAGACCCAGAGCGCCACGGCCATGGGCCTGATGCAGGTCGCCTTTATTACGCCGTTTCTGCTGCTTTCGCCTTTCGCCGGCGTGATGGTAGACTGCCACAACCGCAAGTTGATGATGATGGTCAGCGATCTGGCCGCGGGTCTCTCCACGCTGGCGTTGCTGGTTCTGTTCGCCACCGGTCACATGCAATTCTGGTATCTTTACATCGCCCAGATCATCAATGGCATCGGCAACACCTTCCAGTGGCCGGCCTATTCAGCCGCCATCAGCACGATGGTGCCGAAAGAGCAGTACGGGCGCGCCAACGGTATGATGTCGCTGGTCGAGGCCGGGCCGGGTGTGCTGGCTCCCCTCATGGCCGGAGCCATGCTGCCGATCATTAAACTAACCGGCATTATGGTCTTCGACGTGGTGACGTTCCTGCTCGCCATCGGCGCGCTGCTGATCGTCCACGTGCCGCAACCGGTGAAGACAGAGGAAGGTCAGAAGGGCCAAGGCAATATCTGGAAAGAAGCTGCCTATGGCTTCCAGTATATTTTTGCACGCCCCAGCCTGCTCGGCCTGCAAATGGTCTTTTTCTTCGGTAACTTGTTTGCCGGTCTTGGCTTCACCGTGCTGGCCCCGATGATCCTGGCCCGCACCGACAGCAACAGCCTGATCTTTGGCTCGGTTCAGACCGCAGGGGCCATCGGCGGTGTGATCGGCGGCGTGATCATGAGCGCCTGGGGCGGCTTCAAGCACCGCGTGCATGGTGTGCTGGCCGGCTGGGCGGTCTCCGGTCTGTTCTTTGCCATACTTGGCGTTGGCGCTGGCCTGCCGATGTGGATTCCCTTCATGGTGCTGATGGCTATGGTCAGCCCGCTCATCAACACCTCGAATCAGGCCATCTGGCAGTCCAAAGTCGCGCCCGACGTGCAGGGACGCGTCTTCTCGGCCCGCCGCCTGATTGCCTGGTTCACCCATCCAATCTCTCCCATCATCGCCGGTACATTGGCGGATTTTTTGCTGGAACCGGCCTGAAAACACAAAGTGGCCTGGCAAGCGTATTTGGTGGTATCATCGGTACCGGACTCGGCGCCGGGATGGGACTGCTGATGTTTTTCTCTGGCCTGGGCGCGGCTCTGGTCGGACTGACGGGTTACTTCATCCCGGCCATTCGCAACGCCGAATCCGTTCTGCCGGATCATGACCAATTGAAGAAGGTGGAAGAAACAGCGGCGGCGTAAAAGACGGACGACGGCTGACGAAAGACCGAGGACGGAAATCGCCATCGGTCTTTTTTTGTTGTGTCCTCTGAGTTTAAATCCTTGCCGATTTTTGTCGCTTCAACAGCAATGGCCCAAGCCGGTCAATCAGCCAGCCAAATGACAATTCCACCCACGGCACAATTCTTAACCAGTCAGGCACGTAAATCAACCGGCGCGGGCGGCGCATCAGGCCCCAGATGCTGTTCGCCACTGCCTCCGCCGTAACGCCCATCTTCTCGGTTGGGACGTGCAGTCCATTTTCGTGAAGGATGGCCGCCTTCCCAAATTCGGTCTTCACCGGCCCGGCGCGCACCACGCTGACGTGGACGCGCGTGCCGGTCAATTCGCGGTGCAGTGCGGTGGTGAAGTTATCCAAAAAGGACTTGGTCGCGCCATAGAGCGCCACGCCCTGGCTGGGTAGGCTGCCGGAGATCGAGCCGATATTGATGATGTGCCCGGAATTGCGTGCGCGCATTTTCGCCAGGAACGACAGGCTCAATTGCACCACAGCCTCCAGGTTGACTTGTAACATTTCCCGCGCCGTTTGCCAGGGCATCTCCGCGCTGTAGCCGTACCAGCCGAAACCGGCATTATTGACCAGCACGTCAACGTTGCCAATTTTTTCCACCACATGGTCAAAGACGCGAGCGCGATCTTTATCCTGGGTCAGGTCGGAGGTAATAATGTGCGCTTGGCCGCCGCGCTGGATAATTCCCGCAGTCAGGTCTTTCAACCGTTCCAGCCGCCGCGCTACCAGCACCACTTGCAAACCTTCAGCGGCCAGTTTCCTGGCTGTCGCTGCGCCGATGCCCGAGGAGGCCCCGGTGATGACGGCAATTTTGTTTTTCCAGTCCATAAGATTCAGCGATTCAGCGATTCAGCGAGTCAGCGATTCGACGATTCGACGATTCGACGACTCAACGATTGGGTGCCTCGCTGAATCGCTGAGTCGTAGATTCTAAGAACCAGCGCACCGTGTCGGCAATTGACTCGTAAACCGGGCGCGGCCGGTAGCCCAGTTCGCGCGTCGCCTTGGCATGGCTGATATTGGAGTTGCTTTGCAGCACTTCGAGCGAATAGGGCGTGAAACGCGGCCGCGCTTTCGTCCAGCGGTAGTAATGCGGCATGAACCTAGCTGCAAACTCCGCAAAGCTGAACGGGATTCTGATGCTGGTGAACGCCCGCCCGGTCACCTCACGCACGGTTTCCAGCATATAGCGCACCGAAATCTTCTGCCCGCCCAGAATATAGCTCTCGCCGGCGCGGCCTTTCTCTGCGGTCAGTATCATGCCGTCGGCCACGTCGCGCACGTCCACGAAATTGTACGCCCCGTCCACGTAGGGCGAGGCCTTGCCCATCGCCGCGTCCAGGATGACGCTGCCCATCTCGGAGGGGCGGAAATCGTACGGCCCGATGACGCCCGTCGGGCAGACGATGACCGTCTCCAGTCCGGCGGCCGCGGCTTTCTGCACCTCGAGGCTGGCCGCGGCTTTCGAACGGTCGTACGCTCCGTAGGGGTTGTTCGCGTCAAAGGGCAGCGATTCGTCAATTGTCACGCCGTGCGGGGCGCGCTGGATGGCATGGATCGAACTGATGTAAATCAGCCGCCGGATATGATTGCGCCGCGCCGCCTCTAGCACGTTGCGCGTCCCTTCCACATTGACGCGCCAGACGAGCGGAATTTTCCCCGGCATGATCGAAATGATGCCTGCCAGATGATAGACCTCCTCCACGCCTTTGAAGGCGGCTTGCAGGCTTGTGGGGTCGAGCACGTCGCCCTCGACGGATTCCACCTCCAGCCCGTTGAGCGGAGAGGTATCTTCGCCGCGCCAGATCAGGGCGCGCACTTTCTGACCTCCTTCGAGCAGTTTGCGCACGAGGACATTGCCAATGTGCCCGGTTGCGCCGGTAACGAGAATCATTTATGCCTCCAATAGCATATATCATTGCGAGCGACCGTAGGGAGCGTGGCAATCTCGTTGCACCTCCAACCTTTTATTTGCACGTTAAACGAGATTGCCACGTCGCTCCTCGTTGCACTTGGGGCTCCTCGCAATGACAATTATGCAGCCAGCCCATTCATCAAAATTTTCATGCTTTCTTCCGCCACTTTCTGCCAATCCGCGCCCTGTGGGTCGAGTACGCCTTGCAGCACCAGCCCGACCGCCAGCGAAAGAATGACCTGCGCGGCTGCATGTGCGTCCACCGGCTTGAAGGAGCCTTCGACGATACCCTGTGTAACCAGGCTGGCGAAATAATCGCGGTAATGGCGGTAGGGTGCGATGGTGTTGTTCCAGATGGCCTCGTCGCGGCTGGCTTGTAACCAAAACTCCAAAAACATTGGCAGGCGCTCGTCCGCCGCGGCAAAAATGGCCGGTAACGTATTGGTCATGTGGATCAGTGTCTGCGGGACGGTATCCTGCCGCGCCATCTCCAGCCCGGCGTCAATCGTGCTCAACCAGCCTTGCAGCAATGCCAGGAAAACGGCTTGCTTGCTGGGGAAGTGATGGTAGAACGCACCCTTGCTGACCCCGGCCTCGGCGCAAATTTCGTCCACGCAGGCGGCATTGTAACCGGCGATGGCAAAGCGTTTGACAGCGGCATCCAGGATGCGGGCGCGGGTTTCTTCGCTGCGTTGTTGCATGGGATCTCCTGAGTCCCCTCTCCCTTTGGGAGAGGGTTAGGGTGAGGGGGGGCGAAAAAAACATACCGACCAGTCGGTATGTTTTACCCCGGATGAACGTTCTTGTCAAGAGGGCTTGAGTAACAAAATATCAGATTGTTTATCCGGCGCTGTTTTCCCGTGCCGGTCGATCGGCATTCTCGGGGCGCTCTTTCTTGGAAGCCGCGAGGTGGGGTTCCAGATCATCGAGAAGTTGAGACCAGCCGAATCCTAAAATGTGTTCTGTCTCCAGTTCCCATGTCAACCGAGGAAGCAACTCACAGATGAAGGAACTTTTTTCAAGCAAATCCCGGATTGTAAAACAGGCCTCGAGGCGCATTTGTTTTGCATCATTCACATAGCCATGATCTTCAGCATCGTTGGCGCTACCGATCTGGTGAAGGTGCTCCGCTAGTCTCTCGAGTGCGGTCGAATGTTCGGGATCCATCATCTGGTACCGTTTGTTTTTTCAATTTCAAGAACTACAAACAGCTGCACTCGGCTTCCTTTTGGCCTCGCAGTGCAGCGAGGATCATGGCGCTGGCACAGCCGACGCCGCTTTTTACTGCGATGGCGCCGGTTACACAATTCACCTGGCAGGCGCCGCATTCCATGCAAGCCTGCGGGTTGACAAGTTGGGCCTTGCGGCCGTTCATGGCAAACACACCGTGCGGACAGACTGCCGCGCACATGGCGCAGCCGTTGCATAATTCCGGGTTATAGACAAGCGTATTGATATCGTATGCGTTGAGCATTTCGGTCTCCGATCAGCGGACGAATACAAAGACTGTGCTGAGAATGATGCCGCCCGCAAAGGTCCAGGCCATCGCAGGGATATAAGCAAACATCTCCCGCCGGACGCCCGTGCGCGAAGTGAAGTTCGTCGAGCCAGTGAAGTTGAGCGCCAGGAAAGCTGTCACGGCTGGCATGGCCAGCAGAAATCCCAGCGCCTGGCCGATTTGCCGCCACCAGTTCCAATCGGGATGGCGGACGAATACGGACAGGGCAAAGGGCAGGGCCGCCAATCCGCCTAGGATGAACCCCTTGGTGCTGAAATTGTGCGTGGGCAGCCAGGGCAGCAGAAGGGGGAACAAGACCACGCCAGTCAGGACGGCGGTCACAGCCGCCAAAGCGAACATAAGGCCTCCGATGAAATAGAGCGCAATTGCCACGGCCAGCATGGGTAACATGACATGCACAGCTTCTACTGGGATCAGAACCAGCCGGTCGCGCAGTGGGAACCGCACGCGGCGCATCTCCGCCGTAGCCTTGTGGGTTTTCAGGTATTCAAGCAAATCGGCCGCCCGTACCGGGCCGTACTCGATCTTGAAGCCGGTGCGTTTCTTGACCTCATGTGCGGCGACACCGGGCGCGCCCAACTGCGGCAGGATCAATACCCGCTGGCGGACGACATCTTTGAGCCGGGTCGCGGTAATCCGCAGAACAATTTCTTCTGTGCCAAAGGTGCCTTTTCCCGCCGCGCACCAAACGTTGATGCCCTGGGTATCCAGCACCAGAATATAGCCATCCATCCCGTCCAGCGCCGAGCGCAAGGTGTCAAAACTGAGCGTGTAATTCGCCGTGATGAAAACCGACGAATCGGGCGTGGGATTGCCGAGGGCGTACAGTCCCGGCTCCACGCGGTGTTCGCCGCGCTTCCAGCCGACGCGCGCCAGGAAGTGGTCCCAGTGGTTGGCAGGAGTCAGGCGGGAGGAGGTCGGAAAAATTTTGGGGGTTGCGGTAATTGAGCCGATTTCAATCATGAAGAGTCTCCTGGTATCATGGAAATTGCAGGTGGCCGATACCAGAGCCACCGATTTGTG
>DYHT01000016.1 GCA_020723995.1 Chloroflexus sp.
CTAACATTACAGCGCAATGTTCAAAAAGTCCCTTCGATATGTCACCCCTTCCTTCGTCAGGGCAGGCTCTGAGCGGAGCGTTCTTTGCGAAGCGAAGGGTCTCCATCTTGCGAAAGCGAGATTCTTCGCACCCTGGAAGAACACCAGGGTGCTCGGAATGACATGCCAGGCGAGAGGTATATAGCAACATTGCGCTGTAATACTAAGCGAGCAATCCAGCAACAATTGACAGTGTGATCATAGATATATATTTTTTGTGGCGCGGTGGAAGGGGGAATAGCAAGGGGGTCACTGCGCCTTCGGTTCTGCATCTGTGGTTGATGAACGATGATATTAAACATAGCTTCCCAACACCTTCATGATAACGATCTTTCTGCCGAAGGCCTGACGGCTGAGCTGAAAATAGCGCGCCAAAGCAGTGCAGAGATTGTCATGGCAGTGCGAGATATCACCGTGCGGAAAAAGGGGGAGGACCAAATTCAGCGTCAGCTTGACCGGCTGGCCTCGTTACGGGCAATTGATATGGCGATAGCCAGCAGCCTGGACTTGAAACTCACCCTCAATATCGTCATCGAGCAGGTCATGAAACAATTGGATGTTGATGCAGCCGATATTTTGTTGATTACCCCACAAACCCAAGTGCTGGAATTTGTCGCCGGGAATGGCTTTCGGACATCCGCGCTTCAGCAAACCCATTTGCGCTTGGGGGAGAGTAATGCCGGTCAAGCCGCTTACGAGCGGCGGGTGATCAGCATTCCTGATCTACGTTCGCATAAAACGGATTTTTTACGCTCCCTGTATTTCGCCCATGAAGACTTTGTTACTTACTACGCTGCGCCTCTCATCACCAGGGGTCAGGTAAAAGGTGTGCTGGAAGTCTTCTTCCGGTCTTCCAACACGCCTGATTCAGAGTGGTTGGATTATTTCGAAACATTTGCTGGACAGGCGGCGATCGCGATTGACAACGTGACTCTTTTTAATGATCTCCAGCGTTCTAACGATGAACTGACGATCGCGTATAATTTTATGATCCAAGGCTGGTCGCGGGCTCTTGATTTGCGCGACCATAAAACAGAGGGCAATAGTCGCCGCGTTACAGAGATTACCGTGAAATTAGCGCGCATGATGGGTTTAGGCGAGCACGAAATAGGGTCTCTGAGCCGCGGCGCGCTGCTTCACGATGTGGGGGAGATCGGTATCCCGGACAGCATTCTTTTTAAAAAAGGGCCTCTCACTGCCACAGAATGGGAGGTTATGCGGCAACATCCAAAGTATGCTTATGATTTGCTCTATCCCGTCCCTTATTTACATACCGCGCTCGACATCCCTTATTGTCATCACGAGAGATGGGATGGATCAGGTTATCCGCGCGGCCTAAGGGGTGAAGAAATACCGTTGGCTGCACGAATTTTCGCCATAGCAGATGTGTTTGATGCTCTGACGTGCGACCGGCCTTATCGCGCTTCATGGTCAAAAAGCAAAGCGATTGAGTATATCTATACAAAAACAGGCATCCTTTTTGACCCGCAGGTGGTAAAAATCTTTCAGAACCTGGATCTACACAGCGTTCAAAGCATGTAATGACCGGCTCAGTCAATATTCATCAGTGGTGGGGGAAATAGGTCACGGCAAATTCCAATTACCGATGATATAATTTAATACGTCTTTTCAGACAGGAGGTCTGCTGTGGCTGATATACGGATTGAGAAACTCGCCCACATTCTCATTGATCACTCGACGCGCATCGCGCCTGGGGACCGCGTCGCCATCGAAGCCACCAGCGCGGCAGAACCACTGGTGCGTGCGCTCTATGGACTTATCCTGGAAAAAGGCGGTCACCCGCATGTGTTGCTCGAACTCCCTGATCAGGATGAGCTGCTGTTCACGCACGCAAAAGATGAACAACTCGATTTCATCCCCACCTTCCGAAAATTAGCCTACGATCAATTTGAATCACGCATCAAGGTCGCCTCGGCCACGAATCCCCGTGCCCTGACACACGTTGACCCGGCCCGGCAGAAGCGACGCCAGAAAGCCATCGCTCCCATTTTGGAGGCGCAGATGCGCCGCGGCGCAGAGAAGGCTTTTAAATGGGTCAGCACGCTCTATCCAACCGAAGGCTACGCCATGGAAGCCGAAATGAGTCTCAGAAACTTCGAGGATTTCGTCTTCCGCGCTTGCCACGCCAACGAAGATGATCCGCTGGCTTACTGGAAGAAGGTGGAAGAGAAACAGCGCAAGATCGTCGAGCATCTGGATGGGCGCAGCCAGGTAATCCTTTACGGCCCGAATGTAGACCTGACGCTCTCGATCAAAGGCCGCAAGTTCATCAACGCCAGCGGAGCCAACAACATGCCGGATGGCGAAGTATTCACCGGTCCGGTGGAAGAATCGCTCAACGGCTGGATCAAGTTCACATATCCTGCCATTTACACGGGCGTGATGGTGGAGGGCGTGGAATTGACCTTCAGCAACGGCAGAGTGACGCAAGCCAAAGCTGAAAAGAACCAACCGTTCCTGATGGAAATGCTCGAATCGGATGCAGGCGCCCGCTATGTCGGCGAATTTGCCCTCGGCACCAACTACGAGATTGACCATTTCTCGCACAACATCTTGTTCGACGAGAAGATCGGCGGCACCTTACATCTGGCGCTGGGTGCCGGCTACCCTGAGACCGGTTCCCGTAATAAAAGCAGCATTCACTGGGATATGATCTGCGGCATGAACGAGGAGGCCGATATCAAGGTGGACGGGGAAGTGATCTACAAAAATGGGCAGTTCACGTTCTAATTTAAACCTTCAACCGACTCATGCCCGCCAAAACCCGCGCCGGACGGTACGTACATTCTCCGAGATGACAAAGGCTTCGGCGTCTATCTTATGGATGATGCCTTCGACCTTGGCCACATCCCTGCGCAGTACGCTGCAACTCAACATACTGACCATGCCATCCTTGCCACGCGCGGGGATCTCGGTCACGGCGAAGCCAGCCTCGCGCAACGCTTGAGCCAACCCCGCGCCCAGCCGGGCGCTGACGATGCTGACCTTCACATGCCCGATGGCCAGCCGTTCCTCGATCCACATGCCGACTACGTTGCCAGTGGCAAAACCAGCCGCGTAACCCACAAAGTTCAAAGGATTGTCCAAGTTGCTGAGCACGGATGTGATGGCGATCACGAAGATGGATGACTGGCAGAATCCCAGTATCCAGGCGATACCTTTACGCCCGCGCATCACGAACAACACGCGCAAAGTATCGAAAGTCATGTCGGAGAAGCGCAGGGCAAAAATGCCCAATGCTGCCAGCCAGGCCGCGGGAGAGAGAAGTATTTCCATGTTATTCTATCGTCGGTAAATACAACCGTTCAGCATATTCTTTGACCATGCGCCGCGTGCTGAACTGGGGGGTGATTGTGCGCAAAGATTCTTTGACCCGCGCCACCCATTTGTGTGGAATGTCATCCCCGTTTCGGTCGGTGTAGTAGAGGGGGATGATCTCGTTTTCCAGAATGGTGTACAGGCTTTCGGCGTCCGCCTTGTTCTGCACATTTGTGTCTGGGTCGGCGTCGTCGCCAATCGCCCAGCCGTTGTGACCGTTGTAGGCTTCGCGCCACCAGCCATCCAGCACCGAGAAGTTGAGCACGCCGTTCAAGGCGGCTTTCATGCCCGAGGTCCCGGAAGCTTCGTTCGGGCGGCGCGGGTTGTTCATCCATACGTCCACGCCCTGCACCAGGTAGCGCGCCAGGTTCATGTCGTAATCATCCAGGAAGACCAGCCGCCCGCCATTTTCCGCCTTCTTGACGATGCGATAGACCTCCTGGATGAGCATCTTGCCCGCCTCGTCGGCGGGGTGAGCCTTGCCGGCGAAGATGATCTGCACCGGGCGGTTGGGGCGGTTGATGATTTTCAGCAAACGAGCTAAATCACTGAAGACCAGGTTGGCGCGTTTATAGGTGGCGAAGCGGCGCGCAAAACCGACGGTCAGCACGTATGGATCGAGCAATGGGCCCGAGGCAATGACCTGCACCGGGTGATAGCCGCCGCGCATCCAGCGCTGGCGGGCGCGTTCCAACACATAAAAGGCCAGCTTGCGCTTGAGATGTACCCGTACCGCCCACAACTCCGCATCCGGTATCTGGTTGACTTTCAGCCAGGTTTCAGGATCGTCGAGGCGATCCAACCAGTCCTCGCCGAGGTGTTTATCGAAGAGCACACGCAGGCGGCGCGCCATCCAGGTGCCGGTATGGACGCCATTGGTGATATACGTAATGGGTACGTCTTCTTCTTGAACCTCTGGCCATAGAAAATTCCACATGCGCCGAGCCACACGCCCGTGCAGTTCAGAGACCGCATTGCGGCCTGCAGAGAAACGCAAAGCCAGCACCGGCATACTGAAGGTCTCACCCCAGGATTGGCGGTTGCGAGCCAGGTCAAAGAATTGATCGCGATCCAGGCCGAGTTCCGGCCACATGGGCGAGAGGTATTTGTCCATCAGCCAGAGTGGAAACTCGTCGTTGCCGGCCGGCACCGGGGTGTGGGTGGTAAAGATGTTATTAGGGCGCGTTTTGGCGACTGCCTGCTCAAAGGTTAGGCCAGAGGCGACCAGTTCGCGCACCCGCTCCAGGGTCAGGAACGCGGCGTGTCCCTCGTTCATGTGCCAGACGGTTGGACTGTAGCCAAGGGCGCGCAGGGCGCGCACACCGCCCACACCCAGCAGCACTTCCTGGGCAATGCGCAGGTCGAGGTCGCTCCAATACAGGCGCGCCGTCAACTGGCGGTCAGCCGGGTTGTTTTCATCAACGTTCGAATCGAGCAGGTAGAGCGGCACGCGGCCGACGCGCAATTCCCAAATGCGGGCCGCGATGGCGCGGTCGGGGAATTTGACCAAAACGGTCATTGGCGTTCCGTCTTCATCCAGAACCTTCAAAATGGGCAAGTCGTTGATCGAGAGCGGATTGTTTTGCGCCTCCTGCCAGCCATCTTCGGAGATGCGCTGCGAGAAGTAGCCCTCGGCATACAGGAAACCCACTCCGACCAGCGGCAGGCCCAGGTCGCTGGCTTCTTTGAGATGGTCGCCGGCCAACACGCCCAGGCCGCCGGAATAGATCGGCAGGATCTCATGCAGGCCAAACTCCATCGAAAAGTAGGCGATGGTCTGGTCGCAGCGGCCGGAATGATTCTGGGCGCACCATGTATCGGTGCGGGTCAGGTAGATGTCGAATTCGCGGCAGACGCGGTCATACAAATCCAGGTAAATCGTATTCTGGGCGACGGCATTGATCTCGGAACGCCCGACCTGCCCCAGGAACACAAACGGATTGTGGTTGACGCGCTCCCACAGGGCGGCGTCAATGCGGTTGAAAAGCCGTTGGGCGTGGGGATTCCACGTCCACCACAGGTTATAGGCAAGTTCGCCCAGGCGGGCGATGCGGCGCGGTAAGTCAAAATGGTTGCGGGTTTTGGTGCGGAAAGTGGTCATGTTCAATCCCTTCACGGCGGCAATCATACCATGAGAGTCAGCTATTCAGCGAGTCGGCGATTCGGCGATAAAATAGTGCTATGCCTGAAACAGTCCAACTTTTTGTCACCTGTCTGGTTGATACCTTCTTCCCGCACATTGGCGAGGCGATGGTGAAGGTGCTGACCCGCGCCGGTGTGAACATTGACTTCCCCGCTGCCCAGACCTGCTGCGGACAGCCCGCCTTCAACGCCGGACTGCGCTCCGAGGCGCGTCCGCTGGCCGAACATACCCTACGCGTGTTTGAAAAGACGAGCGGCCCCATCATAGTCCCGTCCGGCTCGTGCGCGGCGATGGTGCGCCACGGCTACCTTGAGCTGTTTGACGGCGACCCACTCTGGTATCCGCGCGCACAAGCTCTGGCCGAGCGCACCTTTGAATTTACCGAATTTCTGGTGGATGTTCTCGGTGTGACCAATCTCGAAGCGCACTGGGATGGCAAACTGACCTATCATGCCTCCTGTCACCTGCTGCGCGGTCTGGGCGTGGACCGCCAGCCGCGCGCCTTGCTGTCCACCGTCAAAGGTGCGGAAATCATCGAACTGCCCCACGCCGACGAGTGCTGCGGTTTCGGCGGCGTCTTCTCGGTGGAACACCCCGAAATTTCCGCCGAAATGCTCAAACGCAAAATCAACAATCTCGAAGCCACACAATCACCCACGCTGGTAGTGGCTGATACTGGATGTTTAATGCACATCCAGGGCGGGTTGGTACGGCAAGGCAAAGGTCAGCGCGTGGTGCATATTGCTGAAGTGCTTGAGAATAGAGAGTGGAGAATAGTTGATGGCAGTCAAGACCTTCCGTTCACGAATCCGTGAATCTATCGCGAATGATGCCCTGCAAACCGCTCTGGACGGCAACGCCGAGAAGCGCGTCAAGGGATGCCTAGCCGCTTTCGCCTCGCTGCCCGATCACCAGGAACGCCGCCAGCGTGCCTATGCCGTCCGCGCCGAGGTCATCGCCCATCTGGACGAATATCTGGCGCAGTTCATCGCCAAAGTTTCGAAAAATGGCATCACCGTCCACCGCGCCCAGGATGCCGCGGAAGCTGTCAAAATCGTTTTGAAAATTATCGCGGATTCGCCATGGAGACGCAAGGAGCACGGAGAAAATCAAAATAATATCCCCGTTCATCTCCGTTCATCTGCGGTGAATTCTCCTCCCCTGGTTGCCAAATCCAAATCCATGGTCTCCGAGGAGATCAATCTCAACCACGCCCTCGCGGCGGCTGGTATCCACGTCGTGGAGACTGATTTGGGTGAATACATCGTCCAATTGCGCGGCGAGCGGCCATCACATATCATCACGCCGGCTGTCCACCTGCGCCGCGGCGATGTCGGGCAGCTCTTCCACGAAAAACTGGGCATCCCCTATACCGAAGACATCCCGACCCTCACCAATACCGCCCGCAAAGTTCTGCGCGCAGTCTTCCTGACCGCCGACGTGGGCCTCTCCGGGATCAACTTCGGCGTGGCCGAGAGTGGCACGTTGTGCATCGTCACCAACGAGGGCAACGGGCGCATGTGTACCACCATCCCGCCCGTCCACATCGCGCTGATGGGCATGGAGCGCCTCGTCCCAACGCTGGACGACCTGGCGCTGATGCTCTCGCTCCTACCGCGCTCGGCCACTGGCCAGAAACTGAGCGTGTACACCAACCTGATTCACTCACCAAAACGTGAAACTGATGCAGATGGCCCACGAGAACGTCATCTAATTATCCTCGACAATGGACGATCTGCCATCCGCTATTCGCTATTAGCCGAATCGCTTTACTGCATCCGCTGCGGAGCGTGCCTGAACGCCTGCCCGGTCTTCCGCGAGATCGGCGGACATGCTTACGTCGGCGCGGATGGGAGCATCGCCCCCTACCCCGGCCCGATTGGCTCGGTCATCTCGCCAGGGTTGTTTGGCTGTGAAAATTACGGACACCTGGCCCAGGCTTCGTCGCTGTGCGGGGCGTGTAAAGAGGCCTGCCCGGTGGATATTGATTTGCCGGGGCTGTTGCTGCGCGTAAGAGCGGGCGAAGAAACGCGACCCCCAAAAATCGGGGGCGAGAGACGCGAAGAACGCGAGGATGAAAAGAAAAAAGAGGGGATTGGACTACCCTTCGCGCTCAAACTTGGACTGCGCGCCTTCCGCCTCGCCGCACGGACCCCGCGCCTGTTCGCCGTTATGCAGCGCGTTGGAGGCTTCCTCAGCCGGATCTACTCCCCGCGTTCCGCCTATATGCGCGCACCCGTCTTCACGGGCTGGGGCTTCAGCAAAGATTTTCCGCGACTGGCGGTGAAACCATTTCGGGCGCGCTGGAGGAAAATAAACCGCGACCCCCAAAGAACGGGGGCAAGAGGCGCGAAGGACGCGCAGGAAAATATAAAAAAGAAAAACGAACTTCGCGCCCTTCGCGACTTCGCGGTTCGAAGCTCATTGACCGATCAATTCGCCGAAGAGCTGGCTGCCCTCGGCGGGGCCGCCTATCGCGTCTCAGAAAAGGAATTGCCCGGTAAACTGGCCGAGTTCTTCCAAACGCGTGGGATTGACCGCGTTTTCGTAGACGAGGTAGGGTCACGATATGTCAAAGGCATCTCCCTTGTTCGCGCACCAGATTCAGATGTCCGGGCAGGCATCACCGGCGCGCTGGCCGGAATTGCCGAGACCGGGTCGCTGGTCATCATCGCAGGCGCGGGTAAACCGCTGACCGCTTCACTACTGCCCGAAATCCACATCGCCATTCTAAAAACGTCCGAGATATATGCCAGCCTCCCGCAGGTTCTAAACCTGCGGGAGGTTAGAGAAGCCGCGACAGGCATCCTCATCACCGGCCCATCGCGCACAGCAGATATAGAAATGACACTGACCATTGGCGTCCACGGGCCGGGTGAACTGCATGTCTTTTTGATTGATAATCCATGATGTTCCGGCAGTTGAAGAGTAACGCGACATTCATATCGCCCACCCTGCGATATTCGTGTCGCCCACCCTGCGACATAAATGTCGCAATACGGGATTCATCATAACATCCTGGAATTACAATTTCCACCTCTTCATCTTTTCCAGCGCCTCACGCGCCGTCAAATCCAGTTGCAGTGGTGTGATCGAGACGTAACCGGCCTTCAGCGCGCCGAAGTCGGTGCCCTCTTCCAGAACGCCGGTGGGAGCCTCGCCGCCGATCCAGTAGTACGGACGCCCGCGCGGGTCAGTCCGGCGGACGAGTTCATCTCGGTAGACGCGCAATCTCTGGCGGGTGATGACGAATCCCTTGAGTTGATCTTCCGCCAGGTACGGCACGTTGACATTGAAAAGGACGCCCTCGGGCAGGCCATTGGTCATTACCTTTTCCACCACGCGGCGGGCGATGCTCGCTGCAGTGCGGTAATCCAGCTTCTTCGGCCTCCAAACCCATTTTACGCAGTTTGCGGCGAAATTTCTTGACCTTCTCCATCAAGTCTATCAACTCGCCTTCCTGCGGCTCACTGAATTCTTCAGGTATCGCCGCATGCGCCTGATAGAGCGCATGTTCCATGCCCTCATTGTGATCTACACCGCGCTCTTCCTTGAAACGCTCGTCCGCCAGCACGCTCGCAGTGAATTCCTCCAGCGAAGGCGCGCCGTGCGCCGCAAACCACTCATTCCACATCTTTTTGATGGGGACGATAATTTCATCGTCCTTTTCAAGATAAGCGTGGACCCATTTCAGCAGTTCAGCAACCATAAGTACCTCCTCTACACTTCAATCGCTGCATCCGGCGGGATAGAATCCCGCCCTACGTCAATCGCTGCATCCGGCGGGATAGAATCCCGCCCTACGTCAATGCGGCGGTGAGTAATACTCCTGCCAGGTTTTTTGATAAGCAGATTCTTCCTGTATCCAACGCTCATCATCCCAGCCCAATTCCGGCTGGACGATGGCGCGTATCTTTGCCATCTCTTTCAACCCGCCGCCGGGCAAAACAATCCCCAGCCGCACACGCCGCAGCAGCAAATCATCCAAATGGACCACACCCTCGGCGCGCGCCGCCCAGCGCAGCTCGGCCCACAACGATGGGCTGGGGGCGATGGTTTTCAGTTCGCCCGGATGCGCAGCCTCAGCCATGTTGCAGGCCTCGTTTCCATAGCGTCCGAGCAAGCGCAGACGCAGTTCGGGCGGGATATCGCAAACCGTCGCCTCGGATGGCAGCGGGTCGAGGACGCGCTCGTCGCGGCCCAGGCGCGGGTGTTGCGGCAGGGCGGCGCGTACGGCGCGCAGCGCGGTCTGCGCCATCAGCCGGAAGGTGGTCAGCTTGCCGCCGCTGACCGTCAGCAAGCCGGCTTCGTTCCACAGCACGAACTCACGCGACTCCTTCGACGGCTCCGCCTTGCCGGTATCCACCACCGCCCGCACACCCGCCAGCGTGGATTGCACCTCCGCCAGCGACAGGCCCAGCCCTGGAAAAGCGTGCGTGACAGAATCCATCAGGTATTCGGCTTCCCCTTCCGAAATATGCAGATTGGTGGCCGGGCCGGAAGCCTGATCCACATCCGTCGTGCCGACCAGCGTGACACCTTCCCACGGAAAGATAAAAACCGGCCGCCCATCTTTGGGATGCAAAAAGGTGACGGCGCGCGTCAGCGGAAGTTTGGCGGATGGGAAAAAGATATGGCTGCCGCGTAGGATGCGCAGACGCGCCGGGCAGCCAAGATGATCACGCATCTCATCTGCCCAGGCGCCCGTGGCGTTGATCACGACCCGGGCGCGCACTTCAGCGGTCCGTTGTCCATTGTCCATCGTCATATCTCGGACTGCCACCCCCGCCACCTGCCCATCCTGCCGTTTGAGCAGCCCTTCCACACAACCATAGTTCAGCGCCAACGCGGCGTCCTTGGTCGCTTCCAAAATCACGCGCAGGACCAGACGGGCATCGTCGGTCTGGGCGTCGAAATACCGGTAGCCGGAGAGCATGTCCGGCGAGGTCAGTTGCGGGCATAAGCCGCGCAGGCTGTCGGGCGGATGGTAGGCATGATTCCACTTGAACGCCAGCAAGTCGTACAGGCTTAACCCGAAACCGAAGACCCACCACGGGATTTTATCGCCGCGGAAATTGGCCATCAGGAATGGCAAGGGTGTGACTAGGCCGCGGCCTTCTTTCAGCAGCCGCTCGCGCTCATGCACCGACTCGTAGGTCAGCTTTATCTGCGCGTTTCTCAAATATCGCAGGCCGCCATGCACCAACTTCGAAGAGCGGCTGGAGGTGCCGGAGGCGAAGTCGTGCGCCTCAAACAGCACCGCCCGCAAACCGGCGCGCGCCGCCTCACGCAAAATACCCGCGCCGGTGATGCCTCCGCCGATGATGATGAGGTCGAATTCGCCATCGAGTTGTGACCAGACTTTTTCGCGCCAGCCTTGTGTCCACATAAGAAGTGTCCGTAAATCGCAATTCGTAATTCGTAAATCGTAATGCGTAATCGCGCCCGACAATCAGGCCTGTAACGCTTCACGCAGCCAGCCAACAACCTCATCCTTCGATGGGAAACTCCCGCTGCAGACCAATTTCTCGTTGATCACCAGGCTGGGCAGGACCAGCACAAAGGCATACTTTCCAATCTGGCTCGGGTCGTTGATCTCGGCGATCTCAACTGGCAGATCGGGGTATTGGGCCTGCAATTCGTTCTGAGCAGAAAGGACGATGCGTCTGACCGCGTAACGCTCGGGATGTCGAAGGCCAAGGATTTTGATGTTAACCACGAAGTTAATCCTCCAAAAGTTTTCCCGGGTTGAGCAGGCCCTCAGGGTCAAGGCTGCGTCGCACCGATTCCAGCATCTGCATACCCAGTTCACCTTTTTCGGCTGCCAGATAGGGGGCGTGGTCGAGGCCGACGCCATGTTGGTGGCTGATTGTCCCCCCGTGTGCCATGATGACCCGGCTGGCGGCGCCTTTGAGTACCTGCCAGTGGCGCAGAGTTTCATCCGCATCGGCAAGGCGACGATAAAGATAAGTCACGTAGATACCCGCGCCATCTTTATATACGTGCGAGAGGTGGGCAAAAGCCAGCACGCGCTCGCCGATGCCTTGCCCTGAGCTGCCAGGCTGAGCCTGTCGACGCCCTGTCGAAGGGTCTACCAGGCCGGCGCGGATGACCTGCTGTGTTTCTTCCGCAGTTGCCATTACGTTCGCCCACGGCAGGGCGGTTTCGAGCGTATCCAACGCGTAACCGCGTTCCCAAAGCGTATTGCGCAAATAGGGTGTGCGGAAGCGCGACTTGCGCCACAGCTCACCGATGACCGTGCCGGTCAGCAGGCCGCCATGTTCCCGGATCACGGCGCTGGCCTGACGATAGGCCTGCCGCGCCATCCCCCGGCTGCCGGTCACCCCGAAGACGAGCAGGCAGCGCGCCTCGCCATAGCGCAACGTCTGCAGGCCGCGCTCAGCCCATTTCACCAGATTTTCCTTACCCGCCAGGGCCAGCGTGGTGGTCGTCTCCAGGGCATTGGACAAGCGCAACATGGATACGCCAATGCCGTTCTGGGCGATTGCGCGCAGCGCGGCGACGCCCGGCTCCCAATCGTGAAAAAAGGCCGCATGGAATGACTCGCTTTCCGGCACGCGCCGGACACGCAGCGTGGCGCGCGTCAGCACGCCCAGGCGTCCTTCCGAGCCGAGCAGGAGCTGCTTCATATCCGGCCCGGCGGCCGAAGCGGGATGCGGAGGCAGCTCCAGCGCGCCGAGCGGCGTCTCCACGTGGCCGCCGACGAACAGGTTCTCGATGCGGCCGTAGTAGTAGGATTGCTGCCCGCTGGAGCGCGTCGCGATCCAGCCGCCCAGGGTGGAAAATTCAAAAGATTGGGGAAAGTGACCGAGTGTATAGCCGCGCGCCTGAAGTTGCCTTTCAAGCTCCGGCCCGGTCACACCCGCCTCGAAGGTCGCCAGGCGGCTGGTCTCGTCCAGGTTGAGCAGGCGGTTGAGGCGCGACAGGTCGAGGGTCAGGAGCGGCGTCTCACCGGGCAGCGGGTTGATATGCCCGACCACGCTCGTCCCGCCGCCGTAGGGGATCAGGCGCGTTCCGCTGTGGCGGGCGTAATCCAGCACGGCGCGTATGTCCTCCTCGCAAGCCGGGTAGGCCACGCCATCCGGGAAGATGTTCACTCGCCCGGAGCGCAGAGCGATCCAATCCGGCAGAGATTGTCCACGCGCATGGCGCAGGCGTTCTTCGGGATCAGTGGAAATCAGAGGATGAGGGGCAAGGCGGGAAGGGGGAAGCGCAGCCAGCACCTGCTCGATGGCCGCATCGGGCAGGCACGCACCTTCGCCGACCTGTTCCGCCAGGTAGCGCGCCGCAGAGTCAGGCAAAGGATAGGATATGTTTTCTTCGCCCCAGCCATTCCAGCGTTTCATGCACAGCACCTCATCAGTAGGTCATCCTGTGTGCCAAAGATCACTTGAATTCTACACTGCCAGTTGAGGAGACCTCCGGTCGCGTATGTGTCAGGGCTTCGCAGCGAGCCTTCGGCGTGAGCTCAGACAAACGCTCAGGCGAACCTGAGACAACTGCGAGTCGTAGCGTCAATTTTGGTCGAGGTATCTCGTTAAACTTGGACGAAATTTACCACCGGCACCACAAAAATCGTGGCGCGCTTTTCGCTTTCGGCAACGGGGCCGCATTTCTCGCGCATCAATTTGATGGCGGCGTCCACCTGCTCGTCGTACACGCCGATGAGCAGGGTGGCCACGCCGCGCCGCAGCAGGCTGCCGGTGGAGGCGATACGCGTCACGCGAAATTCGGCCGCGGTCAGGGCCTGGGTAACGGCATCAGAGTCAGCATCACGCAGAATGGCAATGATCAGTTTCATGGCTTAAACTCCTTCCACGTACGGCGCACTTTGCCCCCTTCGGGGATCTCCGAGAAGTGCGTCACACTTCATTTCGCTAAAACTCCTCGAAGCGCTCCACCGGAATGGTAAAGACAGTCGCGCCGCCAATGGTCACCGGTACGGGCGTAGGCAGCGGTAAGGGGGAACCTTCCAATGGGATGGCAAGATATTCCACTCTCTGGCGACAGGTTCTCTGCAGGGCTTGGATGGCCTTTTCTGCCAGGCCCTCCGGCAGGCCGATAAGCAGGGTGGCATTCCGCCGCCCCAGGAAACCGCCTGTGCTAGCAAGATGAATGACGGGCGCATCCAGCACGTTCAAGGCGCGCGTCGCCAGGTCTACGTCCTGTTCCTGGACAACAGCCGCCATCAAATAACGAATGAGGGGATGTTCCATAACCCCTCCTTACTCCGGGCAGACCAATACATCGGATGGATCGCTAAGGGCTACTGATCTGCCATTTGGAAAGGTAACTTCGCTTTGGTCGGAGCGGCGCGTAACGCTCAAGCCCTTATATTTTACCGTAATCGGCCAGGGAAATGGGTTCTTTCCGCTTAATCGGACGCGACTTCCCGGCCGGAACTGAACTCCCAGTGTTTGCAGAAATAAGCCAAGCGGGGCTAAACCTGCCAGGGCATTGCGCTCACCGATGCCGGCGCCAGATTCAGCGTGATAGGCGCTGAAAAAAGCATGCTGCTGCTTTAGATTCAAGATAATGGCATTCATCAGGCGGGCGATCAATTGCGCCGCCAGGCCGTGATGTCCGTAAGCCAGCAAACCTTCCCCAATCAATTGTTGCCAGGGCAGGTGCACGCTCAAACAAACCGCTTCGGCTTGCGGGCCAAGGACGGCCGCGCAAGCCGAGAGGCCAAAGGGATGGTAAAACCGGCCTGTATCCAGCAAGCCGCGCTGGATCAACGACCAGGCATGGCGCTCTTCGGGAATGCCGGCCCACAGAGGCAGGAACAACGTCTGATCTTCTAGGGTGTAGTCCAGCGTAGCGATCGTGACCTGATCCTGCGGCTCGAGGCCGGTGATCTCGACACTATCCAGCCGGGCGTACACTTCACGGCTGGTCAGCACGGTATTTTCCATAATCCATTGGATATCCTGCCGTTCCAGCCGTTCCGTGTGTTCGCCCCGCGCAGTCTGGCCTTTGATGGTCACCGTTAAACGACGAAAGGCTTTGTCGCTTGTCCGCACGCGGATCAGCAGGCGCACCGGCGGGTTGTAAAATTGTTTTAACTTGATGCGTCCTGATCCGTGCTGCTGCGCCAGCGTTTTGCCGGCCAGGCTGCCGTGCGTATCCCGGTCACGATAATGATAGAGGGCCGCCGCGGCGTTCCAGCACTCTCCGGTTTCGATGTGCAGTATTTCTGCCCGAAAGTGCAAGGCCTCTAGCTGGTCGGTAAGGCCAAGCTTCTCCGCCATTTGGATCAAGCTGCGGCACTCGCGGTACAGGCTGGCCGCCAGGGCCGGGCTTTCGAGCGCGGCGATATCCGCGCCCTGCGCCCAGGTATGCCAGGCGCTAAAAGCTGGATTATCCTCGAAACCGGTCTGCAGGGGATGATCCCATTCCGGGAAACCATCCTGATCGCGGTCGTGAGCCGGCGCGAACCAGGCCTGGAAAAAAGCCAATAGATGCGGAAAGACATCCGCCAGGAAAGCCTCGTTTTCGGTCGCCTGGCAGTTTTGCCAGGCCAGGCTGGATACGAGCGGGGCAGCCAGCCAGCGCCCGCGCTGGCCGGCCAGCCCGGGCCGGCAATTTACGAAGCCATCTTTCGTCTGCGCGGACAGGAAATTGCGCACCAGACCTTCGGCCAGCTCCGGCGCGCCGGGCAGCAGGCTGGCAAGGTAATAGGCCTCCAGCGGAGATTGTCCGCTCCACAGGTGGGAGTAATCACTGCCATCCCCGCGTATGGAATAACCTTGATCGGGTTGACGGGTGAGGACAAAAGATGGGTTGGGCAGACTTTCGCTGGCGGGGAAGAACAGGCTGAAAGCGGTCTTCTGGCTGAGGGCGAAGGCCGCGTCCCAATCCGGATCGCCGGTGTGGACTGCAACGGTCTGGGCGGCGTTGACCAGCTCGATCCTGGCCCGTTCCGCGTCCCAGATACGCGCCGCCGTGCGGCGTGCCAACTCGAAGGAAGCCTGTGGATCGTCGAGGGCGGCCTGCGCCCAGGTCAGTTGGCGCGCCGCGCCGGCCTCCAGATGCAGGTCAAGGGTCAGCGAAGGGTACGGCGACAACGAATGCTTTCCCGGCCCGGGCAGCGCTCCGCCCGTCAGGAAGATGACCGGCGCCAGGTCCGAGGTACGCCCGGCCAGCACGTTGACGGATTGCATCTGGGTCTGCGCCAGACTTTGTCCATCAATCGGGACGAGCAGGCCGCACAGTTCCAGCCGCATGGCGGCGGTCTCAGTGGCATGGTTGTTGAACGTCAGCCGCCCGGCGATGATTTGGGAGGAGGGTATCCAGTACTCAGCCAGGAGTTCGATTCCGACGAACGGGGAAAAGTTGAGCATCAGAAAGTTGGGGTCGAAGCGGCGCAGATGAGGCGGCGCGGCAAAACTCGCCGGGTCGGTGACGGTTTTGCCGTTGGCGGTGAAACGCGGGAAGATGCGCATGGAACGCGCCCGCAGGCCATAGGTTGTGCGCAAGGCCAGCGCGGGCGGATCGCCGCCGCCAGGTTCCAGTTCCCAAATGTGATCGTTGAGGTAATCGGGGGAGCACAGGCGAAAGTCCGCCGCCAGGGTCAGGGTGAGGGGATCATCGGGGCCGAGATACCAATCGCGCATGGCTACAGTATACGAGCAGATGTGCCAGAGGGCAACGGTTTTATGGCCGTTTTGTGCTAGAATAGCATATGGCTGTGCCACACCTACGGTCAAGCATGATACCAGGAGAATATTGTGGATTTATCCGCCGTGATCAAATCTATCAGCATAAATCGGACACCTGGTCCAAGCGATATCGTTTTCGGCTATCTGCTCGACAGAGAGGGGAATCATCATCGCTTCTGCCTTGAGCGCGATGTTCATGGCTGGTATTTCGATGAACGAACCGAGATACCGGATTGCCGTTACTTAGAAGAGTTACAAGAACTTGTCTTAAGAAAAGCCCTGCCGCTTATCAATGCAATGGAAGTTGAAGATGAATTTTCGATTTGCGGATAACGTGCATCTGCAATTATGCGATGCAATTAACTCGCTCTTGCCCAGCGCTCAAGAAGCACGAATAGCAGTTGCTTTTGTAAAGTATTCTGGTTTGCGGTTGGTAGAGCCTGCGTTGGATAAATGTTTGGAGAGGGGGGGGCACGTTGAATTTATAGTTGGTTTAGATTTTCGAACCACAGATGCACAATCTTTACGTGCTTTGTTTAAAAGGGCAGCATCGGGCTCACAATGTCACTTGTACTGCTATAGCGACCCTTCTGACTATGTAAATGCATATCATCCCAAACTCTATCTTTTTGACATAAATCAAACGGCCAGTTGCATAATAGGTTCTTCAAACTTGACTCAAGGTGGGCTTAAAGACAATGTCGAAGTAAACGTAATTTTGGAATTTGGCAAGCAGGATGATGCTCTAGAAACTATTCGTGACATTTATGCCCAAATAAAATATCGGCCGTCGCGCTTCGCCCCCGATGTCGAATACATAGATGCGTATGAGGACACAGTCAAAGAGGCAGGGAGTTATGCACGTAGAACAGGCAACGATAAGGGTATCCGAAAAGCTCTTGATTTTCTCCGTCAAAAAGAACTGTCACTACCCAAACCTTTCGTAGCCCCAGATACTTTAGGGGGTTGGCAGAAGTTAGTTTTTGAGAAGCTTCCCCCATCTACGTTTAGTACAAGTTACCTGTACCAATATGCGGCTGAATTTCAAGCAGTATATCCCGACAACCTGCACATTGAGCCTAAGATTCGCCAAGTACTCCAACAATTACGAGACCTCGGCCTAGTTATTCATCTCGGTGAAGGAATTTGGGTAAAACGAACGGCATCTTGAAGCGGATATAGCAGAAAATCGATGAAGAATGAAAGAGAGTTCGGAAGCTCATTTTGCCCTAACGCCAGAACTGGCTAAAGAGCGGAAAGCCGCCTGAAGGCGGCTACAGGACCGATTTTCGGGCCAAAATCAGCGTTCGAGTCCGCTTCAGCGGACTTCGTTACTCTGGGCCGTGGATTTCAATCCACGGCGGGGCTGACAGCCAGTTGCCGAATGCTCTCCGAAACTAAAACTATAATGATAGCCTAAAGCCAAAGGAGCCCTATGTCCCCTCTCCCCTCTTCGCGTGGTATGTACTTCGAAGAATTTCAGGCCGGTCAGCACATTCCCACCGCCGCGCGCACCGTCACCGAAAGCGACGTGGTTGCTTTCGCCGGTCTTTCGGGCGATTACAACCAGATCCACACCGACGCGGCCTTCAGCCAGTCCACGCCCTTCGGGCAGCGTGTGGCGCACGGGTTGTTATGCCTCTCGATTGTCTCCGGGCTGGCCATGCGCACCGGCGTGCTGGAAGGCACGGTGCTGGCCTTCCGCGAGATCAACGAGTGGAAGTTCATCAAGCCGGTCTTTCTGGGCGATACCATCCACGCCGAACTGGATGTGACTGAAACCAAAGCCTTCCCGCGCCTGAACGCCGGGGCCGTGACGATTGCCCTCCAGGTCAAGAACCAGCACGACGAGGTGGTGATGAAGGGTGTGTGGATTGCACTGGTGATGAGCAAGCCGTAAAGGAAAATTTATGTCAACCGATCCTCCCGACGGCAAACAAGACCCGCGCGAGAAATTCCGCCGCCTGATCGCCTCCGAAGAGGAGACCCGGGCAATGCCGCCTCCCACAGGGGCGATGGCACCTGACACGCCGCACCCGGCTGTAGACTCGCGCGGCATGCCGCTGCCCCGCCGCGTGGAAGAGATTGACATCCATGCCACGCGCGTCACCCCGACCGCCTTCGATCATACGCCTATCGGCCAGAATCTTCCATCGCCCACCCCTTCGCTCCGCTCAGGGCAAGCTGTGCGTCGTCCGTCGCCCGTCACCCGTCGTCCACCGTTCAACTGGCATAAAACGGGCGGCTGCCTGCTGCGCGCTCTGATCGTGGCCTTATTCGCGGCTGTCGCCCTGGCGTTGATCCTGGCGGCAATCAGCATCTACGCCTATTACACCATCGCTCGCAGGCTGCCCAGCGTGGATGACTTGCGGGCGCGCGCCTCGCAATTCGAGACCACGCGCATCCTCGACCGCAATGCCAATCTCCTCTACGAGATCCTGGATCCCCAGGCCGGCCGGCGCACTTACATTACCCTCGACAAGATCTCGCCTTACCTGGTGGCCGCCACCATCGCCACCGAAGATAAGGACTTTTACGCGCATCCCGGATACGATCCCATCGCCATAATGCGCGCTCTGTGGAATAATGCGCTCAGCGGAGGCGAAGGAGGCGGCGCGTCCACCATCACGCAGCAGTTGGCGCGCACGCTGCTGCTTTCACCCCAAGAGCGCAGCCAGCGCACCTTCATGCGCAAGACGCGCGAGATCATCCTGGCGGCCGAAATCACGCGCCGCTATACCAAAGATGAAATCCTAGAACTCTATCTGAATGAAATCTATTACGGCAGCCTGGCCTACGGGATCGAAGCCGCGGCCGAGACTTACTTCGCCAAATCTGCCAACCAGTTGACCCTGGGCGAAGCGGCTTTTCTGGCCGGACTTCCGCAGGCGCCGTCTGTCTACGACATCTTCGCCAACCCTGAGGTCACCATCAAACGCCAGCAGCAGGCGCTCGTGCTGATGTACCAACTGAGCCAGGAGCGCAACTGCATCTATGTCAGCAACAACCTCCAGCCAATCTGCGTGGATGTCTCTGCTGCCGCGCTGGCTGCCAACGAGATCGAGACTTACCCCTTCCGGCCGCCACAGGCAGACATGCGTTACCCCCACTGGGTACAGTATGTACGTGCTCAGTTGGAAGCCCAGTTCGATTCACAAACCATCTATCGCTCCGGTTTCACCGTTTACACCACCCTGGACCCCGGGCTGCAGGACGTTGCCCAGCAACTGGTCAGCGCCCAGGTGGCCGCGCTGGCCGGTCACCACGCCACCAACGGCGCGCTGGTCGCCATCCGCCCTTCCACCGGTGAAATCCTGGCCATGGTTGGCTCGGCCGATTTCTACAACGCCGCCATCTCCGGCCAGGTCAACATGGCCACCAGCCAAACGCGCCAGCCGGGTTCGTCCATCAAGCCGTTTACCTACGCCGCCGCTTTTGAAAAAGGCTGGACACCCGCCGCGCTGCTGTGGGACGTGCCTTCGGAGTTCCCGCCCTCCGGCGATCCGAGCGACCCGCGCCCGCCCTATATACCGGTCAACTATGACGGCAAGTTTCACGGCCCAGTGCTGGCGCGCAGCGCGCTGGCGAATTCTTACAACATCCCGGCCGTCAAAACGCTGCAATTCGTGGGCATTTATGGTGATACCGGCCTGGTGGCCATGGCCAAACGCCTGGGCATCACCAGCCTGACGCGTGACGATTACGGCCTGTCCCTGACCCTGGGCGGGGGCGACGTCAGCCTGTTGGAGATGAGTGGGGCCTATGCCGTCTTTGCCAGCGGCGGGCGGCGTGTTCCCCCTCTCGCCATCTTGAAGATCATGGATCACACCGGCAAACTGGTCTACGAGTACCAGCCGCTGCCGGGCGAACAGGTCCTCCACGCCGAACACGCCTTTCTGATCTCGTCTATCCTCTCGGATAATGAGGCGCGAGCGCCGATGTTCGGGCGCAATTCGGCCATCAACCTGCCCTTCCAGGCGGCCGCCAAAACCGGCACATCCAACGATTTTCGTGATAACTGGACACTCGGCTATACCCCCGACCTGGCGGTGGGCGTGTGGGTCGGGAATGCCGATTACACACCGATGGAGAATATCAGCGGCTTGACCGGCGCAGCGCCCATCTGGTCGCAGTTCATGCAAGTTGCCATTCAGTATTTAACCGGCGGGAATCCAACGCCCTTCATGAAACCCAACGGCGTGGTCGAACGAGTCATCTGTGCCGTTTCGGGGACGGAAGCCTCCCAATGGTGCCCCAACCAACGGATGGAATACTTTTCCGCCAACCAACCACCCCTGCCCGCCAGCCAGGACCTGTGGCAGGAACTCTTGATTGATTCCTGGACAGGTCTGCGCGCCTCGCCCACCTGCTCCGATCACACCGAGAAAAAGATGGCGCTGAACGTCTCGGAAGAATGGGCCAGGAACTGGCTCCGCCAGGAGCCGAAGGGCCAGGCGTGGGCCCGGGAGATGGGCTTTACGGATGAGATTTTCTATGCGCCTGAACGCGAATGTAGAGAAAACGATCCGCGTCCCAAGCTGGATTTCGTCGGTTTGAAGGATGGTCAGGAGATCAGCGCCAGTCCGCTGGACATCTTCGCCGTGGCGGATGCCACGCAAAACTTCCAGTCCTTCCGATTGGAATATGGCCTGGGGGACGACCCGGACACGTGGACGATCTTGGTGGATGACAGCTCATCGCCGGTCACTGCGCCCTCGAAAATTTACACCTGGGATCTGGCAGACATCACGGGCGATGGGATCATCCTGCGGCTGTACATGCGCAGTAACACGGGCGGCTTTGCCGATAAACACGTTCGCCTGCGCCTGAACCTGCCCACCCCGACCCCTACGCCAACGCTGACCCCCACGCCGACGCCGACCTACACGCCGACTGCGACGCAAACTCCCACCCCGACGCCATCCATTACCCCCAGCCTGACGCCGACGCCGACCAATACACCCACGCCGATAGAGACGCCAACATAAATAAGAGGCCGGAATTCGCTCTTCGGCAAACATTCAAACGCGCTCGATAATCGTCGCTGTGGCCATGCCGTGACCGATGCACATGGTCTGCAGGCCATACTTCGCCTTGCGGCGCTGAAGCTCATATACCAGCTTGGTCATCAGGATCGCGCCGGTCGCGCCGACCGGGTGTCCGTGGGCAATGGCTCCGCCGTTGGGGTTGACACGCGCCATGTCGGGTTTGAGTTCCTTTTCCCAGGCCAGCACCACGCTGGCAAAGGCTTCGTTGATCTCGATCACGTCCATGTCTGCCAGCCTCAGGCCGGCCATTTTCAAGACCTTTTCCGTGGCCGGAATGGGGGCATCCAGCATCAGAACTGGATCCGAGCCGACCACTGTCCGGGCAACGATACGCGCCAGCGGCGACAGGTTGTAACGCCCAACTGCTTCGGGTGAGGCCAATAGTACGGCTGCGCTGCCGTCGCTGATCTGGCTGGAGTTGGCAGCCGTAACCACCCCGTCTTCTTTGAAGGCCGGTTTGAGGGCGGCCATCTTGCCCCGGTCGGGCAGCATGCGCACGCCCTGATCGGCTGTGAAGCGGCTGCCATCCGGCAGGTCCACCGGCAGGATCTGGCCCTCAAAGTAACCACCTTGGATGGCCTGGCCGGCTCGCATGTGACTCTGATAGGCAAACTCGTCCAAATCGTCACGGCTCAAATTCCACTTCTCGGCCATCATCTCGGCGCTGATGCCTTGATGCACCAGCTTGTAGGGGAAATCCTTGGGCCACTCGGCGGGATAATCGGCCCCGATCGGCTGGTGTGACATGATCTCCGTCCCACCCGTGACGACCAGATGCATGTCGCCGGCCAGGATGGCCTGCGCGCTGAAGTGGATGGACTGCTGCGACGATCCGCACATCCGGTTCAGGGTGGTGGCCGGGACGTGGACCGGGAAGCCGGCTTTCAGCACCGACATGCGGGCCAGGTTGGCGCCCTGGTCGCCGACCGGCGTGACCACGCCCCAGACAACGTCCTCCACCTGCGCCGGGTCCATCCCGGCGCGGCGCACGACCTCCACTAGCACGCGCGCAGTCAGATCAACCGGCAGAAACGGGAACAAAGCGCCGCCGGGTTTTCCCACGCCAATCGGCAGGCGGACAGCGGAAACGATGAAGACTTCGCGTGTTGCGTTCGTTTCTACCTCCACAGAAAGGTAAAGAGTGATGAATAATGAGTGAGT
The DNA here is from genome assembly GCA_020723995.1 of Chloroflexus sp. Taxonomy (GTDB): domain Bacteria; phylum Chloroflexota; class Anaerolineae; order Anaerolineales; family Villigracilaceae; genus CG2-30-58-95. The sequence goes on from DYHT01000016.1 coordinate 22,413, forward strand.
TCAGAGATCAGGGTAATTGGTGATCGTTGAGGTGCTCTAAGACGCAAGCATGCAGCCAACCGGCAATGCGTTTGTTCTCCAACGCGCCATCCGGCAACTCAGCCACCAGATCGAGCAGCGCTTCGCGCAGGTTTTCGTAATGTGCCAGCAGATTGCTTTCGGTCCAATCGTGATACTCAGCCAGGGCCTCGGCATTGAAGGCATCTATATCGTACTCTCGACTGGGCAGATCGCGAAACTCCAGCATGGCGGTGATGACCTCCAGCGCCTCCTCCCACCAGGCGAGGATGTGCGCCAACAGATCATGGAAACGGGCATAACCCTCCCGCTGCAAAAAAGCACTCTGCTCGGCCGGCGACAATCCGTTGAACTTGCCCACGTACTCGCACCAACCGGTTTGCAAAGCATCGAAAAGTTGTTGGCTGGTTATGTTGGCCATAAATCCTCCTCATTTGTGAACGGCATTGATGAAATCTGCCAGCAGTCCATAAGCCGTCGTCGCTGGTCCGGGGTCGGTTTCGACGATGGATAAATTGCCCAGTACATCGGCCTTGAATTCGACAATCGAGGTCGAACTTTCCACGCTGTACATCGGCGAGGACATTGGCACAAGCTCCGGTGCGACGCGGGCTTTGACGGTATTATCTTCGCATTCAGCCGAACAGACCAATTTATAGCGTTTGCCCTCGTCTTTCGCCTTTGTAATCATTCCGGCTGTAATTCCACGAATACCAGTCCGGTCAACCTGCTGCGGCGTGAAGGGCATATCCATCAGCACCGTGACCAGCGCGGCGACCTTTGCGCTGCTGGGAGGGTGGAGCGAAAATCAGTAATTGGTAAATTAGTAAACTGGTCGAGGGTCTGACCGGCTTCGACGGTTTCCACCGCGTGCAGGATGTCGAGGCCGTTGGGGTTAATAGCTGAGCCATGCTTGCCTGTCGCGATGCCGGTGACTGAAAATGCGATGTCGTAGCGTTCTTTCAATTCGCTTTCTTTGCGCATGAGCAAACGGGCCAGTTCGCGGCCGACGCTGCCAAAACCCAATAAAGCAAGTTTATAGCGCATAATTGCTCCGTTTTCGGGTTGACAGGTTTGCAAGTTGGAACGTTTCAACGTGCCAACCTGCAAACTTGAGAACATTATAAAGGCGGATAAGGAAAAGCGCGCCGGTCTTCTGGCGGTATGGGGAAAGTATGGGTTTTTAGTAACACATCCGCGCGGGCGGCGAGGGCGGTGATTTCGCCGGGGCTGAGATATGGCTCAAGGGCGGCAGACAAGCTCGGGTTGGAAAGCATTACACGGAAAGCAGCCAGGGCGGCGAGTAAATTTTCGGGTATCGGTTCTCCCGCAAAGTCCCAAAGCACCGTCCGCAATTTGTCCTCTTCGTGAAAGCACAGGCCGTGGTCTATCAAGTAGAGGTAACGGGAGTGTTTCTGGATGAGGAAGTGGCTGCCTTTGCGGTCGGCGTTGTTGACCAGCAGGTCAAAGAGCGCGGCCGGGCGCAGGCGCTGGCGGTCGGCGGGCGTGAAGGTGAAGTAGTGGTAACCCGGGTCGTAGTCAATGAACTGCTGGAGCGAGCCGTGTCCGAACGGGCCGTCGCGCAGGGCAGTGGGCGGGACTAAGCCGAAGCCGAGCGCCTCGCCGACCAGATAGGCAGCCACTTCGCGCCCGGCGAGACTGGCCTCGGGAAAATCCCACAGCGGTTGCTCGCCGCGCGCCGGTTTGTAGACGGCCGGGATTTCCTGACCTTCATAGCGGACGGTGACGAGGAAGGTGTAGTTGGAGCCGAGCATGAACTGGCCTTTAAGTTCGAGGCTGCCGTGGGTGAGGACAGTTTGAAGTGTATTGGGGTAAGAAGCGCTCATTGCAAACGTTCGAGAGTTCGAACGTTGAAACGTTCAAACGTTAATGCTTATGCCCATTCTTCTTCGGACAGAAATGACCTTCGGGCTCCATCGGCGCGCCGCATTGCGGACAGAGTGGCCGCCCGCGGCTGACAACTTCCACGCTCCAACGCGCCAGGGCGCGAATCTGTGAACGGGTGCACCAGAAGCGCACCACCGCGGCCTCCTCGGGCGCGCCCCCTTCGAGCACGATCTCACGCATTAACAGGACAACCAGATCCTGCTCGCTATCATAACCCATACCGATCTCTCCGACACGGAAGAGCGGGTCAACCGGCGGGCTGATGTGCATCTTCTCCTCGGCGTAGTCGGCAGAAGCCTGCGGCAAGTCGGGTTTCTGTCTGGCAATTTCAGCTATAAATTGCTCGACGCCCACAGCCAGCGACTGGAGCTGGACTTTCTCGAGGATAATCGTCACCGGCTGGAGATCGCTCTCCTGCCAGCCTTGGATATAGAAGACGCGTTGGCCGGGTGCGCCGATGGCGTCAGCGGTGATGTGGGAAACGGGATTGAGGTCGAGTTCGAAGCGGGGCATGAGGGGAGTATACCAGATTCCCCAAGCGGATTTCTAACGCGAATTACGCGAATGGGCGAATTTCGCGAATAAGACCCAAAAGAATTCGCGCCATTAGTTAATTCGCGGCATTCGCGTTGAGTCCTTGGTGAAAGCGCTCATGCTATAATTCCATCAGACAGAAACAGCTTTGAAGGAGCGAACAATGTACGACCGCCAAAAACTCGATAAACTGCGCCAGTCGCTGGAAAAGTGGGAGAAGACCGCTTTACAAAAAGCGCTGGCAGATTTCCCCGAACGACAGGAGGAATTCATCACCGCTTCCTCTGAGCCGGTGGACCGGTTGTATACGCCGCGGGATGTTGCGGATGTGGACTACGAGCGTGACCTCGGACTGCCGGGCGAGTACCCGTTTACGCGCGGCATCCACCCGACGCTGCACCGCGGCAAACTATGGACGATGCGCATGTTCGCCGGTTTCGGCGCCGCCGAGGAGACAAATGCCCGCTTCAAGTATTTGCTCGAGCAGGGCCAGACCGGTCTCTCGACCGCTTTCGACCTGCCCACGCTGATGGGTTATGACAGCGACGCTCCCGAGGCGCTGGGTGAATTCGGCAAGTGCGGCGTGGCGATCTCCTCGCTCAAGGATATGGAAGTTTTGTTCGCTGGCATCCCGCTGGACAAAGTCTCGACCAGCATGACCATCAACTCACCGGCCGCCGTCATCTGGGCCATGTACATCGCCGCCGCCGAGAAACAGGGCCTGCGCCCCGACCAGTTGCGCGGCACAATTCAGAATGACATTTTGAAGGAATACATCGCCCAAAAAGAATATATCTTCCCGCCGGAGCCTTCGATGCGGCTGGTGGTGGATACGATTGAATTTGGTTCAACCGATGTACCGCAGTGGAACACGATATCCATTTCCGGCTACCACATCCGCGAAGCCGGCGCGACCGCCGCGCAGGAACTGGCTTTCACTCTCTCGGACGGCATGGAATACATCCGCTGGGCGCTCCAGCGCGGCCTGGATATTGACGACTTTGCCCCGCGCCTGTCGTACTTCTTCAACGCCCACAATGATTTCTTCGAGGAAATTGCCAAATATCGCGCCGCGCGCCGGATTTGGGGGCGCGAGATGAAAGAGACCTTCGGCGCGAAAAACCCGCGCTCCTGGTTGATGCGCTTCCACACGCAGACGGCCGGCGTCTCGCTGACCGCCCAGCAGCCGCAAATTAACGTGGTGCGCGTCGCGATCCAGGCGCTGGCCGCCGTCCTCGGCGGCACGCAGTCCCTGCACACCAACAGTCTGGACGAGGCGTTGGCGCTCCCTTCCCAAGAGGCTGCCACCATTGCCTTGCGCACCCAGCAAATCATCGCCGAGGAATCCGGCGTGGCGAACACGATTGACCCGCTGGGCGGCTCGTTCTTCGTCGAGGCGCAGACCGACCGGATTGAAAAACAGGCCTACGATTACTTCCGCCGCATCGAAAATTTGGGCGGTGTTTTACCGGCCATCCAAAAAGGCTTCTTCCAAAGCGAAATCTCGGATGCAGCCTACCGTTACCAGCGCGAGATCGACGCTGGGATGCGCAAGATTGTGGGTGTGAACGCCTATACCGAAGATAAGCCGCTGACCATCCCGCTGCTCGAAATGGATCCGCAGGGCTACGAGCGGCAGGTTTCCCGCCTCGCTGAAATCCGCCAGAGCCGCGACAATGCTCGCGTTGGCCAGAGCCTCGACCGGCTGAAAATCACCTGTCAGGGCACGGAAAACACCATGCCCTATATTCTCGACGCGGTACGCGCCTATGCTACTTTAGGTGAAATTATTAATGTGATGAGGGGGGTATTTGGGAAGTACGAGGAACCGACGTGGATATAATGGCTGATGGCGGATAGCCCTTGGTAGCGCTGTGCTCGGCGTGGGTCTTTGACCCCGCCATCTGCCATCCGCCATCAGCCATTCTCTACCTCGCCAGCATGTGCGCCATCGCGATGTATTCCTGGCTGGCCGTGCGCGACCTGGTTGTAACTTCGGCCAGGGGGATTAGTTCGACCTCCCGCCCCTGCAAGCCAACCATGACATCCGACTCGCTGGCCAGCAAGGCCTGCACCGCCTTAATGCCCAGGCGCGCCGCCAGCATCCGGTCGAACGCGGTCGGCGAACCGCCGCGCTGGATGTGGCCGAGGATGGTGACGCGCGTCGTGAAGCCGACATCCTCCGCGTCCAGCGCGGCGGCCAGTTCAGTCGTCTTGACGCTGGCTCCTTCGGCGACAATGATGATGGCATGTGTCTTACCCCGCCGGTAGGCATCCTCGACAGCCGTGGCCACCTCCTTGACCGTCACCGCAACCTCGGGAATAAGCACCATCTCCGCCCCGCAGACGATGCCGGCCATCACGGCCAGGTAGCCGCAGTCACGTCCCATCGTCTCGATCAGGAACGCCCGCCCGTGAGAGGCGGCTGTGTCGCGCAGTTTATCCACCGCCTCCATGATGGTATTCATGGCTGTATCCACGCCAATCGCCATGTTCGTCCCCCAGACATCGTTGTCAATGCTGGCGGGAATAGCCACCACCTTCACGCCTTGTTCTGCCAGCGCGTGGGCACCACTTAGCGAACCATTACCACCTGCGACGATCAACCCGTCCATACCCATGCTGTTCATATTGCGAATGGCCTCGCGCTGGTAGTGCGGTTCCAGGAAGCGGGTGCTGCGCCGCGTCTGCAGGATTGTCCCGCCCCGCTGGAGGATGCCGCCTACATCCCGCACTCCCAATGGGTGGAACTCGCCGTTTATCAACCCCTCGAAGCCGTCCTTCACCCCCAGCACCTGGGCATTATTGACACTCGCCGCGCGCACGACCGCGCGGATACATGGATTCATACCCGGCGAGTCGCCGCCGGAGGTGAGAAGGCCAATTTTGAAATCTTTGTCCATAGTTTGCCTCACACATAAGGCGGGTATTTTACCCGCCGATACGCGGGGTGGATCGCCCACTGCTAAGGCGGGATTAGAATCCTGCCCTACGTTTGCTTGATTTGAAAAACGTCAAGATCGCGCGCCACGCTGACGTTTGGGAAAACGGCCTGGGCTTCGGCCAGCACATCCTTCTCGCGATAGCGGCGCGAGAGGTGGGTCAAAATCAATTGCCGGACGTCGGCCTCCAGCGCCAATTGTGCAGCCTGTTTTGCCGTCAGGTGCGAGAACTGCTGCGCCATCTCAGCCTCAGGCTCGAGATAAGTGGCCTCGATGACCAGCGCGTCGGCCGCCCGGCAGACCTCGACCAGGTCCGTGGTGCGGCCCGCATCGCTCACATGCACCAACCGGACCCCGGGCCTAAGTGCACCAAGCACATCCTCCGGCTTGACCTGGCGGCCATCGGCCAGGGTGATGCTCTTGCCATTTACCAAGTCACGCCGCTGCGGGCCGGGCGGGACGCCCAGTTTTTCTGCCTTTTCCGGCAGGAAGGGACGATGAGATTTTTCCTCGAACTTGAAACCCAGGCTATCTGAGCCGCGGTGGTAAACAGGAAAGGCCGTAATTGCGAAATCGTCCGCCTCGAAAAAGACGCCGGGTGAAACCTCGTGCATTTGGAGCTTCATCGGCGGCTGCGCGCCACGCAAGACGACGCCATAAAGCAAATCGTGGATGCGGTCGAGCGCCCAGCGTCCGCTGTAGATGTTCAATTCGTCAATCGTCTCCCAGCGCATGAGCGTGGAGAGCAGGCCGCCCAGCCCCAGGATGTGGTCGAGGTGGCCGTGGGTGATGAGGATGTGGTTGAGGTGCTTGAAACCCAGCCCCGATTGCAGGATCTGGCGCTGGGTACCTTCACCGCAATCAATCAAAAAGCGGAACTCGTCGTGCTTGACGACCTGCGCCGAAAGCCCGCGCCGCGCCGAGGGGGCGGATGCCGATGTGCCGAGGAAAACGATTTCAAACAATATGGAACCCTTTCGATAAATTTCTGTTATTGTACCTCAGAGGTATCTTCTCAATAAGTAGGGGAGGATGGGGTGTGTGCGGGCAGACAAGCCTTGCCCGGCGCTTATTTCCTGACCTGTTTTATAAATCCGGGGGTATTTAGCTCTCGTTCTAACAAATAAGTAAAATTGCGCTGCATGAGCGCCTCGACCTCATTCTGGACTGGCGCGAGCGGGCGCGCCCGCTGCGCCTCGCGGTAAGTGCTGCGCTGGAAATGACGCAGGTGCTTGAGCGCTTCCAGCGATACTTTCCAAACTCCGGTCAGGCCCGCGCCGCATTGCGGACACAACACCCCGCCCTGAGAGGCGGAGAAATACTGGCTCACGGGCTGGATCTCGGCCTCGCAATTGGCGCACGTAAACAGTTGTGGGCGAAAGCCAAGCTGGTCGAGCAGGCGTATCTCGTAATAGCGGAGGGCCAGCCAGGGGTCCGGCTCGGTGCAGATGCGAGATAAGGTTTCAGTCAACAAGCGGAAAATGGCCTGATTCTCATTTTCGTCCTCGTAGGTAAAGCGATCGAGCAGTTCGGCCACGTAAGCGGCATACCCTATTCGCACCAGGTCTTCGCGCAGGGGTTGGTAGGCATCCAACGTATCGGCCTGGGTGACGATGAGCAGGTCACGGCCACGCGCCAGTTGCAGGGTCACGCGCATGAACGGTTCGAGGTGACCAGCCTTGCGCGAACGCACCTTGCGCACCCCCTTAGCGATGGCGCGCACTTTGCCCTTTTCGCGCGTGTAGAGTGTGAGCAGACGATCGGCCTCACCCCAATCGGAATGGCGCAGGACGACAGCTTCGAGGCGGAAGGAACGTTCCACGTGACCAACCAACTACATGACTATCTGCCTAGATCCTCAGGCCCAAACGCGCCGGGGAGCAGATCGCCGACGGGTAGTTCGCTTAGTAATTGTCCCTCACCGTCAGCAATAAGTACGATGGTATCCAACCCAAACTCTGCCAAAACCTGCCTGCATCCGCCGCACGGTGAGCCGCCATTTGGTGTGACGATGGCGATGACCTCAAACTGCATTTCGCCTTCAGAAACGGCCTTGAAAACCGCCACGCGTTCGGCGCACATGCTGGTTGGGAACGCAGCGTTCTCGACATTACAGCCGGTGTAGATACGCCCGCTGCTGGTGCGCAGCGCGGCGCCAACCTGGTACTTCGAATATGGCGCGTAGGCGCGGCGGCGGGCCTCGTTGGCCAGGTCAATCAGCGCGCGGCGTTCTTCGTCAGATAGTGTTGTCATAAAACACCTTTTACGACACATCCTCTTTTTTATCCAACTTCTTGATTGCCCGCGCCGGCATCCCAACAACCAGCGCATCCTCCGGGACATTTTTCGTGACCACGGCCCCCGCGCCGGTGCGCGAGCGGTCGCCGAGCTTGACTGGCGCGACCAGCATGGTATCGCTGCCAATGAAAACATCATCGCCTATGTGCGTTGGGTGCTTACGCACACCATCGTAATTGCAGGTGATCGTCCCCGCGCCAATGTTGACGTTGGCGCCGATGGCGGCATTGCCAATGTAGGAGAAATGTCCCATCTTGGTACCCGGGCCGAGCGTGGAATCCTTGACCTCGCCGAAATTGCCCATGTGGACGCCTGTGCATAAGTGCGCGCCCTTGCGCAGGTGAGCGAATGGGCCGACGTCCACGTCATCTTCGAGGCTGGCGCCCTCCAGCACCGAGGCCAGCACGACGCAGTTGTTACCGATGACCGTATCGCGGATCAGGCTGTTCGGCCCAATCTCGCAACGCTCACCGATGCGCGTCCCCCCCTGTAGGTAGGTATTCGGCCAGAGTATGCTATCCCGGCCCAAGGTCACGCCCGCCTCGATGTAGGTCGTCTGCGGGTCAATAATGGTGACACCCGCCAGCATGTGGGCAGTGTTGATGCGCTGGCGCATCGCGGTTTCCGCTTCGGCCAGGTGTACGCGGGTGTTGATGCCAATGGTCTCGAGCGGGTCATCCAAGTGGAGCGCCTGGACAGGCAAGCCAGCCTTGACGGCCAGTTCGACCGTATCGGTCAGATAGTATTCACCCTTCTTTGAAATCGGGATGCGATGCAGGGCAGCCCATAACCAGTTGGCGGAGAAACAGTAGGCGCTGGCATTGAGTTCCTTGATTTTCAACTGCTCAGGCGTCGCGGCAGCTTCTTCGACGATGGCCTGCACGCTGCCATCCGCACCTCGCACCACCCGCCCGAACCCACGCGGATCTCTGGTGATGACAGTCAGCAGGGTGATCGGGCCTGGGTTCGCGCCCTGGGTCTCGACCAGCCGGCTGAGGGTCTCGGCGCGCAGCAAGGGCATGTCGGCGCAGGTCACGATGATGTAATCGCTCTTGCCGCGCAGGAGCGATTCCGCCTGCAACACGGCGTGTCCGGTGCCGAGCTGTTTTTCCTGAAAGACGAGGCGCGCCGAATCGTGGACAAAATCCTTAACGGCGTCCGCGCCATGTCCAACCACCACGACCGGCGTCTCGGTACTGGCTGCTTGGGCGGCCTGAATAGCATAATAGATCATCGGCTGCCCACACATTGCGTGCAGCACTTTTGGCAAATCCGATCTCATGCGCGTGCCCTGTCCGGCGGCGAGTAAAACGGCGGTAACTTTCATGCACATCTCCTTCCCTTGCCCCTCGACCATCTCCCTTATAGGAAGAGAGGAGGGGGGTGAGGGCGAAATCAAAACGAGCCTGCGCTGCCGCGAAGCCCGTTAATAGAGAAAAAAGCCCCGCTTACCGGCGGGATATTCAGGCTGGGGCGCCTGGATTCGAACCAAGATACTCAGCTCCAAAGGCTGATGTGCTGCCGTTGCACCACGCCCCAAAGCGGGGCAAATTGTAACATAAGCTGGGCGGCGGGGCAATGTTAGCTCTTGTCTTCGGTTGGCGTTAACCCTAATTGGCGCGCCTGGTCATACGATAATACGTCCGGATTGAGCGGCACGGTCTTATGTTTGCCGGTTGCCTTACTCCAGAAGGCATCTACCTCTTCTGGTTTAAATTTCTTCTCGGCCTGCTCGAAGAGCGGCTCCAGTTCAGTGCTACTGCGCTCCTCCGCTGCGGCTTCTACAACCGGGACGGCCGGCAGCGCCTTGATATATGGCACGGCAAGCACATTCATTGCCTGAAAGGTTGCTTCGATTTTTTGTCGGAAGGCGGAATAAATATGGAAGGTATTGAGTAGCCGTTCTTGCGTAGCCAGCCCCACTCCTACCGCCAGTATAGCATGAGTCGTTCCGACAGGCGCGAAGACCAGATCATACTCCCCGCCATTGAAGATATGCCAGTTGGAGGGGATTTTCTGGCCCATCAGGTGAGAGAGCTTTTGCCCGGCGCTGAAGAGAGCCATCAACGAAGAGGTCAGGGAGATCTCCATGCTGCTATCGGGCAGGTCACCGGCGCGCGCCTGGATGCGGCCGCGGTCGTTGAGCAGGTAGATGGCCGTCGCATCCAGCTCCTGACGCAGGCCAACAATCATATCCGCCAGGCTTTGCCGCTCCTCGGATTCGTCCGCGCTGATCGGCTTGGCTGGGAACATTGTCTCGGCCAGGCCGAGGACACGTTCGACCGCGTCCAGGAAATCGGCGATCGGGACAGGCTTGATGAAAAACGCGTCGGCGCCAGCCTCGGACACCTCTTTGCGCACCTTTCTATCGGTCATACCGGTGATCAGGATGACTTTGGCCTTTGGCTGATGGCTGCGCACCTTGCGCATCAGTTCAACGCCCGTGATGCCCGCCAGACGAAAATCCGCCACCAGGAGATCAACCTTATTGCGCGCAGCGTCCAGGATCGCCTCTTCACCAGACGGAATCTCGACCACCTCCAGATAGTGATCGAGGGTCTGTAGCGCCGAGCGCAGCAGGTGGCTGACTTCGCGTTGATCTTCGACAATCAGAATGCGATAGGCGACCATAACAACAAAATTCTATCACAATTCGTAATCATTAGCATGGCAGATGAGATCTGCCTTATTCCCCATACAATTTCCGATGCACAAGGCTCAGTGCCCGCACCTGTTCCGCAGCGTGATATGACGACCGCACCAGTGGGGCGGCTTCGACCCATTTGAAACCGATTTCCAGGCCATAGCTCTTTAAATCGGCAAATTCTTCCAGCGTGTAGTAGCATGCAATCGGCAGGTGTTTTTTGCTTGGTTGCAGGTACTGGCCAATGGTCAGGATGTCCACGCCCCAACTGCGCTGGTCGCGCATGACGGTCTTGACTTCCTCGATATCCTCGCCTAGCCCGAGCATGATGCCGGACTTGGTTAGCACCTCGGGATCGAGTTTTTTGGCGTTGCTCAAAGTGGTTGCCGCCCAGGCGTAGTTATCCTGCGGTTGGACTTGCTTGAACAGGCGCGGCACAGTTTCAACATTGTGATTTAAAATCTCAGGGCGGGCATCCATTACAATCTTCAGCGCTTCGAGCGAGCCTTTGAAATCTGGAATCAGCACCTCGATCGAGCAGCCGGGCAGCAATTGGCGGATGCGGCGGATGAGCATGGCGAAGATCGGCGCGCCGCCATCCCGCCGCTCGTCGCGGTTGACCGAGGTGATCACGGCATGTTTCAGATTCATGGCCTGTACCGCCTGCGCCACGCGCTCCGGCTCCAACCAGTCAAGGCCCGCGGGGCGTCCGTGTTTGATATCGCAGAAACCACAGGTGCGCGTGCACACGTCGCCCAGCATCAGGAATGTGGCCGTGCCAGCGCCCCAGCATTCGCCCAGGTTGGGACACATGGCTTCTTCGCAGACGGTGTGCAGGGTTTTGGCGCGCATCAGTTGCCGCAATTGCTGAAAGGTTTCACCCGCCGGGGCGCGGACTTTGATCCATTCCGGGCGGCGCAGGGGTGTAGGGCTAACTTTTCCGGGACTCACGCGCTCCCGCGTTGGGATGGTGGGCATTAGGGATTTTAAACAGGTTGAACAGGTTCAGGATCAGGTTTGATCTCATCACCAATGGATTGTATGGCCGCGCTCAATACGTTTTCCCCAACCAGATTCATGAGCAGCAAGCCAAGCACTTGTGATTTGACGCGCGGGCTCATATGAGAATTGCGAATCAGGGTGATCTGTTCTCCGAATTGTTTGGGGTTCTCGGATGGCAAGTTTTGCATGAGCGTAAAGCAATAGGATGGCAATGCGGTATAGGCTTTTTCGAATGAAACATTCCCCATGATTTTGCTGATCACCTTTGCTCTGGCTTCGCCTCGCTTGCGATCCACTCCGCGATCCACAGCAGTGAGCATGACTTCCAGGAAACGGCTGGGGCCGATGGAGATGGTTTCCTCGCCCACTTTAACGGTGAACAAGGAGGTGCGCAAGATGGCCATCGCGCCAAACCCGGCTACAATCACCTGTGCCACCCCCACCGCGTTGGGGTTGGTAATGCCAAACGACCAGTTGAAGACGCGGATGATACCCAGAGCAGCCATCGAGGCCAGGGCATTGAGCAACAGATACAAATAAGCCGGCCAGGAGCGTAATGCATTGTCTGGCTCGTCTTTATAGCGGGAGATTAGTTCAGCAACGCCGATCGCGGCGCCGAAAAGCGCAACGACCAACCATTCGAAAATATTGGTGGATACCATCTTCAATCTCCCTCTTCGTCTACGTCATCCTTTGAAAGCGAGAGCACCTGAATCAATTGGGTGGCTTTCGAGTTCAATTCAATTTTTTCATATCCGGCAGAGCCTTCGACTTCAATCAGCCCGGCAACGCGAAGTGATTTGACCACCTCAGTAAACTCATCGAAGCCCAGCCCACTGGCTGTCATAAGAGAGGCCGGATCTTGCGGTCCCAAGTCAGCCAGGGCGGCCATCAGTTTGAACGGAATAGAACTGCTAAAACTGCTAAGGTCTTGCCGCTGTTCAGATTCCTGAATGCTGCGCAGAAATTCACCAAAATATTCGCTGCTGGATTTTGATTTCATGGCCTTCTCACTTTGACAGATTTCCGTCTGCCATCGGTTCTTATAAGGTTCAATTTACAAACAAATTCTAGTCAAGTACACAGAAAACGTCAAGATTTGTTCCTCATCCCTTGGCCATCATCCCTCAGGGTGAGGGCTTTGACCTTCAACCTTAAACCTGTAATTTTCACAACCTCGATCCATTCCCCTTTCCGGATTGGTTTCTGACCCTCGGCCAGTTCCGCGCTCCATAGCTCGCTCCCCACCTGAACCTGACCGCTCGGGGCGATATTCGTGCGGGCGATGCCGGTGTGACCGGCCAGGCTTTCCCTTCCGGTGCGGATCGGTGCGCGCTGGGCGCGGAGGGCGAATCCGATGATGATCGCGAACAGGATACCGGAGATGATGGCGACCAGGATTACCAGCGGGAGCGAAACGCGCTGAAATTGGGGCGTGCCAGGCGAATTGAACAGTACCAACGCCCCGACGATGAAAGCGCCAATGCCGGCTGCGGTCAGTGCACCGTGCGTCGGCGCTTTTATATCTGCAATGAAAAGTGCGAAGGCGATGACCAGGAAAACCAGCCCGAACCAGTTGACTGGCAGGATGCCCAGACCGTAGGCAGCCAGCGCCAGGCAGACCGCGCCGATAAAGCCGGCCACCCATCCGCCCGGACTGGAAAGTTCGATGAACATGGCCTGCACGCCGATACTCATTAACAGGAAGACGACGTTGGGATTGGTGAGCATCAACAGTAGTTGTTCGATGAGCGTCATCGGCAGGTAATCAACAGTCGCGCCAGCCGTGTGGAGGGCGCGCCGGCCATGGGCGGTTTCGATGCTGAATCCATCCAGTTGTTTGAGCAGATCAGACAGGTCGGTAGCCACGAAATCCACCAGTCCAACCTGGTGGGCTTCATCCGCTGAGACGGCGCGCGCTTTCTCTATGGTTTCCTCGGCCAGTTTAACCGCCTCCACGCCGCGTCGTTGGGCCAGCGAGCGGACGGTGGCTTTCATGATCTCGGTGATTTTGGTCTGCTCGGTGGTGGGCAGGTTTTCGCCTTGCGCTCCGACCGGGCTGGCCGCGCCGATGGCCGTTTCGGGAGCCATGGCCGCGGCATGGCCGGCCAGCGTGATAACTGTCCCGGCTGAGCCAGCCCACGCCCCGCGCGGTGAAACGTAGATTACGATTGGTACGCGGCTGGCGCGCATATCCTGGACCATGCGATTCATCGCGTCAATGCCTCCGCCTGGGGTGTTGAGTTGTACGATGATTATCTCGGCGGCGCGCTGTCCGGCAATTTTGATGCCCCGCGACAGGTATTCCTGCGTAGCCGGGGTGATTGGGCCATCAATGGTCTGGACGAGCACCAGATGCGACTTGTTTTGCGCCTGAACTGGTTGCAGGGCGAAAAGGCTGAGGCCAATGAGGGTCAGGAGAAGGCGAAAGGATTTCATGGTAATCGGTATTATACCTCTAAGGTCTCCGTCTGACTTGTTCGAGATGCTCCTCGATATGCGCCAACATCCGCTCGGCCCACCATTGCAGGCTATGCGTGCCATAAGCGGGATGTGTGCCGGGGCGGCTCCACGCCTCAGCCGGTAGCTGGCGCAACCGGTCAGTTACCTCGGCGCACTGGCAGGCGAACTGCATCAATATCGCCTCCAGCGGCTCATTCTGAGCATAATGGGCCGCCATCCAGGCCTCCCCATCGAAGTTCTCGAAGGTGGGGTTTTCTTCGTCCAGGATACGGTATAAACGCGGCGGGTAGACCTGCGCGTTGACATCCCGCATGTGAACGACGAGCTGGTGCAAATTCCAGCCGCCCTCTTCCAGCGGCGCGTACGGATCGGGGATCGCCGCGATTGTGGCTCGAAGTTCAGCCGGCGCGACGGCCAGTTTGTCCAACATGCGCTGGCGATAGTCCAACAGCTCTTCCATCTCAACCTCCAGATTATTGAGCAGTTACTTACATAACGAGATTACGCGCCCAACCACATCCTCCGTCTCTGCGGGGGCGACAAAATGCACGCGGATATTGTCGGCGAGTACATGTTTAGCGTCTTCAACACACTCAGTTAGCAGATTAGAGGTGTTACGCC
>DYHT01000001.1 GCA_020723995.1 Chloroflexus sp.
CGCTCTCTAGCGCATATAAGTTGAGGTAGGGCAGGTTTCCATACCTGCCAGTGTCTGCGGACGTTAGAGAACGTCCGCTAATCAGAATGAAATCGATCGAAATTCGAGATTGGTGTGCGCTCTCTAGCGCATATAAGTTGAGGTAGGGCAGGTTTCCATACCTGCCAGTGTCGGGGCGGCTATGGAAAGCCGCCCTACTACGGATATGACCCAACTTATTCACGGAACACACCCACGTTATTTGAGTGTCGGGGCGGCTATGGAAAGCCGCCCTACTACGGATATGACCCAACTTATTCACGGAACACACCCACGTTATTTGAGCGTGTAACCGCATTGAGGGCAGAAACTATCCGAGATTAAGATGGGATATCCACACTTCGGGCAGAAACCGGCGGCTTTGTCCTTGAGGCTGACGCGCCGTTTGGCGATGATGGCCTCCAGATCTTCATCCGTGAAGGCTGCCTCGGCGGCGGATTTGACGGCCGCGTCTCCCCGGCGGGCGGCAATGGCGGCTTCCAGGCGGTCTTCTGTAGTCTCCCCTCGCCCGCTCGCGGGAGAGGGGTTGGGGGTGAGGGCATCCATTTGACGCAAAACAGTCGCGCCGCGCTGGAGCAGTTTCGTGCGTTGGACAGGGTAATCCTCGGCGGGAATCTTCCCCAAAGAAAAATCGAAATCGAGTTCTTGCAAGGTGTTCAGGATGCGATCCCGATCGGCCAATAGCACCGAGGCCACGTGCGCTTCCTCTAGCCAAGCGGCAGGCGCGCGTACCATAAACGGGCGCGCCACGAACAGGGCGATCAGGATCAGCAAAGCCAGGAGCAGTAAAATTGCGCCAATATCCATGTTTATCCTTTATTTCTCAACCAACAGCGGGTCAATCGCGGCACGGATTTCGGCCACCGACCCAAACGGACCGATCTTGATAAAGCGCAGGATTCCCTGCTGGTCAATGATGTAGGTTTCAGGCACACCCATCCGGCGATTGAGGGCTTGCGAGATGCGCGTGCCCAGGTCTGGGCCGTTCGGGTAAGTAATATCGAACTTGGCAAGATATGCGCGGGCTTCCGGCTCGGTGTCCACGTAATCCACGCCCAGGAAAATCACCTCGCCGGCCGGCTGGTAGATGCGCCAGGCGGCTTCCAAATCCGGGGCTTCATATTCACACGGCTTGCACCACGAGGCCCAGATGTTGACAACCACCACCTTGCCGCGCAACTCAGAGAGACTGACCTGCGGTTGGCTATTGTATTCGTAACCCTTGAACAGCGTCAGGGTAAAATCCGGGATCCCTTTGCCCACCTGGACCATGCCCTGTTGGGATTTCAGCAGGCTGATGGCCAGGAGGCCGAGCAAGCCAAGCAATCCGGTCCAGACCAGAATCTGCGCCCACAGCGGAACAGGACGTTTGGGAGTAATAGTATTGGTTTGTTTATCTGACATGAAATCAATACTCCAGTTTTCATTTGCTCTCTACGCCGTCCACGGCGCAGAAGACGCCGCCGAGGACGGCGGCTCGAACATGGTTAACCGCGTTTGCGCAGTTCATTTTCCAGGCGGGCGACATATTCGTCCGCGGTTAGCTCGCCCACTGCGCTCGCATCATCGGCAGGTTCTTTGGCCAGGGCGCGCCACGAGCGGAAGGCGCGGAATAGGATATACGCGCCAGCCAAAAATGCCAGCGGAGGAAGGAGATAAACCAACCAGTTCAGCCCGCTGCGCGGTGGCTCAGCCAGCACGCGCGCGCCGTAGTTATCCACGAAGTATTGCTTGATATAGGCTTCCGATTTGCCCTCAGCCAGCATTTGGCGGATGAGGTCACGCCACTGCGCACAGGCTTGAGTCGGGCATACGTCTAGGGGCGTGTTCTCACACACCGGGCAGTAGAGTTGTTTGGCGATGGCATTCACATCGTCGTCGGAGGGTGTGGGCTGCTGGGCGGAGGCTGTTCTTACCCAGGCTAATGCCAGCATAGTCACAACCAGAATGAACCAAAAATTACGTTTCATAAGCGTGATCCGTGATACGTGATACGTGATGAGTGTTGCGTGTTGCAGGATGCGAGATGCGTAAAGTGTCAGCGCAACTCGCGACTCCTATCCCGCAACCTGCAACTCTTTCTCTGGCCAGGCAGCTACCAGGGTACCGAAGATGAAGATGACCGTCCCGATCCAGAGCCAGTTGACCAACGGGTTGTGATAGACCTTGAAGGTCGCGCCGCTGGCCGAGATCGGCTGCCAGTCCACCAAAATGACGTACAGGTCATCGGCCAGGGTGGAGTACAAGCCGGGGATGGTCATTGGCTGGCTGGACTCGTAGTAATAATCGCGGCGCGGGTAAATATCACCCAGATAACGGTCGTCTTTGAAAACGCTGACCACCGCTCGCGTGACGTTGCGCCCGCCAGTGGTATCGAATTGGGCGACCGAATCAAATTTAACGCGGTAACCGGCGAGTTCGAGCGAGCTGCCCTGTGGGAGGGTGCCCTGGGTCTCGGTTTGAAAGACCTCGATGCCCAAGATGCCAATCGCCATCAGCACCATGGAGATGTGGATTATATAGCCACCGTAGCGGCGGCGGTTCCGCCCGGCCAATTTCCAGAGCGCCAGGAAGAAATTTTCGCCCGAGGTCTTGCGCCGTGAAAGAGCCGCGCGCCAAAATTCGTACAGGGTGACGAAAATGACCAGCGCCACAAGCCCAAAACCAATCAAAGCCACCACGTTATGCACACCCGCCGCAAAGATGACAGCCATAACCAGCCCAGCTGCCAAAGCCGGTTTCCAGACCGCGCGTCCCAAGGTCTTGATCGTCGAGCCTCCCCAAGCAGAAAGCGGGGCAACGCCCATCAGCAGCATCAACGCACCGAAGAGCGGCGCTGTGGCGCGTTCGTAAAACGGCGGGCCGACGGTCACCTTCTGGTTGGTGACCAATTCGGAGATGAGCGGGAAGATCACACCCCAGAAACAGACGATCAGCACACCCATGAAGAGCAGATTGTTCAACGTGAAGAGCGCCTCACGCGAGAACATGGACTTCAGCTCGACTTCGGCCTTGAGGTCATTCCAACGATAGATCAGCAGCGAGACCGAGCTGACGAAGGTCAGGCCGATGAAGGCAAAGAACATTGGCCCGATAGCGCTCTGGGCAAAGGAATGGACCGAAGAAAGCACGCCGGAACGGGTCAGGAAGGTGCCGAAAAGTACCAGGTCGAAGGTCAGGATGATGAGCAGCATGTTCCACTGCTTCAACATGCCGCGCTTTTCCTGAATGATGACCGAGTGCAGGAAGGCTGTGCCAGTCAGCCAGGGCATGAGCGAGGCGATTTCGACCGGGTCCCAGCCCCAGTAGCCACCCCAGCCCAGCACATCGTAAGCCCAGCGTGCCCCCAGTACAAGACCCAGCGAAAGGAACAGCCAGGCCCACATCGTCCAGCGGCGGGTGATGCGGATCCAACGGTCGTCGCTGCGGCCGGTAATCAGCGCGGCAATGGCAAAGGCGAAGGGAATGACAAAGGCCACAAAACCCAGATACAGCAGCGGCGGGTGGATGATCATACCCGGATGGCGCAGCAAGGGGTTCAAACCCTGCCCGTCGCGGGGTGTAAGCGATACCGCGCCGGCCGGGCGGAACATGGCCGCCACCTCGCCAGATGCCGTCTGCCACCAGCTAACAAAAGGGTTTTCAAAGAAGATGATCAGCGCCAGGAAAAAAGCCAGTGTCACCGAGGAAACCAGGATCACCCAGGGCAAGAACTCGCCGTCGCGCTCCCACTTGCGCAGGGTAATAGCCGAGGTGAAGGCTGAGAGCAGCCAGGCCCAGAAGAGCAGCGAACCGGCCTGCCCACCCCACAGAGCGGTGATTCTGAGATAGAGCGGCATGGAATTGCTGGTTACAGAGTAGACGTATTGAACCTCGTAATGACTTTTAACCAGCAAATAGATCAGCGCCAGGGATGAAAGCGTAATCAGTGGGAAGGTGAGCAGCATGGCTCGCCGGGCGCTTTCTGCCCACGGGTAGGATTTTGTCAACGCGCCACGCAGCGCGGCGCCCAGGCCGAAGAGCGACAGTATGAAGGTCACCACTAAAACGCCGTAACCGAATTGTGCGAACATAAAGGCTCCTTAAAAGATTATCCACGAAGGCCACGAAGATCACCCTGGCCTAGCCCGCCAGGGCAGGCGAAGTTTTTCTTTTTTCCATTCGTGTTCCTTCGTGTACTTCGTGGATAAAATTTCTTGCTTTTTGTGCAAGTTAATTCCCATTCACCTGCGCAGGCACCGCTTCTTCGTATTTGGTCGGACATTTAAGCAAGAGTTCGTCCACGTAGAAGATGCCATTTTCGCCAAGCTGTCCGGTCATAATGGCCTGCGCTTCATCTCGCAATAGATCCGGTTTGGGGCCGTTGTAAATTACCTTTAATCGGGCGCGCTGCGGGTCAATGACGGCCTGGTGTAAAACAGCCGCCAGGCCACCCGCGGCCTCGATTTCTTTATTATCGCCTGGGATGCTCGCCACTTCGAAAGTAAGATTCAACGTCTGTGGGTCATACTGGATCGTGTCACCAACGATTGCACCTGAAACGCGCAGGTTGCGCCCGATCACGCTGTTACCCTTGGCGTGTAATTCGTCCACGGTCATGAAATACTCGGCGTTCGCCCGGGTCGAAGATGCGATCAGATAGACCACCGCGGCCAGAATCAACAGGCCGCCGAGGATGAATTTGACTCGTCCAAAATTAGGGCTAGATTGCATCCTTGTTCCTCCAATGTATATCCGTGAGAGTGGGAGTTGCGGACGAGTGAAGCTGTGCGCAACCCCACATCCCATATTTTATTAACCGCCTATAGTTTTACACATGCAGATTAAGAGAAACTGAGAAAGCGCCCTATATTTGTGCACATGCCCCCACAGGCCCGGGCAGGGCTGCCCATCCCTGAGCAGGCGCAGTTAATGCAACTGCACCAACCCGGTGCGGATGGCGAACTTGACCAGTTCCGTGCGTGAGTGCATGTTCAACTTGTGCATGATGCGCTCGCGGTGACGGGCGATCGTCTTCGGGCTGAGGCCGAGGCCTTCGCCGATTTGCTGGTTGTTCAGCCCTTGCGCCACCAGCTCCAGTACCTGCCGCTCGCGCTGGCTGAGGGCATCCAGCCCGATTACCTCCCCTTCCCCAGCCTCCGAGGGCAGCGCCTCGAGTTGACCAACCTGGCGGGCGAGGCGCTGGTAGTCCTCCAGCAGCCAACGCGCCAGGGCCGGCTGGAGATAAACGTGGCCGGCCGCGACCGTGTGAATGGCGGACACCAGCTCATCGGCCGCAGATTGCTTGGTAATATAGCCGGACGCCCCCGCGGCCAGCATTTGCATGAAGTATTGTTTATCGTCGTGAACGGTCAGCGCCAGGATCAGGCATTCCGGGCACAAGACGCGCAAGCGGCGCGTGGCCTCCATCCCATCCATACCTGGCATGGTGATGTCCATCAGGATGACATCCGGGTGCGCCTGTAAGGCGCGCGGCACTGCTTCCTCGCCGCTACCGGCCTCGGCCACCACCTCGAAATTTTCCTGTGTCTGTAGGAAGGTTTTCAGGCCAACGCGCACCACATCATGGTCATCTACCAGCATCAAGCGTATCTTTTTCATACCCATATCTCCTCATCAAGAGAGCAGTTGCGCAGAGAATGGAACGACGACCTCGATTGTCGTCCCCTCTCCCGGCGCGGACTGGATGCGCAACTTCCCGCCTACCGATTCGACCCGTTCACGCATACCCGCCAGACCCCAGCCGCGCGGCGGGTTGAAAGTCTCGGTCGGATCAAAGCCGATGCCGGAATCAATCACCCGCAAAGCGGTTTGCTCTGGGGTGTATTCCAATTGGATTTGTGCCTTTTTTGTCTTCGCATGGCGAACAACATTGGTGATGGCTTCCTGCGCCACACGGAAGAAGACGGTTTCAAGGATCGGGTCCAGCCTGCGCACTTCTCCATGGACATCGAGGGAAATATCGAAACCTTTGGGAGAAAAATCGCGCTCGAACAGATAATTCAGCGTCGGCACCAGTCCGAGGTCATCCAACTGGGCCGGACGCAAGTCATGCACGAGGTGGTAAAGTCCCTGTGACATTTGTCTGCTGAGTGTTTGCAGGCGTTCGATCAACATCACCGCATCCGGATGGCCGTGAAGGGTATTTTGCAGCGTGGCCAGGTCGAGCGCGAAAGCGCTCAATATCTGAGCGGTCTCGTCGTGAAGCTCGCGGGCAATGCGCGCTCGCTCATCCTCTTGTGCCCGAACTGTATGACGGAGTAACGCCCGGCGCAGTGCCTCGCGTTTGGTCAATTCAACTTGGATCTGCTCCAGCGCCTCCAGGCGGGCCTGTTGAGTCGCCAACAACTGGTTTTGACGTTCGGTCTCCACTACCTGCGTGGCGCGGATCGTGCCGATCATGACCAATATAGCCATGGCTGAACGGATGACTTGAATAGGCAGGCCGGTAACAGCCAGAAAGGCGTCTGCATTGATCCAGCGGGCTGGGAACATGTCCACCGGATTGACAAAAATTTGAGTAAGGCCATAGATCCCAAACCCCAAGGCAGCCCATTGTAGACTGACCTCCAGCGGGCGACGACCCTCGGCCTTGGCCGCCAGACCTTGAAAGTGCAGACCCTGCGCCGCCAATAACGCCCCCGGCACAGCCAGCAAATAGCGGATCAGCGCGTCGGTAAAACGCAACCAAATGACTTGGCCGGCCTGGTATGCCACCACCGCATTGATAACAATGACCAGAATAAATATTGCCAATATACCCAAACCCAGGGCTGCCATAGGCGCTGATTTTCGCTTCGACAGCCGAAAAGCCTGCACCCCATAATGGATAAGCACAGCAAATGAAATCGCCAACAATCCTAGTCGCGCCCATGAAAGCCAATCCGGAAGCTTAACCCCCAACCAGACGAACTGAAGCAGAAAAATCTCCAACCATTCGTGCAGGCCATGCAGGAGGCCGAAGGCCGCCAGGGGGCGCAGCAAATTGGCAGCCGCCAAGGAGGGGGAACGGCTAGTCTCCAATGCCATGGCCAATCCCATTGTAAAGAAAGCCGCTCCGTAGATGAAGAAGACGATCAGAATATCGAAGTGCAAACCTGTATCAGACATGGCAACTATTGGGTATTTTATATCAATCCCTCGATTTCGGTAATTGTGACTATTACCGCTATAGACGTGACATTTGTCACAATAGGTTGCCGCGTTTATTAACTTGTTTTTAATATATAATTGGGGGTATAAACCCAATGTGAAACCCAATCTCTGGAGAGATTGGGTGAATGAGTATGTGCGGAGGTGACCATCGTAAAACCAAATATAATGTGCTAAACAACCCAATTCTAAGGTCGTACTCACTATATTCCAAAAAACATGGAGGTGCACAATGAAAAGCAAAATGTTCCTGTTGCTCAATATTCTAGTTCTGGCGACCCTGCTACTCGCAGCCTGCGGCCCCAAAACCACCCCCGTCGCGACCGAACTGCCCGCGACTGCCGTCCCCACCGAACTCCCCGCGCCGGCCTGGACCACTCCCGAAGGCGCGCTGGTGGCTATGCCCGTTGATACCGCCCCGACTCTGGACGGCATGGCCGAAGACCTGTGGGCCAATGCCCAGGAAATCGTCATCCCCGTCAGCGGTGGCATTAACAACAGCGCCACCGAAGTTCACATCAAGGCCATTTACACGACCGATTCGGTGTACTTCCTCGTCACCTATGCCGACCCGACCGAGTCGCAACTGCGCTCGCCGTGGGTCAAGCAGGAAGACGGCAGCTGGAAGAAACTGTCCGACCCGAACGATAAGGGCGGCGACAACAACACCGTCTACGAAGACAAGATGTCCTTCATCTGGCCGATTGCCGACAGCATTCCCAATTTCTCGACCCAGGGTTGCTTCACCGCCTGCCATGCTGGCGAGAATCCCGACCTCAAGCCCTACGGTAACAAATACACTGCCGCTGAAGGTCAGATGGGCGACATCTGGCACTGGAAATCCGTCCGCAACCTGAACCAGGTGGACGATCAATACCTCGACGCGATCAAACTCGACATCACCAGCGCCGACTCGATCAAGCAGACCAAGAAAGCCGGCCGTCACAGCGACCCCAAGGACAGCGGCGGCTATGTGGATAACAAGACCGAAGACGGCACGATGCCCGCTTTCATGGCCCCCAACGGCGGCGACAAGAGCGGCCTGGGCGCCATCCTCGACTCCGAGAAGGTGCCCTTCGACGACGCTCTGTTCGTCCCTGGCAACATGCTGCCCAGCATCATCATCTCCGAAATCGTCGGCGACCGCGGCAATATTTCCGCCGGTTGGAAATACGAGAACGGCATGTGGACGCTCGAATTCGGACGCCTGTTGGACACCGCTTCGCAGTACGACGTAGAGTTCACCGACCTGACCGCTACGTACTACTTCGCCGTGGCTGTCTTCGACAATGCACAGGTGCGCCACGCTTTCCAGGCAGGCGCTACCCCATTCGTCTTCCAGCCTAGATAGTGTGTTGATACTTGTACAGGCCGGAGAAACCTCCGGCCTGTATCCCTGAAATCGCTTATTAGTTTTTGCACACAATATCTATTCGGAATCGCGTACAGCGCTCTTGTGTTTCTTTTATCACAAACAATTATAATTCAGCCCGAAATATTGCACGAAGAATGCAATGCGTAATACCAGCCAAACCTTTCACCCGCGCCGCGCCTGTATCCTGATCGCTGCTTTTGGGGTTGGGATACTGATTCTGACGCTTGCCAGTCTGGCCCAATCGGCGGCTGCCTCCGCTGCACCGGTTGCCGCGCAGCAATTAGACGCCGCCGCCTGCCTGGCCTGTCACAGCAAGCCAGGTTTCACGCTCCCGCTGCCCAGCGGCGAGACGCTGCTATTGAGCATTGACAGTCAGGCCTTCGAAGCTTCCGTTCATGGCGCACAGGCAGTCGGCTGTACCAGTTGCCATACCGACATCACTGCATTCCCGCACCCGGCCCTCATAGCCGAGAATCTGCGGGATGTTGCTGTAAAAATGTACACAACCTGCCAGCAGTGCCACAGCGAGCAGTACAACAAGACACTCGATAGCGTCCACCAGCGCGCCCTGGCAGCCGGCAACACCAACGCGGCCATCTGCACTGACTGCCACAATCCGCACACCCAGACGCGCATCACTGACCCGGATACCGGCCAGATTTTGCCGGACGCCCGCCTGCATATTCCCACTACCTGCGCCCGCTGCCATAGCGCCATTTATGACCAGTATACGACCAGCGTACACGGCGCGGCATTAACTGAGGAAAACAACCTGGACGTGCCCACCTGCATTGACTGCCACGGCGTGCATAGCATCGCTAATCCCACCACTACAACCTTTCGCACGAACTCGCCGCTCATCTGCGCCAAGTGCCATACTGACCCGACCATCATGGATCAGTATGGCATCTCGACCAGGGTTGTGAACACATACGTGGCAGATTTTCATGGCACGACCATCACGCTTTTTGAGAAGACCCACCCCGATCAGGCCACCAATAAACCGGTCTGTTTTGACTGCCACGGCGTGCATAATATCCAGAAAGCGGATGATCCGATCTATGGCATTGCCATGAAGGAAAATCTGCTGGTGGCCTGCCAGCGCTGTCACCCGGATGCTAGGCCAATTTCCCGGATTCCTGGATGAGTCATTACATCCCCAGTACGGAAAAGTACCCGATTGTCTATTACGTCAATCTTTTCTACAAAATCTTTATTCCGGCCGTGCTCGGGCCGATGGTTCTCTTTGTCTTGAGCGATATTGCCCGGCGGCTGATCAACCGCCGCAAAGGAGCGGCTCACTCATGAGCAAGAAATCCCGCAGTTATGTTCGTTTTCCACTGGCCCGCCGCATCGAGCATCTAACCATGCTGCTCTCTTTCAGCACGCTGGGGGTGACCGGCCTGGTACAGAAATACGCCGCTTCCGGTCTTTCCATTGCTATCGTCAACCTGGTTGGCGGCATTGAAAACCTGCGCGCCATCCATCATGTGGCCGCCATCGTCATGATGTTTGGCACAATGTACCACATCCTCCTGGCCGGTTATCACGTTTTTGTCAAGCGCAGCCGCCTTTCCATGCTGCCCGCCTTGCAGGATATCAAAGATGGCTGGCAGGCGCTCATGTACAATTTTGGCCTGGCCAAATCCTACCCACAGATGGGCCGCTACACCTTTGAAGAAAAATTGGAATACTGGGCTTTCGTCTGGGGCACGATTGTGATGGGCTTGACCGGTTTCATGATGTGGAATCCAGTCACGACTGCCCACATCCTACCCGGTGAGTTCATCCCGGCTGCCAAGGCCGCGCATGGCGGCGAAGCTCTGCTAGCTGTGCTGGCGATCATCGTCTGGCACATGTACGTAGTACATATCAGACGCTTTAACAAAAGTATATGGACGGGTAAATTCACCGAGGCAGAGATGCTTCATGAGCATCCATTAGAACTGGCCGACATCAAAGCCGGTATCGCCGAGCCGCGCCTGGACCCGAAAACGCTCCGTAAACGCCGGAAGGTTTACTACCCCGTCGCCGGTATCCTAACCGTGGTCATGTTGGTGGGCGTGAACAGCTTCGTCAGTGGCGAAAAGACGGCCATCACCACCGTCCTGCCCATCTCCAGCCCGGTGCCGATCTACCTTCCGCAGACGCCCACCCCCTCTCCCACCGCTCAACCCACCCCAACCTCGGGCGCGGTCGTCCTGACCTGGGATGGCTCCCTCGGCCCGCTCTTCCAGACCAAATGCGGCGCCTGCCACGGCACGACGGTCAAGTTGGCCCAACTATCCTTCGCCACTTATGCTGATACACTCAAAGGCGGTCAAGATGGCGTGATCATCCTGCCCGGCGAGGCGTCGGGCAGCTCGTTGATCCAAAAGCAGCAGGCGGGAGGCCATCCCGGCCAGTTCAGCGCCGAGGAGCTTGGGCTGGTCAGCCAATGGATCGCTGCCGGTGCGCCGGAAAAATAAATTGTTGGAGGTGTATGTGATGTTCAAACGAATCAAAGGAGGGCTGAAGCGATTCTTTTTCCCCCCAGCCGGTTCTCCACGCTGGCTCATGATCCTGCCTTACGCCATTCTGGGTGTGCTCACTCTCTTGCTGCTGGTCGGCGGCGCATACGGCTGGGACTACACCAACTCGCCCGCTTTTTGCGGTACGACCTGCCACACCATGCCGCCCGAATATGCCGCCTACGAGATCTCGCCGCACGCCCGCGTGGCCTGCGTGGAATGTCACATCGGGCGCGAGTTCATCGGCAACCAGATCTTCCGCAAAGCGGGCGATATCGGGCACATCATCGCCACCACGTTCCGCACTTACGACTACCCGATCATAGCCGGTAACATGCGCCCTGCTCGTGAGACTTGCGAAAAGTGCCATACACCCGAAAAGTTCTCGGATGACAGCCTGAGAGTGATCACGCACTTCCAGGACGATCAGAAAAACACGCCTTCGGACCTCTACCTGATCCTGAAAACCGGAGGCGGCAGCAAACGTGAAGGTCTCGGGCGTGGTATTCACTGGCACATTGTCAACCAGGTACTTTATTACGCCACCGACGAATTGGAACAGGATATTCCTTATATCCGCGTTTATAACGATGACGGCAGCACCCAGGAATACGTTGATGTGGAATCCGGCTTCGACGCCTCCACCATCAACGACAGCCAGCTCCGTGAAATGGATTGCATCACCTGCCATAACCGGGTCACGCACCGCGTCTACACCCCCCAAGAGTCTATGGACAGACTGCTCTCACGCGGCAGCATTGATGTAACCATCCCTGAAATTCATCGCAGGGGCATGGAAGTGCTCAGCGCGACTTACGTTTCACAAGAAGAAGCGCTTCAGGGCATTGCCGGGCTGGACAGCTACTACAACACCAACTATCCAGAGTTTTACCGCCAAAACAAGGATAAGGTTACTGCCGCCATCCAGTTGATCCAGCAGGTTTATTCAGAGTCCGTTTTCATAGACCAGAAAGTGGACTGGAACACACATCCCAACAACCTGGGCCATATTGATGCGCCCGGTTGTTTCCGCTGCCACGACGGTAAACACCTGAATGACAAACAGGAAGCCATCCGGTTGGAATGCAACCTGTGCCATGCCATTCCGGTAGTTGCAACCGCGCAGGATTTTGTGACCAAAATCGAGATCAGCCGCGGACTGGAGCCGCAATCCCATCTGAACCCGAACTGGATCACCCTGCACCGCAATGTTTTTGATGCCATCTGTTCCAATTGCCACACGACTGCGAATGCTGGCGGCACAACCAACACCTCGTTCTGCTCGAACAGCGCCTGCCACGGAACGGTCTTCACCTTCGCCGGGTTCGACGCGCCCAAGCTGCGCGAGATCCTCCAGGCGCAATTGCCCACCCCCGCGCCTGCGCCGACAGCCGGCCCCGTGGTCGGCGCGCCGACCTATGCGGCCAACATCCAGGCGGTCTTCAACACACGCTGCGTTGCCTGCCACAATGCGACGACGGCCTCGGCTGGTCTTGACCTGAGCACCTACGCCGGAGTCACGAAAGGCGGCCAGGACGGCGCGGTCGTCCTGCCTGGGGATTCGGCCAACAGCCTGCTCGTAAAAATCCAGAGCAGCCAGCATTTTGCCAACCTGACGCCGGAGGAACTGGAACTCGTCAGGCAATGGATTGACGCAGGCGCATTAGAAAAGTAATTCTCGCAGGTGTGCCCTACCTCAATTCGGGAGTGAACAAAATGAAAGAAAAAGATGAGATTTCTCGACGGGATTTTATGAAAGTCGCCACGTGGTCAATCGGCGGATTGATCGGCCTGGGTTGGGGCATTCCCGCCATCGCCTACGTAGCCAGCCCGGCCTGGAAGAGTGAACAGGCCCAGGTGTGGATCCGCCTCGGGGCTACGTCCAAAGTAGAGCTTGGCGTGCCGACCCTGTTCAAAGTCAAGGTAAAACGCCAGACAGGCTGGATCGTCAACGAGGAAGAATTATCGGTTTACGTCCTGACAGAGGATGGACGTAATTACATCGCCATGTCGAACGTGTGTACGCACCTCGGCTGCCGCGTGCGCTGGATCGCTGAACAGGATAGATTCTTCTGCCCTTGCCACAATGGGGTTTTCGACCAGCAGGGGAATGTCGTCTCCGGCCCGCCGCCGCGTCCCTTGAACCAGTATCAGGTCAAGGTCGAGGACGGTCAACTGTTCATCCTGGGAGGCTGACATGGTAGCGAAATTTGCAAACTGGCTGGATGAACGGGTAAGCTGGCGTCAGGTCTGGGATGCCATTTTCCTGCGCAAAGTCCCCAAAGTCAACTGGTTCTACACGCTTGGCAGCGCGACCCTCTTCGTGGCCGTCAACCAGGCGGTGACCGGCATCCTGTTGACGCTATATTACGTCCCCACACCCGATCACGCCTACGACAGCGTACAGTACATCACAACGCAGGTGCCGGCCGGATGGCTGATCCGCGGCCTGCACCATTGGGGCGTGAGCGCGATGGTCGTCCTGGTCGTGCTGCACATGCTGCGCGTCATCTTTTACGGGGCTTACAAATACCCGCGCGAAGTCACCTGGTTTAGCGGTATAATCCTGCTGCTGGTCGTGATCGGCTTCGGCTTTACCGGCTACCTGCTCCCCTGGGATCAAAAAGCCTATTGGGCCACCACGGTCGGCACCCGCATCGCCGGTACGCCGCCCCTCATCGGCGATTATTTGCTGCGCATCCTGCGCGGCGGCGAGGATCTCTCGGCGGTGACCCTGGCGCGTTTCTTCGGCACGCACGTGTGGGTGCTGCCGGCTACACTGATGCTCTTGCTGGGCATTCACCTGTACCTGGTCATCCGCATCGGCATCAGTGCAGTGCCCAAGAAGGAGGATTAGCCAGTGAACGAGCAAGAAAAACGAACCTACCTGGAGAAATACCAGGAAGCCAAGAAGAAGGGCTTCCCCTTCTTCCCGGACATCGTATTCAAAGATGCCGTTGTCTCCCTGGTTGTGTTCATCGTCCTGATCGCCCTGGCATACTTTGTCGGAGCGCCGCTGGAGGCGCGCGCCAACCCTGCGGACACGACCTACACCCCACGCCCGGAGTGGTATTTCCTTTTCTTGTTCCAACTCCTGAAGTACTTCCCAGGCAAGCTCGAAGTGATCGGGGTGATCGTCTTGCCCACGCTGGCGATCCTGCTCCTCTTTTTTCTGCCCCTTTTAGATCAAAACCCTCGCCGCCATTTCCTGAAGAGACCGGTCATTACAACGGCGGCGACGCTGGCAGTGGCCGGCATTGCCTTCCTGACCGTCCAGGCGGTGCGCGAAACCCCGCCGCCGGCCGAGGTCACCTCCGGCGATCAAACCGCGGCGCTCTACGCGGCGAACTGCGCCCCCTGCCACGGCGCTTCGATCACGGTCCCGCCGGGAACCAACCTGCACCAGGTCATCGCGCAGGGAAAACACGAGGGGATGCCGGCTTGGGGCGCGGACCTGTCCACAGACCAAATTGACGCCCTGGCCGGTTTCATCCTCTCGCCAGGCGGCAGCCAGCTCTTTACGCAGTATTGCGCTGAATGTCACCAGGTGCCCGAACTGGTCGCCAGCAACCCGCTGGAACTCAAGCGCGCCCTGGACGAGGGCCTGACCTACCCGCCCCACGCCAATGCCAAGATCAGCGATTGGTCAGCCGTCATGAGCGCAGAAGAACGCTCCCGCCTGCTCAACTTCCTGGCCGCGGCGGATGGCGAAAGGCTCTTCGCCACCAACTGCTCGCCCTGTCACGGCAGCTCAGTAGCTTTTTCGGGCAGCGAGGCAGAATTGCGCGCCCTCATCTCGAAAGGTGGGCTTCACCTCGAGATGCCGCCCTGGCAAACGAAACTCAGCCAAACCGAAATCGAAACGCTTGCCAATTACGTGGTTGATCCCAAAGCGGAGCCTTCCGGCAAAAACTTATTCGACCAATACTGCAAAACCTGCCACGGCGAACGCGTCCCAACCGCGAACAACCTCGAGCAGGCCCGGCAGATCATTGCCTCTGGTAGGCCTCACCAAACCATGCCCATCTGGGGTGATATATTGACCTCGGAACAGCTCGACGCGCTGGTGCAGTATACCCTCCAGGCTGCGCAAGGGACTTCACTCGCAACTGGCCCGCAGCTTTTCGGGACGAATTGCGCCCCCTGTCACGACGAGTTTGGGGAGGGCGGGCCGAACCCGTCCCTGCCCGGCGACATCATCCCACCCATCAGCTCCTCCGAATTCCTGAAAACGCACGACGACACCACGCTCCAGGCCATCATCGCCCAAGGCCAGCCCGATCTGGGCATGACGCCTTTCGGGACGGCGTATGGAGGCCCTCTGGAGGACACTGACATCGAAGCAATCGTGGCTTATATGCGCTCATGGGAAGTCAATCCGCCCGCCGCCCTGCCCCCTCAGGCTCAACCACCGGCCTCCGGCGGAACGACCCTTTCTGGGGCGGAAATTTACGCCCAGGTTTGTGCGCAATGCCATGGCCTGCACGGCGAGGGCGGCAGCGGCCCGGCTTTGAACGCGCCACAATTCCAGGCTGCCAACACCGACCAGGATATCGCCAACACGATCAGCGCGGGACGCCCGTCCACAGCCATGATCGCCTGGGGCGGCTTCCTGACCTCGACCCAGATCGAGCAATTGGTTAGTTTTATCCGCACGCTGCCATCCAGCTCCGCCAGCCCGGCAGTCCCTTCGTTCGCTGTTGACGTGATGCCCATCCTGCAGGTGAAATGCGTGCTCTGCCATGGTTCACTGGGAGGCTGGAACGCAGCCAGCTACACGAGCATCATGACCAGTGGAAATCATGTCCCGGTCGTCATTCCCGGTGATGCCGCCAACAGCTTGTTGGCCCAAAAGCTCTTGGGGACACAGGCTTCTGGGGAAATCATGCCGCCCTCTGGCAAGTTGTCGGATAGCGAGATACAGATCATCGTCAACTGGATCAACACCGGAGCACTGGAAAAATAGCCTCCAGTCTGAAAACTCGCCCCCCAAAAAAAGATTCGTGGAATTAAGAACGCCCTGATGAGGGGCGTTTTGATTCACGACGATTAAACCTTCAAAGGGACTTGTGGATTGAACGTCTCTGGATCCCTATTCACAATGTACGATGAAGCCACGCCCCTCCAACCGCTCTAATCGATGCCCATGAAAGTCCCTCCTGCAGGACCTCACGATAAGAACGATGCGCCGAAACCGCGTTGAATAGCGCCCGATATAAGTCCAGGTTGTGCTCGGCGGCTTGTAAAATGAGATCCATCATTCCCAGGCGCGGCGCCAGGATGGTGAAATGCCGCATCGCTTGGCCGTAAGGAAGATCACTCAGAATATCCGTGTTGGCAGAATAATAGCGGGACTGAAACGCGGATTTGGAAATTCCATCGCGCAAAATGACCTGGGCAGCTCGAATGCCTGTCTGGATTGCGGAAGTGACTCCTTTGCCCTTGAAGGCGCGCACCAACCCGGCTGCATCCCCCACCATGACAAAACGGTCGCCAACAAAATGACGCGCCAATCCCCTGGGAAACCACCCTTTAAAATAACGCAGGTCGTTTGAGTTAATTCGGCTCGCGTTTTCGAAATCCGGCAGCACCCGGCGGGTTTCAGGGAAAGCGAGAAAATCATTCATCAGCGCCGTGTCCACAGAATCTCCCGCGATGTTGATGGTCAAATGGTTGCCCTTGGGAGTAACGCCTCCAAACTCAATACGCGGCGAAGAAGGCAAGAAGGCGTGGATGCGAGAGCCAAACTTTGTCATTCCAGCCTCGCCCGGATGGTATTTCGTTACGATGGAACTCAGCATTGGCGGGGGGCGGTATCCGACTGCGCGCGAGAAAATAGCGGCCGAGCCTTCGTCCAGCCCAAAGGCGCCGACGACTACATCCGCCTCGAGAGGAAAGTTTTCGGTATAGACTACCACCTTATCGGCGTGGAATTCGATATCTGTCGCCCGTGCATGCCAAAGCGTCACTCCGCCTTCATGGGCAGCATCCAGCATATACGCATCGAATTGAACGCGGCGCAGGGAGACAGAAGGCTCTGATGTGCCATCCAGGATGATTTGCCGCCGCCCGGCGTGGAGAACGTAACCTGTGACGATCCCGCGTTGAAGATGATACGGAAATGGAATACGAAGTTCCTTTTCCAAGAGTACATCCACCGGTGGGGAAAGCACTCCCACACATTGGTTGTAATGTTGTTCGCCGACGAACTGTTTGCCCTCAACGATAATCACTTCCACATCCCTGCCTGCGGATTGGGCTTCCCGTTTGAGAGCAATGGCAGATGCTACCCCACCCGGTCCTCCGCCGAGAATGACGACCCGGCTGCCATCCTGAAGTGGTCCCAATCCCGACCCTGCGCGTGAGATGTTCATCCGTGCTTGCTCTCCCGAAAACTTTTCCAAATATTCATCAAGGCAGAACGGCTTAGGGACATCCAAAAAAGATGGCAGTAGGGTTCATCCCCGCTGAACATCCCCCACAAGATGCGAATATGCCTTTGCCGTTGGGGCGGTTGATTGATCTCGGACGCGACCGCCCTCTCCCAGGCGCGCAGCAAAAACGGGATGTGGCGGGTGATTCCCCAGAGCGAGAACAGCAGCCGCCCATAAAGATTATCGGCAACGATTCCTCGACAAATCGGCGCGTAGCCGCGGGCAAAATCCCGCCGCGGAACGCCGCGCTGGATGGCGGTTTGCGCGGCAGCCCGCGCAGTGATGAAAGCCATCCCAATTCCATTTTTATAGAGACGCGTGACTGCTGCATCGCCCACCGCAACCATGCGATCGGCAAAATAACCGCTGGCTGCCGTCACGGCCACGCGCGGCGTACACCCGCAGAGCATGTGAAGCCCATCCGGGAATAACGCCGGAAAGTCATTTCCATCCAGGAAATCGTCCACCGCGCCAGGCGGCAAATGCCGACCGAGCAGGGAAATATTGGCATAGCGACCCTTGGGAATCAGCGCGCCAAAGATCAAACCGGGCGGGTAATCGAAATAGACATGCACACAGTGACCACACAATTCCGTCGGGATAAAAATCTCATCCTGCGCCATGACCTCGCTTCGAGGCGGATGATAACCCCAGGCTGGATCCAAC
This sequence comes from Chloroflexus sp., assembly GCA_020723995.1. GTDB lineage: Bacteria > Chloroflexota > Anaerolineae > Anaerolineales > Villigracilaceae > CG2-30-58-95. The sequence continues at coordinate 18,177 of DYHT01000001.1, forward strand.
GGCGTGCGGCTGTTGACTCCCGTCGCCACAATCACCAGGTCCGCTTCGAGGGTTTCCTGTGCGGTAATGACCAGCGGGTGGGGGCTGGGATGAATGGAATGTACCCTCGCACGCTGGACGATGACGCCGCTTTCCCTGGCTTGATCCAGCAGCCAGCCGTCAAATGTATTCGGGAAAGGCGGAGCGCCCAGTCGGGGACCGCTGCCCCGGTAAACGCTCATGATGCGCCATTCGGAGTCTGGACGATGAATTTGAAATTCCGTTTTATCCATGTGAAGGATGTAAGTATCCAGTTCCGCCTGGATAATTTCATCGGGCAGATTCAGCCCCAGGGTATGCAGATCCCGCACCAGCGAGGAGGAGAGGATTCCGGCGCACTTGTTGCATCCACCGGGACCGGGACGGGAAAAATCGCGCGGCTCCAGGATGCGCACTTCCAGCGCTAAACCAGCCTCCCTGGTAAACCGCATCAGGTGTAGCGCGGCAAAACTCCCTGCCGGGCCTCCGCCCACAATCACCACGCGACTTCCATTGCTCAACCGCATCATGGCTGCTCCATCAGGAAGTTACCAGCGAGGAAAAGATAGTCCCCAGAATCAAAAGACGGGGCATGTTCACCTCCAGTGTGGGGGAATTGTATCATATGGAAAACGAATGGCTCCGCGCTGAGGGAAGCGGGGAGCCATTCGTCTACAATGAAAGTTTATGACAGACTATGCTGGAGCAGGCTTCTTTGCTTCAACTTTCCAATTCTCGTGTTCCTCGACCGTCAAACTGTGATCCACCACTTTCAAATAACGCACCCCCAACGAGAAAGCCAACAGTCCGTAGCCGACCACGCCAGCGCCGCTGAGCACCTCGATCAACGAGGGGAAATAGTGTGCATATCCAACGATCGGTTCCCCAGGCAGGTACGAGAGCACGATCATCAAGCCGGAGAGATTGGTGTCCCAACGATAAGCCACCACGCCGCCCACCACCAGGGCCAAGGCAACCATGCGCCACAGTTGACTCATTCGGGTGGGGCGATATAACAGCAGAAGCATTGGCGTGACGATGCCGAGCAGTATTTCGCCGACCCAGAAGTTGAAGGACAGCGGCCCAGCGGTCAGCAGGCGCAGGCCCTCGGTGCGGCCCGGCTGGTAAGTATAGGTCATTGACAAGGTGTCCCAGAAGCGGAAGTAGAGATAAAGCACCAGCGTCCAGCCGATGAAGTACGCGATGCGCTCCAGCAGGCTGTCATCCACGCTGGCGCGCCGGGTCAGCCGCGCCGAGAGCATGGAGGCGAACACGGTCAGCGCCATGCCGCCAGCAATGGCTAAGATGATGAACAACACCGAGAGGTCAGGCCGGTACCAGTATGGGCGTGCTTTAAGCACACCGTATACCGCACCCAGCGAGGACTGGTGCAGCATCGAAAGCCCTAGACCGGCCACTGCCAGGTAAGGCGCGTAGTGATGCACGTGCGACATCTTCCCGGCCAGTTTCGGCCAGCGCTTCTTCAGCCACTCGAATTGAGCGAAGATCGGCATACATTCCAGTATCAGCACCGTCAGGTAGAGTGTGATACACATGGTCACTTCCCAGAGCAAAGAGTGCTTGTTCCAATAAACGACTGCGTGCCAGAAACGGTCGGGGCGGCCAATATCCAGCAAGAGAGTCAGAAGAGCCATTGTGTAGCCGATCAGACCGATGAAAGTGGCCGTGCGCGCCACCGGCTGGTAGTGCTTCAATCCCAACAGGTAAACCGCGGCGCACAGCGAGAAAGCCCCGGCGCTCACGGCAATCGAGGACAGGTCAATCGTGATCCACAAACCCCATGGCACCAAGTCGGTCAGGTTGGTGACCGACAAGCCCTTCCAGAAGACGATTATCCCTGCGCCGACGCCGGCCGCAATGACTGCCGCTAGGCCGATCGCCCAGGCCAGCCAGGGAGATAGTTTCAGATGAAGCTTCATGGCTACACACTCTCCTCGGTCGCAGGCAGATAATACACTCGCGGCCCCGTTCCCATATCGGCGCGCAAACGATACGAGGTGCGCGCTTTGAGCAATTTACTGACGTTGGATTGCGGGTCATTCAGGTTGCCAAAGAAGCGCGCCCCCACCGGGCAAGCCACCACGCAGGCTGGGGTGGCGTCCGGGTCCACGCCGGGGGTCATGCCCAGGGCCAGGCCGCGGTCAATGCGCTGGTAGCAGAAAGCACATTTTTCGACCACGCCGCGCGGCCGGCGACCATTATGGTCAAGCGATTGGTGAAAATGAACGCAGCCTAAACGAGAGTATGGGGCGGACTCTGCTCAGAGGCCGAAGGTGGGCTGTTTTCGGATAGCTAAACGACGCTTTGAGCAGGCGGATAATGCCCATGTCATGCCGGTTCGGGTGATTTTTTGCTTCAAAAACAGTTCGTAGGGCCGACCAAATCGAATTCTTAAACACGCTCTCAGGCCTCCCTGTCGGCTTTCGCTGGGCTACTTTCCTCCGTCGTGGCTTTTGTTGGAAAGGGTCGGTTGTTGTCCCTATTATCTGCAAAAGGGGAAAACTGTCGAGGAATGAAATGACTTGAACGGATCTCACAGGTTTCCAAAAGCGAAACCTGTGAGATCTGGGTTCTCCTGATCAACGGTATCGCTCAGCCTGCATGTTGTAAAGCCGGGCATAGGTTCCCCCAAGTGAAAGAAGTTTGTCGTGTGAGCCATATTCTGTTATGTGCCCATCCTCGAGCACGGCGACCACATCGGCCATGCGCACCGTGCTAAAACGGTGAGAGATGAGCAGGCCTGTCCGCCCCTTTACCAACTCGATAAAACGGCTGTAGATATCGTATTCCGCCTGAGCATCCAGGGCAGCAGTAGGCTCATCCAGAATGAGCAGGTCGGCGTCACGCATGAACATGCGCGCGATGGCAATTTTCTGCCATTCTCCGCCAGAAAGATCCACCCCAGCACCATTATCGGCGAACATACAGCTGAGCATGGTTTGATAGCCCTGAGGCAGATTCTCGATAGTATGATGCACACCTGCTTTTTGAGCCGCCTGCCGAACGCGGGCAATATCAGCGATACGTTCAACATCTCCAATTCCGATATTCTCCTGAGCCGTAAAGTCATAGCACATGAAGTCCTGAAAAATCACGCCCATGCGGTGGCGTAAATCCTCAGGGGCGAACTCGCGAATGTCAATGCCGTCCCACAGGATTTGTCCCTCCGTAGGATCGTACAGGCGAGTCAACAGTTTCACCAGGGTAGTCTTGCCGGCGCCGTTCAAGCCGACCAGGGCCAGGCATTTGCCCGCCGGAATAGAAAGGGTGACGTTTTGTAAGACCCACGGATGCCGTTCTGTATAGCGAAAAGAAACATTGCGTAGTTCAAAAACGGACACCTGTGCTGGAACCGGCCGGGCCGGGCTGACAACTTGCACCGGTTGCGGCAGGGCCATCAGACTATCGTAATGGGTGAAGAAAAGCGCGTGCTCGTTCAGATTGGAGAGCGCAAACACAATGCCATTCAATGCACCTTGAACGCTGCGGATGGCACTGGTGTATAGGGTGACATCGCCCAGGCTCAAGCGATTTGCAAAGGCCTGTATCACGACAACCACAAAGGCTGCACTAGAAACAAAAGTTGAAAGACTCTCCAAGAATAGTTCCCAACGTAGTTCACCGAGTTCCTGACGACATTGGGCTTGATGAATCTTTCGGTAGGTGCTTAGCAGACCGTTTAGAAAGTGATTGGCCAGACCAAACAGGCGAGATTCCTTAGCCGCCTCAGTGTCAGACAGGAGATGACCAAAGTAAAACGCACGTCGCTCATCTGGGCTAAGTTCAAAAGCCAGACCAAAGCGTTGGCGGCCGATTTTTAATTGCGTATAAAGCTGGGGCAGGGCTGCCAGGCTAACCAGACCCGCCAAAAGGGGGTTGAAGGCAACCAGCGCCCCCAGGAAGCCCGTCAGGATGATAGCATTCTGAAATAACGTCGTGAGGGTGTTGAGACTCTGGATTGGTCCATACTGGGCACCCCGGCTGGCCAGCCGGAAGGTATCGTAAAACTCGGAGGTTTCGAAATAGGCTATTCCGACAAAACTGCTGATTTTTTTGTACACTGCTGATTGAATGGTGTCGGTCAATTTACGCCCCAACTCAGCGTTGAGGTAACCACTGGCAGGGATAATCATCTGGCTTGCGATCAAGAGAACAGCCTGGGCAAGCAAAACAGGCAAGATATCCCTGGCAAGATTGAGGGTCGTACCTCCCCCCAACCCCTGGGCCAGCAAATCGAATAACACCTTGGTAAGCCAGGCAGTGGCTAAAGGTATGACCCCCTGTAACGCCGTTAGCAAGATGAGGCCGATGAAAATAGCCGGTTGAGCCTGCCACGCTAGTCTGAGCATGGCAGTGACGGTCCTGGCGAATCGTGGAGTTTGTTGGAGCCAGTGCGGCATTACGATTTTCTTGATCCATCAACATCCGAAGTGGGATCAGCCGTAGCTGTTTGAGGCCGACGAAGAGCTATCTTCCGGATGAGTCTCATGAGGACAACACCACGGAGAGAATGAAATGGGAGTGGACCCACAGTCATTGAGTCAAGACCCCCGGAATCTCCCATCACGAAGCAGTGATCAGGAGGAACATGATACACCTGACTATCATGTTTTTCTTGTACCCGTCGTGAGTATACAACAGGAGGTTCGCGCGAGGGAGACGCCAACCCCGCCAGAGCGCATACCATGAAGCCAACGTTTCTCCACACATCATAGGCTGACACCGGCCTCTGAGACGAACCAAAACAGTTGCAGGGCGTTTGAATCCCCCTGGCCAGCACGGCAGTCGAGAAACGCGACACTTCTTTGAAACGAGAAAACACTATTGATCCCCCGCTTCGCTGGCGAACCATCGCAGTTCCTCCGATGGTTCATTCACAGGCATGGCAGATCCGGCCCGCCGTCGCAGCCGAAACAGGACGAGACCCCGAATACTGTCCGCCGGAATTGAGCCAACCAGCCGCGAGTCCAGGCCGGGCGAATCCCCCTGGACAAAGTAATGCGCAGGCGGAACATGCCAGACTCGCGGTGAGTGGACATCATTGGTTAACATATTGGTCTGCAAGGCAAGCGGTATCGGCAGGCTGGCCTCAACGCGGTCGCCAGGCAAACCGGTGATGCGCTTGATGAATAACGCTTGCCGAAGAGATGTTGGAACGTGCGCCGGGTTATCTGCGAGAGACATTTGCCAGACGACGACCCACCCCCACCGCAGCCAGCGAGCCGGCCAATAGCGCAAGGCCAGCACCCGGTCGCCGTCGTTCAGCGCGGGGTACATACTTTGGCCGTCCACGCGGATAAGGAACAGCAACCCTCTTGCCAGCACGAGGAGTAAGGCCACAGCGACCAACGAGCCGAGGAGCAAGATAAGCCAACTCATATCTCTAACCTTGAACTCCGGACATCACTCATATCTCATCGCCTCTGCTGGTGCTACGCGCGCCGCCACACGCGCCGGGTACAGCGCAGCCAGCGCTCCTATCAGCCCCGGCACGCCCACCCCGACCAGGACCGCCAGAGCCAGCCCCGGCGCAACCGCACGGTACAGGTAAACGAAGGCCAGGCCACCCAACAGCGCACCCATTGTGCCCCCAGCCAGGCCCAGCAACACCCCTTCCAGCACAAACAGCCCCATCACCGCCCCCGTGCGCCAGCCCATCGCCTTGAGCACCCCAATCTCCCGCCGCCGCTCCAACACCCCCGCCAGCAGGTTGTTGGCCGTGGAAAGCGCCGCCAGCCCAAAGCCAATGCCCACGATGGCGTAGTGGAAACCTTGAATGCGCACCAGGAGGAACTCGCCCAAGAGCGTCCCGCTCAACATCCCCCGCTGCTCCAGTAGCACGGCGACCAGCAGCACTAGCAGCCCGGCAGAAAGCACTGCCGTCAGGCCCGCCAGCAGCGTCCGCCCCGCCCGGCGCATCAGCCCGCTCCAGGCATACCCCCACACTCCCAAGACCGCCCTGCTCCCCGTGCGCCGATAGTGCAATCCCCCCTGCCGGAGGCCAACCAGCGGCGGCGTGCGGGCCGCCAACCAGGCCGGAAGCAAGCTGCCCAGGGCCGAGTCCCCGAGCATGGCCAGCGGCAATCCCAGCAGCAGCCAATACGGTGGCCGCTGCCAACCCAAGAGCCACATGACCCCCAGCGCGCCCAGGCTCCCCGCCAACGTTACCGCTGTCCCAATGCTCAGAACCTGCCCGAGCACTTGTGCGAACACCGTGCGCGAGCGCCAGCCAAGCGCTTTCTGCAAGGCGATGAGACGGCAGCGCGCGACTACCTCTGCCCAGGTCAGGTCCAGGGCGAACAGCCCACCTGCCACCAGCAGGGTTCCCAGCAGCAGCCAGTTGCCGGCCTGGATGCCCTGCTTGTAGACCAGGCTCACTCCCTTCTGAATCCATTGCTCCTCGACGTAGCCAATGCCAGGCACGTGGACCAATATGCGGCGGGGTGAAGAGCCGACCATGATGTCCACATCTAAACCGGTTTGGCGTTGGATCTCGATAGCAATGGCTTCGATCTTGCGCTGGGCTTGTGGGGTGAGTTGGTCAATCCCGCCCACGCGGACACGAATGGCGCTGATAGCCGCCTCACCGCGCAGGGCGCGAGCAGCCTCCAGGGTGGTCAGGAGGAGAGGTGGGGGTTGGATGTATCCGGCCAGATTAAGGGTGGGGCGCAACTCGCGGGGCGGGTCCACGGGTCGCCCTTGCTCGTCATAGCGCAGGATGGCAACCGGCGGGAGGTAGGTCTCCAGCGGCGCGCGGTTCACATCCGCAGGCCTGGACAAGCCTTCGATGTCAAAGACACCTTTGACATCCCACCAAAAGAGCGCGTTGAACTCGGCCTTCCCAGAGGCTCGGTATTGGGGCCAGCCGTCCTGACCGAGGTGGGGCTCTTCAATCGCCAGGACCAGCCCCTGGTATAGAAAGGGAGGGGTGCTCTCCCGGTACACCAGCGCGCTGGGATTGCTGAGCGCAGCCCATCCCATTAGGATTATATTCCGGGAAGTGAGACTCTCGATCATTTGCTGATACAGCCGCCTGCTATCCACTTGTGTGACGGTCAGCGTCTCTATGGGTAGGCTGTCCAGATAGTCGGTGCCGCCACGCGCTAGGATATCCTCCACTGTGGTGACGTCTGGAGGCAGAACCACGCGCTTGAGTTCGGCGTGATTGGTCACGCTTACGTAGTTGGTCGTGTTGACCAAAACGGATAAGTTAATCGCGGATTCAAGAACCTGGGGGGCTGGATTAAATAACTCAGGATCGATGATCTCGCCAATTTCGTATTGCGGGTTCAAGGATTCATCGCCTCGCAGGTAGCGCCCTTTTACTATCGTCCGGTTCAGCCCAATCAAGGCCGCTTCTTGAGCGGGATCGATCCCGGCTATTAATAATGGGAAGAAAACACCGCCATTTATAGTGTCTTTAGGCAAATTCACATTAAGATTTTCAATCCTGCGAGACAACTTAAAATCATCAAACGTCAGTTCCTGGGGATTTCGGTCAAAGTAATAGTAATGACGCATCGGGAACCCAGGGACGGTGTAAGTGCGGGCCCCATCATCCAAAGTGGTCATCTCGTCCAAACGATAGACTCCGGGGTAGGGCGGAAATCTCATCTCCTCATTGGGGGCTACCCCCGTTAGGTAGCCGAGCATGGCAATAGGCGCTGCTATTTCGACACCTGGGATGGCTTTAATGGAGTTGTATTGCTCAAAGGTGATACCCCCCCAGATACCTGAGAGGTGGTTGGCCTCCACCAGGCCGTATTTCTCTTCGATCGGCGAGCGCGAACCTGCCGGCCGCACCAGGATGTCATAGGTGGTGCGCCAGTAGCGACTAAGCGCTCGGTCGGCTACAACGACCGTGGTTTGGGATGCAGCTGCAACCAGGAGCACCCCTGCGCCAATGAAAAACAGGCCCACCGCCAGCAAGAATTGGCGAGAGAACCCCTGACCTGGAAAAAGCTCAATCAACCGCATGATTCCCAAGGCCTACCCGAAGGCTCAAGGCAATGGCCCAGAGAGCCATTGCCTTGAGCACAACTGAAAAGCGGCATGGATATTCTCCACACCCTCATCATTAGCAGTATACGCAATCGACCCATTCACAACAACCCATCTCTGAATTGGGGTAGCACCAGCAGTAGCCACGCTTCTTCTTCTCCCAACCGCAGGAAGTGCAGTTGTCATAGAACGGACCGAAACATATGTAGCCTCCTCCCGTGCATCCTGCCCGCGCACGCACTGGTGAGCCAAGCACTGCTTCTGCCAGCAGAGATACTGCATCCTGTGTAGTCTCTTTGGCGACCGTGATTGCCCGAGAAATTGTTCTATGCTTCAACATTTTAGGTTTCTCCTTTCTCTCAAGTTTCAAAAGTCAAATTTGTTTGGTTGAATTTCCAGTTTCTTCACTTCGTCATCCCATCACCCCCTTCTACTTTGTGAGAGAACTTCCATTTTCTCCCCAAGATCCGACAAACTCACACCCACTGCCCGTACCTTCCCTTCGGCGTCAACCAGACAAAAAGATGGTGTCGCCATAGCTTTGTAGTCGGCCAGGAAAGAGGTGCGATCTCGGGGCGCGACCAGGATGGGCAGTCTCAACTCAAGCTCGTCGGCAAAAGACTGTGTCTCCGCTTCGTCGGCGTCGCTCACCAGAACCAACTCAATTCCAAGCTGTTCAGCCTTGGGGTGTAATCCTTCGAGCCTGGGAAGCTCCTCACGACACGGTTTGCAGAGTGAGGCGACGTGAAGACGAATGCCACCGCCCGCCGGGCATAGCTCGAGAGCGTCACCGTCTCGCCTTGTAACGTTTGGGCCGTGAATGACGGGGCCGGCTGCCCGATTTTGAGAAAATCCATCCTGGGTAGACGGGCATTGAGCCGCCGTGACAGCCCAAGAGTGAGCAGGAGATTGAGCAATATCATAACCCAAAGCAGTACCGAGCTGATAATCAGGATCGTTTCCATATTTCACACATCTCCGTGGAGACAATTGCGTCAGGAAGTGGAGAACAGTTCCAAAAATTCTCCCAGGTGAGCCCACAGAACCACGAACACGACGGCCATCAGTCCCAATAAACCCAGCTCGACCATACTCAGATTCGCCCGCGTGCCAGGCAGTGCCGAGAGAGACACCAACCCCGCCAGAGCGCATACCATGAAGCCAACGTTTCTCCACATATCGTATGCAGACACCGGCCTCTGAGACGAACCAAAACAGTTGCAGGGCGTTTGAATCCCCCTGGCCAGCACGGATAGAAGGGCGACACAAAAGATGAGCAAGAGAAAGATAGCCAGCCAGAACCCAATCGCCAAAAACCTGCCCCCAATGGGCAGTAGCGCAACCACCGCCAGCTCACCTGTCAGGAAGAGACAAGCGGAAAACCTGACAACTTGCCTGGGCAGGATTTGGAAATTCGCAATGGCGCGTTCAAACGCCGGAAAATTGCGGAGCTTGCCAATGCTCGACGCAGCAAATACTAAGCCAATGCCTATCCGTGAGAAAGCAAGAAAATATGGCAAAAGGGCAGCCAACATCGCCTCAACCCCCTTGGTCAACCAGCTTCCCATCCCGAAGGTGAACCACCCGGTCGGCCCGGGAAGCGATGGCCGCGTCGTGGGTCACTACCACGAGGGTGATACCCTGCTCGTTGTTTAGCTGGCGCAGCAGTTCCACGACTTCCTCTCCGCTTGTGGTATCCAGGTTGCCGGTCGGCTCGTCGGCCAGTATAAGCCGGGGATAATTGATCAGCGCGCGGGAGATTGCCACGCGTTGCTGCTCCCCACCCGAAAGCTGGCCGGGCAGGTGGTGCAGCCGCGCCCCCAGGCTCATGCTTGCCAGCAACTCTCGCCCTCGTTTCATCAGGTCGAAAGGTAGTCCCCGGCGGTAAGGCAAGAGTGGCAGGATAACGTTCTCCAATGCGGTGAGCGTGGGTACCAGGTTGAAGAGCTGGAAGATAAAACCGATCCTGGCGCGCCGGAAGTCGGCCAGGGCGTCCCCCTTCAATGTGCCGACATCTGTCCCATCAACAACAACGCGGCCAGAGGTGGGACGATCCAATGTGCCAATCACATTGAGCAACGTGGATTTGCCTGAGCCCGATGGGCCCTGGACAGCGATAAATTCCCCACGCTCAATTCCCAGAGAGACGCCATCCAGCGCGCGGATTAACGACCCATCAACATAAGTCTTGGTCAGGGCTTCTGTATGGACGATCAGCCGGTCATCTTCCATAACAAGTTTTCCTCCCACCGAAAATTTTCCCGATTGTACGCTTTGCACACACAAATACAAATCGCAAATTATTTACAGGTCAAATCCCATTCATCCTGAATACCTACCCTGATATGGTATCATTGTACAATAATCCCCCCCCCCGTCAAGGGCTTTCTCGAAGGGGATTCTGTATTGGACTTTGGACAAATTGTTGGTAGCGCATTTGGAGCGCCAAAACGCTGGCTGAGTAGGCGTTCTGTGCCGTATCGAAGCCCGTTTTGGCGCAATTCGTGGTCTCGATACGGCAAAAAACGCCTACTTGACCGACGAATTGCGCAGTTCCTTTTTTTGTCCAAAGTCCAATCTGTAATAAGAGCTCATTGGGAATCGCCGTGATAAACCAGCACATCTGGCGGTTCAGCGTAAGTCGGATTGCCAATCCGACCATTTGGCGGCGCGTCACGACAACTCCCAGAGAGCCAATAAATCAGGCTGATCGGGGGAATGCTCACCAGGATGCCTTACCAACTCTTGAGGATTAATGCTCCCCGCGGCGTAAGCGCGAACCACAGGCGCGGCAGAAAATATCACCCGGCTGGGGACTAGTACTCTGTCAACCATACTTTGATGGGTAAGTTCTGTTAACCGCAATCTAGGCCAAGTGCATCTTTCCCCAATATATAATAGGGGTAAACAAGCGACGAACCGCCATAAATACGGGAAAGTCGCAGCTAAAGCACCTTAAGGTTTGGTCGGCTTACCCATCAATCCATCCTTGACAGAGTACTAGGTCTATATTTCGGACGCAAGCTGATCGAAGCCCAAAAGGGAGAAATCGGCTTCATTTCCCCCATCTGGGATGATCTCAAAGCCCCCGGCAGCGAGTTCTACATCCTCATGCCCATCGCCCAAGCCCCGGAGGATAAGCTGTAATGCCAGCCTTGTTGTTGATTGATGATGATAAAAGCCTGACGCAACTGTTGAGCGAATATCTGGCCAGACATGGCTACGGCGTTCGCAGTGTAGAAAACGGGCAGCGGGGCCTGCGTGCTATCTACGAGCGCCAGCCCGACATCATTCTACTGGACGTGACCATGCCCGAAAAAGACGGCTGGGAAACGCTCAAACGCATCCGCGAGGTAAGCGGTGTGCCGGTCATCATGCTGACGGCGAGCGGCGACGAAACCGATATTCTGCACGGTTTTTCGCTCGGCGCGGATGACTACATTACCAAGCCGTTTTCTTTTGCCCAGCTTGCGGCGTGCATCAACGCTGTGCTGGCCCGCGCTGGCCAGGGAAGCGCTGCCGAGGGCAAACTCTCCGCGGCCGGGCTGGAAGTGGATTTGGGGTCGAAACGCGTCTGGCGCGATGGCCAGCCGTTAGCGCTCACACCGACGGAATTCAAACTGCTGGTCACGCTCATGCGCCGCGCCGGGGAAGTCGTCTCGCCGGAGGAACTGGTCAAGGAAGTCTGGGGCTCGCAGTATGCCAGCGAAGTCGGTCACGTGCGCCGCTACATCTGGCATCTGCGCCAAAAAGTGGAACCTGACCCCGAAAATCCGCGCTTTATCCACAATGACCGAGGATTCGGCTATCGTTTTCAATCTTCGGAGTAATCATCTCATCTTATTGCATTTCATCGCCCAGGAACAAATCTCGCAGGGTCTCGTGTTCCTCTGCCGGCCTGCCCTGAGTGAAGTAAAGATTTAGAGAGGGGGTAGGTGAGGGTAAATCATCAGGCCGCCCAAGAGGGCGGCCTGATGATTCTATGGGCGTGGTTTCAGGCTGAAGCAGTCTCCTTAAGTAAGATATGCTTCTGTCTCATGAACTTCCACCGCCCGATGATCCACCACTTTCAAGTAGCGCGCCCCCAGCGAAAAAGCCAGCAAGCCATAGGCAATGACACCCAACCCCGCCAACCACTCGACCAGCGAAGGAATGTAATGGGTATAAGCCACTGATGGTTCCCCAGGCAGATAGGATAGCACGATTATCAAGCCGGAAATATTGGTATCCCAGCGATAAGCCACCACACCGCCCACCACCAGGGCTAAGGCAACCATGCGCCACAGTTGACTCATTCGGGTGGGGCGATATAACAGCAGAAGCATTGGCGTGACGATGCCGAGCAGTATTTCGCCGACCCAGAAGTTGAAGGACAGCGGCCCAGCGGTCAGCAGGCGCAGGCCCTCGGTGCGGCCCGGCTGGTAAGTATAGGTCATTGACAAGGTGTCCCAGAAGCGGAAGTAGAGATAAAGCACCAGCGTCCAGCCGATGAAGTACGCGATGCGCTCCAGCAGGCTGTCATCCACGCTGGCGCGCCGGGTCAGCCGCGCCGAGAGCATGGAGGCGAACACGGTCAGCGCTATGCCGCCTGCCAGACCCAGTAAACCGGCCAACCCGGCAAATCCAAACGGACTGACTGGAGAAGGCGACTCAGCAAGTGATTTTCCGATCGTTATTTCCGGCGCTGGCATTTCTGCTGCCGGAACAGCAGCCGTCTCAGTCGAGCTGTGCATTTGGTCGGCATGACAGGCGTTGCAGGTGGCCAGGCTGGCGTTGAAACTGTGGTCTGGCATGGTGTGTGTTTCATCTGAGCCATTCTCCTCAAGGTGACGCAAATGGCAATCCACGCACGAGACACTGGCCTGATGATGTTTGGAATATGGGAAATTCATCGAGACTTCACTGTGACAGTTGATGCACAGACCTGAAGGTCCCAATGCCTGTCCGTCAGCGATTACAATTGTCTTAAGCCCAGCCGAATGCGCGTCGTGACAGACCGTGCAGGACATGTTGCGCTGGTAATGCGCACTGATCTGCCATTCATCCCAGCCGAAGCGCGTATCGCTGTGGCAATGCCCGCACAGGTCGGGTGAGCGGTCAACCGGCACCGGGTTAGTGGCCGGATTGACAACATGCTCAGCAGGGATTGGATTATGACAGGCCTCGCAAGCCACCCCGTCTTTGCGCCAAGTGGCCGTGGCTGGATCGTAGCCGGTAACGTGGCAAACCAGGCAGGCGCCCGGTTTGCCCTGGCTTGCCCAAGACTGTTCAAATATCGGGTCAACGGTGGCGCGTCCGTGCGCGCCCGCGGCCCAAGAATCCTGGAATTTCGGATGGCACATCAAGCATTCCGGTTGCTGTTGCTGGGCAGGCGCGAAGTTATCAGATTTCGGCTGCTAGGCATAGGCGCCTGGCGGAACATGTCACACCCCAGGCAGGATTCGCGCAGCCGGCCATCCCTGGAGCGAAAGACCTGCCAGCAGGGTACTTCGGGTTGCGCTGCCGCCGGACATTTTTTGCGTTTTTCCTCGGCGCAGCCCTTGACCTCCCAACAGGGCTTGCCGGTTGGGGCGACCGTTGTCATGAATGCGGCCTCTCTCTGCCAGCGCTGGTCAAGGCAGCGGAGCAGATAGACGACCCCGGCGGTCACTGCCATCGGGATGCCGATCCGCAAGACCAGGCCGAGGGCAACAGCAAGAAGGGCATTTAACCCTTCCATCAGGCGCCTCGCAGATTGCCTGACCTCTCGTTATGACGTCGAACTGCTTCGCCAATCGTCAGCAGAACGGTTAGGGGTACTCCCACTCGCAAGATCAGCAGGGCGATCATAATCAATGCGCTTGTCATGGCAACCTCCTTTCGAGAGTCGTTCTATTCGGTCATCTTCAGTTTAGCCATTCCACGGCGCGAAGTAAATTCGGTGCACAGCCAATCTTTTCTATGGGATTGCCGCCCCATATTGCCATCTGATTTGGAGGCTGTCTACTCTCGCCACCCCATACGGGCGAGGGTGGGTTGGGTCACGATTGAGTCGAATACCCCAGTAGCTAATTCCGGCTTGTCCGGGTTAGGGATAGAGTATAATGATTGCAGGAGGTAGGATAGCCCCTATGGCAATTCAGCGTTCGAAGCGCGAGAAAGCAGACATCGTTCAGCGTTTGCGGCAGATTTTAAGCGCCCGGCAAGAAATCTTTTTTGCGTACCTGCACGGCACCTTTGTGGATGAAGTGCCGTTCAATGACATTGACGTTGCCGTTTATCTGGCTGCACCTATAGAGGATAGTTTCGATTACGCAATGCGCCTCAGCGTCGAATTGACCCGCGAACTACACCTTCCGGTAGACGTGCAGGTTCTCAACGGCGCTCCTTTGTCTTTTCAACACCCGGTGCTGCAAAGCGGGGTGATTTTGCTAGGGAAGGATGAGGATTTTCTGGCAGATTACATCGAACGGCTCTCATTAGACTACATGGATTTCTCTCACCACCTGTCTGCATACTTGGAGGCATTGAGGATATGAAACAGAGAGTGAATATTGAGCTGCTTCGCGCCCGGATGGGCGAGATTCGGGAGAGTGTAGAGAAAATCAGAGCTTACGCCGCGCTTTCCGATGAGAAATTCTTCGCCGATGAACGCAATCTCCACACGGTCAGCCACTTGCTGCTCGTGTGCATCGAGGCAGTGGCGGTAATATGCAACCACTTGCTGGCTCGCTTGGCGAAAAAAGCCCCTGCCAGTTATGGTGAATGTTTCGAGGGCTTGAAAGCGTTGGGGATTCTGGACGATGCGCTGACGGACAACCTCACCGGTATGGCGCGTTTCCGCAACATCCTTGTCCACCGTTATTGGGATGTTGATCCTCAACGTGTCTTACGTTATGCCCGCGAGAATCTGGGGGACTTCGAGGCGTATAACGAACAAATTGCTCGATTTATTGCCCAGCAGGCTAAGGTTTTATAATCCCCTTGCGGATGGCGTAACGCACCAAATCTGCACGGGAATGCAGATTTAGTTTTCTCATGATGTTTTCACGATGACGCGCCACAGTTTTCGGGCTGATGACCAACACTTCGGCAATCTCGTCGTTTGCCGCCCCGTCAGCCAAGTATCTCAGCACTTCCTGCTCCCGCTCGGTCAGGCCGTCGAGGCCAGCAGCTTCGCCGCCGCCCCGATCCTGGGCTAGGAAATCTTTTACCAGCAGTTTTGCCAGGGATGGATAGAGATAAACCTCACCGCTGGCCGCCGCCCGGATGGCGGTCAATAGTTCTTCCGGCGCAGCGCGCTTGGGCACGTAGCCATTCGCCCCGGCTTCAAGCATTTTAAAGAAATATTCCTCGTCCTCGTGGATGGTCAGCGCCACGACAGCTACTTCTGGATAGAGGCGCTTGATCTCACGCGTCGCTTCGATGCCAGACATATCCGGCAGGCCGATATCCATAAGCACGATATTCGGCTTTAGTTGCGGTACTGCCTCGAGCGCCTCTTTGGCCGTGCCCGCCTCACCGACAATCTCCACGTCGCTTTCGCCACTCAGCAACATGCGCAGACCAGAACGGACAACTTGATGATCATCCACCAGCAGAAGACGTATTTTCATATGTCACCTCTACATCCTCTTGCCGCCCGGACGTGACCGCAACGAGAACTTGCCGCCTAAAAGGGTGGCGCGCTCACGCATGCCCGTCAAGCCCCAGGAAATCCGCTCGGATGAGGTCATTGATCGGGTATCAAATCCCTGGCCATCGTCCGTCACTTGCACCCGCACCGCGCTGGAGCCGTAGGTCAAGTTGATGCTGGTGTTCTTGGCGTTGGCGTGTTTGACTACGTTGGTCAAGGCTTCCTGGACAATGCGGAACAAAGCGGTTTTCACCGCCCCTGAGATGGAGCGCTCCTGACCACTGATCTCAACTTGAACGTACAACTGGGCGCGTTCCTGGATATCGTGTGCATACCAGCGCAGAGCCGCCGAAAGACCCAGATCATCCAGGTGGGAGGGACGCAGGTCGGCGATCAGACGCTGCAACTCGTTCAAGGAATGGGCGGTTAGATCCTGCAATTGCCTCAATGTCTGGTGGGCGCGGTTTTTATCCTCGCTCTCCATTCTCGTAGTCAAGCCACGCAACCCCAAGCCGATGGCGGTCAACGCCTGACCGGTCTCGTCGTGCAGCTCACGGGCGATGCGTTGGCGTTCATTTTCCTGAGCGGCCACCACCCGTTTGAAGAGTTGCCCGCGCAGCGACTCGCGCTGTTCAGCTTCTTTCAGGCGCGCCTCCTGAAGACCGGCGATCTGGTGTTCGATTTCCACTTGGAAAGCGCGCAGGAAGCGGATAACAAAGAAGGATGCCACCATTGCCATCCCGGCCCGGAACAACTGTACCGGGAACCCGAATAGATTTATGAACAAGGCTTGGTTGATGACATTCGAAGGAGGCAAGGGTGTCGCCTGGGAGAATAATTGGCCGATCAGGCCATACCAGCCAAAAGCCACCGCCGCCCACAGTGCATCCCGGCCAAAGGAAATCAGGCCGGCTTGCCTGAAGACGCGTTGTTGAACGACCAACCCAATGGCGGCCAGCAGTGCAGCCGGGATGGCCAGCGAATAGCGCGTCCAGACATCGGCCACGTTCCAGAGCAGGTAAGCCGGATAATTTCCTTTCAGAATAAATAGGCCAAACACCCATACGGTTTCCAGGCCAAGCGGAACAACCAAAATCAGACGCGAGGCAGTCGGGGAAAGAGCCAACAGGTAGCTGCCGAAGGCTGCCAATGAGACGAATGAAAAGGCCAGCATTGCCAGGCGCAGGCCGGAAAGCTAGCCAGATATCGGCTGTTCGATAAGCAATGCGATCCCCTCAAACATTTCAATCCATTCATTGGCCGCATGCACCAAGCCAAAAGCTACCAGCGGGCGCAGTGCGCGCCGCAGGCGGGCATCCGTAGAACGCCCGCCTTCGACCATTACCAACAAGCCCATGCTGAAAAAAGCCAGGCCGTAGAAGAAATAAATCAGGCTGATCGGGGGAATGCTCACCAGGATGCCTTACCAACTCTTGAGGATTAATGCTCCCCGCGGCGTAAGCGCGAACCACAGGCGCGGCAGAAAATATCACCCGGCTGGGCGCGCCGTCCGCATTGGTGACAGTAAACGGCTCCGCTTTGCTCACCCGATAGACCTTGCGCAGCACCTCCCGCAAGGACATCGGGACGATGTACTCGGTCGGCAGCCGGCTCGCGGCGCGAGCCATGGCGCTTACGCTCCCCAGCAACCGAACCCCTGGCGCGGCCATGCCACGACATCAAGCCCGCGATCAAGCCAAAGAGGACTAACAGCGCCCCCAATATTCCCAAAACCCAAGGCACATATTTCGTCATAGTAATCCGGCCGGTTGCATTGGCAAGATTTTCTACCGGTTGAACGATCGGGTTAGATGCGCTCAAAGTATCCGTCGTCTTCTGGTAATCCACCTGTAGCGAAAAATCCTGGCCGGCAGGTAGAGAGCCGAAATCCGCAGCGTAGTAAGTTAAACCAAAATTCCCAGCAAAACTGGTGGAAAGCGCCGGTGTGGTTTGCAATTCAGACCCATCCACTGGCATTTGAAAGCTGATCGAAAAGGAATCCACTGAATAATCGCCCGGCCAGCGATAAAGATACTGCCGCGCGTTTCCTTGTTTCTGCAGATTATCGTAATATTCTATGCGTACAACGTGTTGGCTAACGTTTTTAATGGACACCGTCGTCCATTGACTACCTGCATTAACATTGTAAATGACCCCCTTATCGCTGACCGTTTCTGGCGTTAGACCGATCGCGATCACATGTACTGTTCCATTGGCAGGGATGCGGAAATTTAGATCCAATGGGAGAGTGGTATCCTCAGAAAGCGCGATTTCGTATATTACCAGCATACTGGGCTTATCGAACTCCGGCCACAGTTGGACAGATACCCAGCTCAATTTGACTTCTGTCTTGGCTCCAGCTCCGATAGGCAAGAAAAAGCTGGCTATCAAGGCCAAAATAAAGAACCACCTGCGCATCCAACACCTCCAAAAAAAGAACTGCCTATATCTTACCATGCCTGACATATCAGGGGAAGAAAGCAGGGCTCATTTCCGTGGCGCGCACAAGTTGCCACATCAGCCGGTTGACCGGTGTCGGCACGCCTGTAGTTTCCCCGGCTTGGACGACTGCCCCGCAGATGGCATCAATCTCGGTCGGCGCGCCGCGCAGCACATCCTGAAGCATGGACGAACGATTGGCTGCCGTCCGCCGCGCCACCTCTTCGACGGCGCTCTCCGCAGCCTCTAACGGCATGTCCACCCCTTGCGCCCGCGCCACCGAGGCGGCTTCGCGCGCCAGTTCGCCCATCAAGATGCGCGCTGTCGGTCGCTGGAGCAATTCGCCATTTGGCAGGCGCAGTAAGGCAGTCAGCGGATTGATGGCTGCATTGACCACTAACTTACCCCACAGCAGCGAACGAGCATTGGCCACCACATTGACCGCGAATCCGGCCGCACGCAGCATTGCCTCCCAAGCTTCAAGACGCGGGTGCGCTTCCAGCGAGAGCGTCCCCTCGCCGCCCAGGCGGGCAAGGCCGGGGCCGAGCAGGGTGGCGCCGGTGGTGGTCACGCCGAGAGCCACGCGCCCAAGCCCCAGGTTCTCCGAGAGTATCTCGCGGTTGCCCAGGCCGTTCTGCAGGGTCAGTGCCAGGCCTTCTTCAGCCAGGCAACAGGCCAGTTGCCGGGCCGTGCGTTCGGTCTGCCAGGCCTTGACCAGTACCAGCGCCGAGCGCGCCGCGCGACATTCGGCCGGGTCGTCTATAACGCGGACTGGATATGCCCGTTCGACTCCATCCGCACCGACCAGGCGCGCCCCCTCCGTACGGAGCGCATCCAACCCGGCCGGCCATGTTCCCAGCATGGTCACGCCCACGCCAGCTGCCGAAAGCCGGGCGGCAAACAGTGTTGCCAGCGCGCCGGTTCCCATAATAAGAATCGATGAAGCCTTCATTCTCTACCGCCAAGTCACAAAGACACCAAGATTTAATCCCTTTGTGACTTCGTGCCTTTGTGTTTCAGTTCCCGAAGAAGAGACTCCCATTCTTCTTCCGGCATTTCGATCGAATGTTCTTGCGCCGGGAAGGATTTAGCTTCGATGTCAGTGATGAATTCATGGAAGGCGCGTTTCATCTCGGCGTGGAAGTCGGCGTACTTCTTGACGAACTTGGGCGTGAAGCGGTCGAACAGGCCGAGCAGGTCATGTGTGACCAGCACCTGCCCATCGCAGCCCAATCCCGCCCCGATGCCGATGGTGGGTATCTGCAGCCGCCGGGTGACCAACTCCGCCAGTCGCGCCGGGACGGATTCCAGCACCAGGCTGAAACAGCCGGCTTCTTCGAGCAGAATGGCATCCTCAAGCAGGCGCTTGGCCGCGGCCGCTGTGCGTCCCTGCGGACGGAAGCCGCCCAACTGATGCACCGACTGCGGCGTCAGGCCCAGGTGTCCCATCACCGGGATGCCCGCGCCGACGATGGCGCGCACGGCCTCCAGGCGCTCACGCCCGCCCTCCAGCTTGACCGCGTCCATGCCGCCTTCCTGCAGGAAACGTCCGGCATTGCGCACGGCATCTTCTGCTGAAATCTGATAGGACATAAACGGCATATCCCCGATCAGCAGCGCGGACTTCGCCCCGCGCACCACCGCCCGGCAGTGGTGCAGCATCTCTTCCATCGTTACGGGCAGGGTGTTCGGGTAGCCCAGCACCACCATGCCGAGTGAATCGCCGACCAGGATGGCATCCAACCCGGCCTGATCCATTGCCAGAGCGGTGGGGTAATCATAAGCCGTCAACATGCTGATTGGCTCGCGGCGCGCTTTTTTTTGGCGCAGCGTCAGCGTGGTGACTTTCTTACATTCAGAAGTCGAAACAGAATCAAGAGAAAGTGTGGACAAGGTACCCTCCATGAAAGGTAGGGGCCGGGCCGGACTTTGGGCTGGGAAACCTCTTCCCCTTATCCCTTACCTGTAGCCGGACAGCCACAAATGGGGTTGAAAGTCGAAAGGTTGCACCGTCGCGTTCGAACCAGTACGCATAGCTTGATACGCGCGGTGGACTTATTATTCCACAAATGGGATAGAATGGCAACCTTCCATTTTGCCTAATATGCACTCAAAGATTATCAGCCAATCTGCCTCCTTCCCCCGCCTTCCCCAAAATCAACCCCGCCAAGAACGCGGGGCAGGCAACCGGATTTGGGGGAAGGGGCTAAAAAAATTACGATGCAACCAATGCTCTATGATGATAAAATACGTTTTGAGCTTTTCGCTTCAATTTTTCCAAAGGAGTAGAACTATGCGACGGATACTGAGTTTCTTCATCGGCGTGATCCTGGGAGGCCTGGCCGGGGCGGTCATTGCCTTGTTCTTCGCCCCTGAATCCGGTCTAGAGATGCGCACCAGATTGCGCGAACGCGCCGATACCCTGGCCGGTGAAATCCGCCAGGCGGCTGCGACCAAGCGTATCGAATTGCAGGAACGGCTGGACACGCTGCGCGCACCCAAGGCTCAAGCGTAAAACGTAAGCACATCACTCATTACGTTTCACGCATCACGTATCACGTACCACGTACCACGTTCTCGTAAAATCCATCCACTTGCGCCATACAGCGCTGGTAGTCGGCGCGCTCGGCAAGGATGCGGGCATTTTGCCTGGCCGCCCGACTGCGCAGATCAGCATCCCCCAGCGCAGCCAGGATGGCTTCCGCCAGGGTAAACGGATCGGCGGGATTGACCAAGAAGCCGTTCACGTCGGGCGTGATCCACTCGCGCAGGGACTCGATATCCCCGGCAATCGGGAAACATCCGCAAGCCATGGCTTCGAGCAGCGAGTTGGGCGTCCCATCGTGGGCGCTGGGCGAGACGAACACCTGCGCCCGCTGAAAAAGCGCCCAGAGTTGTGGCTGTGATAGGCGCGGCCACAAGCGCACGCTGGCCTCGATCCCCAGCGAGGCGACCCAGTGTTCGGCTTGCGGGTCACCGGACAGCGGCGGACAGACGAAACAGGCCTGCGGGAATTTTTGGACAACAAAAGGAATGGCGCGAAAGAAAGTGTCGTTGCGCAGGCTGCCCGGGCGCCAGCCGCGCGGGTTGACGATCAGCGGCGCACCCGCCGGCAGGTCAGGCAAAGGTTCGGATTCAGATACGGCGCGCCGGATTTCGTCGAAGCGAATGCCACCGGCCCCAGGTACAACCAAGGACGGCTTATCGGCTGAGAAACCCCATTCACGCCCTAGGCGGATGTCGCGACGGGTGTCTGCCATGAGACCATGCGCCCGGCGGAGAGTCCGGCGGGTGAGCCAATTCATCAAGAAAGAGCCGTAGGCGTGAAGGGTAAGGTCGTTGCCCCAAATGGAGACGATAAGGGGCGCTTCCCCGTGCGCGGAGGCGGCTAACATCCCCTCGAAGGGGATGCGCAGCGCATGGATCAGGTCCGGCCTGAGCGCAGCAACCAGGGCGCGGAAACGCCGCTGGTAGGGCAGCAGGCTCACGGGTCCGAGATAGTAGCGCAGGGGCCGCAGCAGGTTGCGAAAACGTCCGACCAATCCCTGTTTTGGGGCGGGCGAGGTGTGCCCCGCCTGTCCTCCACCCAAAGCGCCGAACGCCACCGGTAAGACGTGGAATGAGGCCAACCCAGGCGGCACCTCGCACGGGAACGTCGAAACGAGGTGGACTTCATCCCCGCGCTCGATCCAGTGACGCAGCCAGCTCAGGGTGATCGGTGAACGGCCATCGGCGACGAAAAGCAGGCGCATAAGTCAACTCCATGAGCAATATACCACAATGGTAGCCTACGGGCTACCACAATCTTCCGGTCATAAACCATTTGACGAAACCGGCCAGTTTGGGTATAGTGTTGAAGTTGGGTAGAAATTCACACAAGCGAGGTCATCCATGAAACAAATCTGCGTCATTGGCGTCGGTTATGTCGGTTTGGTGACCGGCGCCTGCTTTGCCGACCTAGGCAACCGCGTCATTGCCCTGGACATCAACGAGCAGCGCATCGCGGGTTTGAAGAAGGGCATCATGCCCATCTACGAACCCGGCCTGGAAGAACTGGTCAAGCGCAACGTCAAGGCTGGAAGGCTCTCCTTCACGACATCCTATGCGGAAGGATTAAAAGGGACAGAATACGCCTTCATCGCGGTTGGCACGCCCTCGGGGGTCAACGGCGAAGCGGACTTGCAGTACGTGGCCTCAGCTGCCCGCTCCATCGCTGAGAACATGACCGAACCGTTGGTCATCATCAACAAGTCCACCGTGCCGGTCGGGACCGGAGACTGGGTCGCCGATATCGTCAGCCGCGCCCTGCCGAAGCCGATCCCATTCTCGGTCGTCTCATGCCCGGAGTTCCTGCGCGAGGGTTCGGCCATCGGCGACTTCATGCAGCCGCACCGTACCGTGCTGGGTTCGCTGGAGCGGGAGGCCGCGGAAAAAGTGGCGCAACTACACCTGCCGCTGCGCGCCCCGATCATCATTACCGACCTGCGCACGGCGGAGATGATCAAATACGCCTCCAATGCCTTCCTGGCCACGAAGATTTCTTTCATTAACGAGATCGCCGATATTTGCGAAAGCCTCGGCGCGGACGTGAAAGAGGTGGCGGCCGGCATGGGTTACGACAAGCGCATCGGCCCGGCTTTCCTGGATGCCGGCCTGGGCTGGGGCGGCTCGTGTTTTCCCAAAGATGTCAAGGCGCTGGCGCACATGGCTGACGAAAGGGGGCTTCATCCGCAACTCTTACGCGCCGTGATGGATATCAACTACGACCGGCGCAAGGCAATCGTCAAGCACGTCGAAGATATGCTGGGCGGTTTGCAGGGCAAGGTGATTGGCTTGCTGGGGCTGGCTTTCAAACCCAACACCGACGACATGCGTGAGGCCCCTTCCATTGACATTGCCCAGGATTTGACCGCCGGCGGCGCAAGCGTGCGTGCTTTTGACCCGATCGTCTGTGAGACTGCACAGGATATATTACCGGCCGTCGAAATGTTCGACGATCCATATCTGATGGCCAAAGGTTGTGATGCAATGGTGGTCATTACTGAATGGAACGAATTCAAACACCTCGACCTGGAATGTATCCGCGACCTGATGAAACAACCGGTACTCTTCGACGGACGCAACATTTACGAACCCGAGTATATGTGCCTGCTGGGATTTACCTATCGCGGCGTGGGGCGGGGACAAGAATGACTACATGACCACTCCCCCAGTCTGCGATTACGAAGGCTCCGATTACCAATGCTCGTTCTGGGATAGCGGAGGCCGCGCATACGAGGACCGTTGCGAAGCCATCGCGCTGAAACGCCTGCTGCCCAAAAGCGGGAAACTGATGCTTGAACTGGGCGCGGGCGCGGGGCGAAACACGCCGCGCTATACCGGTTTCGAGCGCGTCGTGTTGCTGGATTATTCACGCACGCAACTGGAACAGGCGCAGGAGCGCCTGGGGCGCAGCGACCGCTATATCTACGTCGCCGCCGATATTTACCGCCTGCCGTTCGTGGACGGATTATTCGACGCCGCCACGATGATCCGAACCCTACACCACATGGCCGATGCGCCCGCCACCCTGCGCCAGGTGCAGAATGTTCTCCACCCGGGTGCGGCGTTTGTCCTTGAATTTGCCAACAAGCACAATCTAAAGGCTATCCTGCGCTTTATCTTGCGGCAGCAAGAATGGAGCCCGTTCACGCTCGAGCCGGTGGAATTTGCCGAACTCAACTTCGATTTTCATCCCAAAGCCGTGCGCGGCTGGCTGGAAGAAATTGGCTTTACGATTGAGAGGACGCTGACTGTTTCACATTTCCGCCTCGGCCTGCTCAAGCGGCTGGCGCCGGTGCACGTCTTGGCTGGAATGGATTCGCTCTTTCAGTGGACGGGCACACTGTGGCAGGTCACGCCCAGCGTGTTTGTCAAAGCAAAAGCCGTAGGGCGGGATTCTATCCCGCCGCTCGTAGGACAAAATGACATTTTGTCCTACTTCAAATGCCCCGCATGCGGACATGCGCCGCTGGAAGAAAAGAAGGGTTATCTCGCCTGTTCATCATGCAAACGCAAATGGGCGGTGAAGGATGGGATTTATGATTTTCGCGAAGCAATCCACTGAAAGCAGCAACGGCCATTCAGCCAGGGATGGCCGTTGTTTTTTAACCCAACCGCGAGAAAACCGTACCGCATAACTGCGCGTTTTTGGGTCATTTATGCTGTACTGAAAAACACGGCTCAATCAGGTGTGGGATTGGCATGAAACCAGTAGTTATCAGAAACTCCATTTTGCATTCCCCTCACGATGAACTCCAGCGCGCCCTGCTGGCCGAGATAGACGAGTCCGCCGGGAGCGCGCTGTACTCCACGATATCTTATCCCTTTGACCCACCGAAGTCCGGAAAGATTGCGGTGAAGGTGATTAATCGCGACGGGGATGAGGTGTTGAAGGTGTATGAGACATAGAGGCAAACTATGGATACTATTCTGATTGCCCTGCTGATTGTTGTACTGTTCGTTCTTCTGGTATTGATTGGGGCAGTCGCCTGGTTAGCCCTGCGCGTCTCGCGCACAAATCAACCAGGCAATGAACAAATCGCCAATCTGGCAGGAAAACTGGATGCTATCCAAAAACAGGTTGACAGCAGTTTGCAATCAGTCTCCAATCAAGTTTCGGCTTTTGGCGAAGTCAAAGAAACACTTGGTAAAGTCACAGCAGCAACCGATCGAGTCGCTGAACTTGGGGAAGATATCACCAAATTGCAGACTATCTTTCAATCTGGCCTCAAACGAGGCGGTTTCGGTGAAATCTTGCTCGGCAATCTTCTCGCCCAGGTTTTGCCCGAAAAGCATTTTCGCATGCAATATACTTTTTGTGACAACCAACGCGTGGATGCGGCTATCTTGCTTGGAGAGCGCATCCTCCCGATTGACTCCAAGTTCCCATTACAGGGCTTTGATGGAGAAGGCGCCTCAAAAAGTAGTTTTGTGCGCAATGTCAAGAGCCGTATTGACGAAACAGCAAAATACATTCGCCCTGTAGAGGGAACCTTTGAATTTGCAATGATGTATATCCCCGCCGAAAATATCTACTACGAAATCATTTCTAATGGCGACCTATTCAATTACGCCATGGAAAGAAGGGTCATTCCAGTTTCACCAAATTCATTTTATGCCTACCTGCAAGTAGTTGTCTTCGGCTTGCACGGTATGCAAATTGAAGAAAATGCCCGCTTGATTTTGGAACGTATCTCGTCTTTAGGGATTGCATTGAATAATGTCCAAGAGATTTACGAAAAACTCGGCACAAATATCACTGGCACCCAAACCAAATACAACGAATTGGGAAAAAAGTTGGGCAAATTCGCGGATCAATTTGGGGGACTCTCTGCCGACGTTCTCCCAGAGGACACAACTCCGCCATTGTTAAAAGATGGCGAATCCATCATCTATCCACAGAAAAGTGAATAGATGATGCCCGCGACATCCTATCCCTTCGACCCGCCGAAGTCCGGCAAGATCGCGGTCAAGGTTATCAATCACTATGGGGATGAGGTGTTGAAGGTGTATGAGGTGTGACTTTCTACTTCTCCACCACCCAAAAATGCGACAGCCCCAGCGCCTTCAGCGGGGTCTTTTCGAGCGTTTGCAGCACCCAGCGCAAGGCATTCCCCAGCCTGCCAAAGCGGGCGATGAGATTATCGTACGCGCCGAAGACAATCATTCAACCAAACAAATGCACCGGCAAAGGCATACCTCAATACGGTCTTTCGGCTTGGAGATCAGAAAACGGGGCAAAATGCTTGAGGTTCAGCGTTGCCAATGACAATCCATTTTTTATCGCGGTTGCCGCAATCAGACAATCCAGAAAACCAATATTGTGGCTCAAATGGAAGCGCTTGTAGGATTCCAGGGCGGACGCGGAAATATCCTCCGCCACCCAAGCGATTTCATAGAGATCAAGTTCACGCTCGACGGCGCGTTGTTCGGCACGGTTGCGGCAGCCTGCCAAGAGTTCCGCTGCCGTAATCACCGAAATCGTACCTGCACTTTCGGGAAGCGAGTCAATCCAATCGCGCGCCGGCTCGGAACCGCGCATCAAATCAACAAGGATCGTCGTATCGAGCAGCCATCTACTTGCTGGGGTAGCCATCTGCCCGCATCTCCATTCGGCGTCTTAGCTCCGTGGCGAAAGAGACCGCATCGGCGATATCGGTTCGTCCAGCCCAGATGCCGAAAGCAGGGTGCGCTGAACCGCGCCGCACAGGTCGTTTGAACTTGTCAGATACTTGCAACAGGATCACTTCGACCGCGCCGGCTGCCACATCGCTAGGAATTTCGATAATCAAGCGACGGTCGCGCGTAATTTGTCCTTTGAGTTTGGTCGCGTACATCGCGCCTCCTTTCTACAGAGATTATACTTCAATCAGCCAATACGAAAAAAAGCCAAGCATCTCGTTCGAGAGAGTTTGTTGAACAAGACCAGGTACGACAGTGCCAAGTTATACTTTCTCCACCACCCAGAAATGCGACAGACCCAACACTTCCAGCGGCGTCTTTTCCAGCCATTGCAGCAGCCAGCACAGGGCTTTCCCCAGCCTGCCAAAACGAGCAATAACGTTATCGTACGCGCCGAAGATGACCGTGCGCTCAAGAACACAAATGGGAAAATCAGCAAATAGTCTTTCGATGTCACTTTTAGAATAGACGCGCACGTGCGGAGCAAGTCTATCCCGCCACTGGCGCGGTAAATAATTGACCAGCGGGATGTTACCAAAGCGATATTTCCCGCGCCAGTAGATACCGTGCGTCTCGAAGGGATAGCCGCGATTGGGGACGAAGAGGGCCAGCCGCCCGCCGGGTTTCAGCGTGCGGACGATCTCGCGCACGGCCTGGGCGTCGTCGCGCACATGCTCGAGCACCTCGTGACTGAGGATCAGGTCGAAGGTTTCGCTGGAATAGGGCAGCTCCTCGCCGGCCGCGCAGGCCAGCAGGTCCGAGCGCTGATGCGCCTCATGCACGCGCTCGAAGTCGTATTCCAGGCCAAAGACCTGTCCACCGAAAGGCTGGAGGTGGGCGACGTACATCCCCACCCCGCAACCATCTTCGAGAATACGGCCTTTGATGCGTCCACCCGCGGCGCGCAAGATCATCTGTAAGCGTCGTTCCTGCCCTGCCCTCCAGACATAGGAGGGTTCTCCACGCAGGGCGGCTTTTTCGAGGTTGCGTAATTCCATGCGGGTAATTATAACCTTGCACGTTGGGGTCATGTGTGCTAGAATCCCACCCGTCGTAGTGCCAATACCGCAAACACCGAAAAGTGGGCGACCCCCACTTTTCTGCGTGTATAACAGGGTGTCATTGCGAGCGACCGAAGGGCGCGAAGCAATCCCCTGGAAAATTAGGAGATTGCTTCGCGGCACAGAGCGCCGCTCGCAATGACAGAACAACTCTGGGGAGTAGTTTGAACATGAAGAACGAATTTAGCCTGGCTTTCAACGAAGTACTGGAAGATAAGCAATTGCCGAAGGAAATTATCCTTCAGGCGGTGGAGTCTGCCATGGTTTCGGCCTACCGACGCTCGGTTAATGCTTCCACCGCCCAGCTCGTTGAAGCAAAAGTTGACCCTGAGACCGGCAAAATAGCCATCTATGCTGAAAAAGAGGTGGTCGAGGATGTTCAGGATGAACGCACCGAGGTCTCGCTGGAGGCTGCCCAGCAGATAAATCTAGAAGCCAACCTCGGCGAGATGGTCATGGTCGAATCCACGCCCGCCGATTTTGGCCGCGTCGCGGCGCAGACGGCTCGTCAGGTCATCCAGCAGCGCCTGCGCGAGGCCGAGCGCCAGGTGCAGTCGCAATACTTCGAGAAGCAGATCGGGGAGATCATCAGCGGCGTGGTGCAGGCTGCCAACAACGTCCAGGGTATAACCATTGGCCTGGACATGAAGGCCGAAGGAATCATGCCGCCCAACCAAAAGATCCCGGGCGAGCATTTCAAGGTGCACGACCGCGTGCGCGCCATCGTGCTGGAAGTCAAAGACAGCCCGCGCGGCCAGCAGATCATCCTCTCCCGCTCGCATCGCAACTTCCTGCGCCGCCTGCTCGAAAACGAAGTCCCGGAAATCTATCACGGCATCGTTGAAATCCGCGCCATCGCCCGTGAACCTGGCCAGCGCGCCAAGGTGGCCGTCTCGGCTAGCCAGCCCAACGTGGACCCAGTCGGCGCGTGTGTCGGACAACGCGGCGTGCGCATCCAGCAAATCGTCAAGGAACTCCACGACGAGAAGATTGACATCATCGAGTGGAATCCGGACCCGGTGATTTATATCTCCAAGGCTATCAGTCCCGCGCGTGTCAACGGCGTATATCTGGCTGAAGGCGATAAGACTGCCACGGTCATTGTCCAGGAAGATCAATTAAGCCTGGCTATCGGACGAGACGGGCAGAACGCGCGCCTGGCCGCCAAGTTGACCGGCTGGCGCATTGACATCAAGTCCCTGGCCGAAGCCGCGGCGGATGCCATTGCCAAGTTGCAAAGGGATGCCTCGCTGGCCGCGCTGGCTGAAGTCGAGAAGCAGCACGTCTCGATCGTCGAGGATATCCTGACCAAGAAGGCTGAAGGCCGCCCGGTTACACCTGAAGAATACACGACGTTGATTCAGTTTGTGGATCGTGTCGAGCGGCGCACGGTGGAAAAGAAGAAGGCGGATCAGGCTGCAGAAGAGGAACGCACCTCTGCGGCCCGGGCTGAAATCCCGGCTGTCGCTTTCGAGACGCCCATCGAGGAACTTGGCCTGGCCGAGCATATCGTCAACCTCCTGACCGGAGCCGAGCACCGCACCATCGGCGATCTGATGCTGGCGATGAAGCTCGACCGGGATAGCGTTTTGGGCCTGGCCGGCATCGGCCCCAAGTCCATGCAAGCCATCGAGAATGCGCTCGCCAGTGTCACCTTCCCTGAGCCAGCGCCTGTGGTCGAACTGCTTGTGGAAGTTGGGATTACTGAGGCTCCTGCCAAAGCTGTGATTGAACCCGCGATCTTCACGGAAGCCGCGCCTGTGGTGCCAGAAGCAGCCGTACAGCTCGAAGAGATCGCCGAGGTTGAGGCAACCATCGCGGAAAAGCCGCTCGAAGAGATCTTTGCCCTCAAGCCTGAGATGCTGCAACCCGTTGTCGTAACAGAAGACGAGGTAGAATCCTCGGACGCAAAGAAGAAAAAGAAGAAAAAGAAGCACGTCGAAATCGTGTATGATCCCGAACAAGATCAGACCATTGCCCACAAGAAGCACAAGCGTGGCGATGCAGGCTGGGAAGAATGGGAAGCATAAAGCTTGTAGCCACGCGGGCTTCCCCCGCCTGCGGCGAGCATGTGAGTAGTCCCTGCGGAAAATAAGGTGTCTGGAAAAACTGTAAAACGTCCCAAGCATATTCCCCAGCGTACCTGCGTGGGTTGTCACACAGTGCTTCCCAAGCGGTCGCTGACCCGCCTTGTATGCCGGCCGGAAGGCGTGCAAATTGACCCAACCGGTAAACTGGCCGGGCGCGGGGCGTACCTTCATAATCATCGTTCCTGCTGGGAAAGAGGCCTCAAAGGGCCGCTGTCCCATGCCTTGAAAATGGATCTGACGCCTGCCGAAATCGAGCGCCTCCGCGAATTCATGTCCACCCTGCCAGAGGATAGCGAGGCAGCAGGTGCAGGTTAGCAAGGGTATTATGGGCTGACGAGATATCTCTCTCGCCGATCGCTCAGTTGCGCAGCACTCTTCGAGCAGGCACGCAAGAATTCCAGGCTTGCATTGCACCACTCAACAAGTGGAACTGCGCGCGCAATGGTAGCCAGCCTAGCCCTGCCTGCACCGAACGCAGGACGGTGTGGCGCAGGCACAGGTGGCGGGCTGGGCCAGGGTAGGCTTCCACAATCAGGTTGCACACCTTAGGAGGTGCCGTATGAGCGATAACGAGCATAAAAAAATAATATTACCGGCAAATATCACCGTCCGCGATTTGGCATCGTATATTGATGCCAGCGCAATCCAGATCATTAAAAGCTTGATGTCCAATGGCGTGATGGCCAATATCAACCAGCAGATAGACTTCGATACCGCCGCCATTGTCGCCGCTGAAATGGGCTACGAGGCGATCCTCGAAGACCAGGAAGCGCCCGAAGAAGAAGAGGCCGGTGAAGTGCCTCTCTGGCGGAGGATGATTGCCGGTGAAGACAAATCGCTTCTGATGCCGCGAGCGCCGGTCGTGACCATGCTGGGCCACGTGGACCACGGCAAGACCTCTTTGTTGGATGTCATCCGTCACACCAATGTTGCGGAAGGCGAAACAGGCGGCATAACCCAGCACATCGGCGCGTACCAGGTTGAGCACAACGGTCGCCCGATCACTTTCCTGGATACGCCCGGCCACGCGGCTTTCACCGCCATGCGCGCCCGCGGCGCACAGGGGGCGGATATCGTCGTTCTGGTCGTCGCTGCGGATGATGGCGTGATGCCCCAGACCAAAGAAGCCATTGCCCACGCCAGAGCGGCGCGCGTGCCCATCCTCGTGGCTTTGAACAAGATTGACAAAGCCAACGCCAATCCAGAAATGGTAAAGCGTCAACTCGGCGATAACGGCCTCGTCCCAGATGAATGGGATGGGACAACGATTGTTGTGCCTGTCTCTGCCAAACAGAGACAAGGCATCGAGGACTTGCTGGAGGCCATCCTGTTGGTAGCGGATAACACCGACATTCGCGCCAACCCCAAGGGTCGCGTCATCGGCACCGTCATCGAAGCGGAGCTGGACAAGACCAAGGGTGTGATCGCCACCTTACTGGTGCAGAATGGCACGCTGGAGGTCGGAGATTTAGTGGTCGCCGGTAACGCCTACGGCCATCTGCGGGCGATGTTCGATTATCATGGCCGCAAAGTACAAAAAGCCGGGCCGTCCGTTCCCGTCTCAGTGATGGGGTTGAACGAGGTACCTACCGCAGGTGACTTGTTCCGGGTCGTGACGACGGAGAAGGAAGCCCGTCAGATCATCCTGGAGCGCAACGAGGCAGCCCGGAAAATGGCTGTCGCGCCCAAAAAGGCTACCCTGGAGGAACTTTTTGCCAACTACCAGGTCGGTGAAACCAAAGAACTACGCCTGATCCTCAAGGCCGATGTGCAAGGCTCGCTGGAGCCGATCGTCAACTCACTCAACGAACTGAGCAAAGGCGATATCTCCGTCAACATCCTGCACGCTGAAACCGGTAACATCAGCGAAAATGACGTGATGCTGGCCTCGGCCTCCAAAGCCATTATCGTTGGTTTCAACGTACAAGCCGATGTGTCTGCCCGCCGCCTGGCTGACTCGGAAGGCGTCTCGATCCGCTTGTACGACATCATCTATCGTATGATCGAGGATGTGGAAAAAGCTCTCAAAGGCATGCTCGCGCCTGAACTCATCGAAAAGCTCATCGGCAAGGCTGAGATCCTGCAAATCTTCTCCATCTCGAAGGTCGGTAAGATAGCCGGCTGTCGCGTGCGTGAAGGCGACATTCGGCGTAACGGCAAGGTGCGCCTGTATCGCGGCCAAGATATCCTTTACGAAGGCGAGATCTTCTCACTCAAGCACGAGAAAGAAGACGTGCGCGAAATCCGTCAGGGTTTTGAGTGTGGTATTAGCCTGAAGAACTTCAATGATATCCAGGTCGGCGATGTAATTGTGTGCTATATCTTGGAAAAGAAAATCGAATAAGTAAATTGAACCATGCCATCCAAAGTTCGTATTCAACGCATAGCGGATCGAATCCGCCAGGAACTCTCGGAGATGCTCATCCGCGAGATCAGCGACCCGCGCCTGAAGCAGATCTTCATTACCGACGTGAGTGTGGATCGCGAGCTGGCTTACGCCGATGTGTACGTCTCGGCGGTGGAAGGGGCTGCGCGTTCCGGCGAAATCCTGAAAGGTTTGAAGCATGCCAGTCGTTTCCTGCGACACGAACTGGCCGCCCGCGTGGAATTGCGCGCCATTCCACAATTGCGCTTCCACTGGGATCCAACGCCCGAGAAAGCTGATCACATCGAACAGTTGCTGGCGCAAATCAGCAATCAAAAGTCGTAAATCCTTTGCAAAAATGCGCTCGAAGGAAATTCTCTATATATGGATCAAGGTATAATCGCGGCCATTAAAGAACGTTTATCGGTCGCACAGAGGATACTCATGGTTTCCCACGTGCGCCCGGATGGGGATGCCATCGGTTCGTTGCTGGCGTTCGGCCTGGCGCTTCAAGAGGCCGGCAAAGAGGTCCAGATGGTGCTGGCTGACGGCGTGCCGTCCTCTTTCC
This sequence comes from Chloroflexus sp., assembly GCA_020723995.1. Lineage (GTDB taxonomy): Bacteria > Chloroflexota > Anaerolineae > Anaerolineales > Villigracilaceae > CG2-30-58-95. Next base: position 50,578 of record DYHT01000001.1, read on the forward strand.
GGCATTTGCCCGGCAGTGAGCAGGTGCGCAAGTCAGCGCAAGGAGCTTTCGACCTGATCGTCACGCTGGACTGCGCCGACTTGAAACGCGTCGGCAAGGTGTTGGAAGGTTTCGGCAAACCGGATATCAATATTGACCACCACACTACCAATGAGCTTTTCGGCGCGCTCAATCTGATCGAACCAGAGGCGGTGGCGACTGCGAGTATCCTGTTCCGCCATTTTCCCGAATGGGGATACATGATTACCCAGCCTGTGGCGGTCAACCTGGTGACCGGGATCGTGACCGATACGCTGGGTTTCCGCACCACCAACACCACCCCGGAATCGCTGCGCCAGGTCGCCGCCTTAATGGAACTTGGTGTGGATATGACCAACTTGTATTATCGCGGACTGGTGCGGCGTTCCTTCCCGGCGGCGAAGTACTGGGGATTGGGCCTTGCCAGCCTGCAACGTGCGGATGGAATCGTATGGGGTATAATGACGCTTGCAGACCGAAAAAATGCCGATTATCCCGGCAACGACGACGCCGACCTCATCAATGTGATTTCATCCATTGACGAAAGCGACATCACCATGATCTTCGTTGAACAGAAGCACGGGACGGTAAAAATATCCTGGCGAACGCAAAACCCAGGACTGGACGTTTCGCAAATCGCCAGGCAATTTGGCGGCGGCGGGCATCCGGGCGCGGCCGGCGCCGACGTCCCCGGGCCACTGGCCGATGTCCAGGAACGCGTCCTGGCAGCGACGCGAGATACATTGAACAAATTTCACAAACTATACTCGCAAGGGAACGAGTCATAAATCTCAGGAGGAATTGAAAATGGAAAGTCGAGATATCAAAAATGCCATCTCGGGTATCCTGGTAGTGGATAAACCAGTCGGTCTGACCTCACATGACGTGGTGCAGATCATCCGCACCGGTACCGGCATCCGCCGCGCCGGACACACCGGCACGCTCGACCCGCGCGCCTCAGGCGTGCTGGTCGTCCTGATCGGCCCGGCCGTACGTTTGAGCGAGTTCGTTTCGGCTTCGGACAAACGCTACCAGGCCATTCTGCGCCTGGGCAGCACCACCGATACCTACGACGCCGAGGGTCGTTTTACCCACCAGCCATCCGCGCCGGTGGATGTCACCGAGGAAAAGTTCGAGGAAGCGCTCAAACAGTTCATTGGCGAGATCGAGCAGACGCCGCCGCCTTTTTCAGCGGTCAAGCTGCACGGGCGCAAGGCCTATGAAATGGCGCGCCAGGGCGAAGAGGTCAATCTGGCTCCACGCAAGATCCAGGTCTATCACCTGGAGGTGCTGGAATGGGCGCCGCCGGAAGTGGTGATAGATGTGCATTGCTCGTCGGGCACTTACGTGCGCTCGCTGGCGAACGACATGGGCAACGTGCTGGGTTGCGGCGCCTATTTGGTCGGCCTGCGCCGCACCAAGAGCGGGCGATTCAGCCTGCGCGACGCCGTCCCCCTGCGCAAGTTGCAGGACGCCTTCAACGCCGGCAACTGGTACCAATACCTGATCCCGGCCGCCGAAGCCCTGGCGGATTGGCCGGCCGTTGAACTCAATCCCGACGAGGTCGAAGAAGTCACGCACGGGCATCGCGTCAAGGCCGCGCCGGATGCCAAGCCCGGACTGGTACGCGGGATCAGCATGGCTGGTGAATTGATTGCCATCATAGAATTGGCCCAGGGTGAAGACGGCAGCCCGGAGTGGCAGCCTAAAAAGGTGTTCTTCTCATAAGTGGCACATTTCCGCTCCCTCGACGACCTCACCCTCCAAAACGCCTGGTTGACGATCGGCGTCTTCGATGGCGTCCATCGCGGCCATCAAGAGATCGTCCGTCAACTCACGACTGGCGCTCATGCAGACGGGGCGACTGCTGTTGTATTGACTTTCTCTCCCCATCCGGCCGAGATCCTGGGGGGAAAAGCGGATTTCAAAAGCCTGACCACGCCCGAGGAACGCGCCGCGCTGCTGGAATCGCTGGGCGTTGACTTGGTCATTACCCAGACCTTTGACCACACCCTGGCCAATCAAACCGCAGAAGAGTTCATGCACCACGTTGCGCACAACCTGGGCCTGCGCCGCCTGCTCGTCGGCTACGACTTCGCTCTCGGCCACGCACGTGAAGGCAATGTGGCCCGCCTGACCGAATTGGGAAAAACCCTAGGGTACGAAGTTCAGACCATTGCACCTGTGACCAACGGGCAGGAAACCATCTCCTCCACGCGCATTCGCCAGCAGATCGCTGCGGGCGAGGTAGCGGCAGCCGCCGCCAGTTTGGGCCGCAACTACGCTGTAACCGGCCCCGTCATCCACGGCGACGGGCGCGGCAAGAAAATCAACATCCCCACCGCCAACCTGGAAATCCCGGCTGGGAAGGTCATCCCTGCCAATGGCGTTTACGTCTGCTGGGCATGGGTGGGCAGCAAGAAATATCCCTCGGTAACTAACATCGGCATCCGTCCGACTTTCACACCCGAAGAATATGCCCCGCACGTCGAGACCCACCTGCTCGATTTCGACCGCGACCTGTACGGGCAGGAAGTCAGGCTGGAATTCATGGAGCGGCTGCGCGAGGAGCGCAAGTTCCCGTCCGTGGAGGCGCTGGTGGGACAAATCCAGGCAGATATTGGGCAGGCAAGAAAAATTCTCAGGTAAATGCTTTCTTGAACGTGTTATACTTACCGGACGATCTCCTTGGGAGTTATGCCATGAAATACAAAGTCAAACTAGAAAAAACAGATGAAGGGTATGCTATCTGGTGTCCCGGCTTGCCAGGCTGCTGGTCACAGGGGCAGACCGAAGAAGATGCCTTAGAGAATATCAAGGATGCCATCCAAACCTACCTGGCGACCGTCGAAGAGTTGACCAAAGATAAAATCACGCGACTGGTCGAGGTATCCGCAAGCCATGCCTAAACTTCCTGGCATATCACACCAACGCGCGGTAAAGGCATTTCAGAAAGCCGGTTTCCGGGTCATACGCGAAGGCAAGCACATCTCCATGACGGATGGCGAACGCATTATCATCATCCCACTTTAGTCGCACTATCACCAGAGAGCGCCCCGTTGACGGACGGGGCGTTTTCGTCTATATTTCTCCCAACCTTACGTTTCACGCATCGCGTTTTACGAGTTTCTCATGCCCCGCCGCCAAATCTACCTGCTCTCCCCCAAAGAACTCTCCCCCGAAACCATCGCGGTCGCCTTTGCCAAGACATCCCGCTCGCCGGAATCCTTCCGCGAGATCGCGGCCGAACTGAGCGACGAGCAGAGCGCCCAGTTCCACGAGAAGTGGGTGGTCGGTTACGGGCACGCTTCGGTGGCCGAACATGCCGTGCTGCACCTGGCGATCGAAAATGTCTCGCGGCTGGCGGTGGAGAGCATTGAATCCAACCGTCTGGCTTCTTATACCGAAAAGTCCACCCGTTACCAAAAATGGGGCCGCGAAGATTTCTACATCCCGCCCGAACTGGACGGCCACCCGCTGCGGGAAGGCTACATCCAGACCTGTCGCCTGCTTTTTGATACCTATGTACAGTCTCTGACGCCGGTACGGGAGTTGATCGAGCGCCAATCCCCGCCCCGCCCCGGCGAGACGGAAGAGGCCTACGACCGGCGCATCCGCTCGCAATACGCCGATATGTGCCGCTTCCTGCTGCCGGCCGCCTCGCTGGCCAACCTGGGCATGACCGCCAACGCCCGCGTGCTGGAGAACGCCATCCGCAAGATGCGCTCGCATCCGCTGGCTGAGGTGCGTCAGATCGGCGAGGAGATCAAGCGCGTCGCGCAGGGCGAAGCGCCGACGCTGGTCAAGTACGCCGAGGCCGTGCCATATCTGATCGAGACTGGCGAAGATTTTTACCACCAGAACACCCTCAACCTTCGCCCCTCTCCGAATGGGAGAGGGGATGGGGTGAGGAATTGGTGTCAATTAATTGACTATGACCCTGACGGTGAGACGAAGGTGCTGGCTGCGGCCTTGTACCGCTTTGGGGATATGACCTACACCCAGGCGCTGGCGAAGGTGTGTTCCGCCCCCGAACCGGAGCGCGTTAAACTGGCTGCATCCCTGCTGGGACGCATGAGCCGCTACGACATCCCCCTGCGCGAGCTCGAACACACCTCCTACACCTTCGACCTGCTGCTCGACCAGGGTGCCTACGCCGAATTCAAGCGCCACCGCATGATGACGCAGACTCCGCAGGCGTTGACCGCGCGGCTCGGATACGCGCTGCCGCGTCGGGTTGCGGAAGCGGGCTTCGAGGTCCCGTACCGCTCTGCCATGGAAGCCGCCGCTGAGATGTACGAGAGACTGGCTGCCTGGAATCCACATGTCGCCGCGTACATTGTCCCCAATGGCTTCAATCGTAGAGTGCTTTTTACAATGAATTTGCGCGCAGCCTACGCCTTCTGCCAGTTGCGCGCTGCCGCCAACGCCCACTTCTCGATCCGTCGAGTGGCGCTGCGCGTGGCGGGGGAAATCGCCCGCGTGCATCCGCTGCTGACGAAGTACATGCACCTGCCTAAAGAGGAGAGCTGGCAGAGCATCGAAGAGCAATATTTCGCGGCAGTTGCATAAGGTTAGAACGCAGAACTCTTCAAGCAGCGAATTCGACCGTCCGCCGCATACGCAGGATGACGCCGATAGCCAGCCCCAGCGAGAGCAGGTAGAGCGCCCCGTAGATCGTCATGAAGCCTTTGCTCATGATATAGACCAATACGGTGAAGATCACGAACAGGGCTGCCTGGATGATCGTCCAGACGCGCAGGGTACGCCGATAGCCGCCATCGGTCTTTTGCTTGCGCGCCAGAACGTCGAGTGCCACGAAGAACAGCGCGAAGAACAGGAACTCGGCCGGCAGCATCAACTTGTCCCACCAGACAGGCGGGGCGACGCCGCTCCAGAAATTGAGCCACAGCGGCAGCGGCCACAGGATCGCCACGCCTTTGAACCAGATCAGCAAATCGAGCAGAATGTGCATCAAAATGCCGATGCCCAGTCCCAGCCCCAGGTTGCCCCACTGCGGGCGTTTGGCAATCAACTGAACGAGGTAGAAGACAGCGATGACAACAATGACGGTGAACAGGCTGTGCGTGAAAGTGCGGTGCAACCCTTCAGTGGGTAATTTTGCCACCACGGCGACTGCCACCGCCAGGTTATCGGTGTCGGGCAGTAAATTGCCGAGCAGGATGCCCAGCATCAACCAGGTTCGGGCCGGCGTCCATTTACGAACCGCCAAACCCAACAAAGCGTGAATCCCGGCTTGCGCCATAGATTACCCTCCTTCCCTAAAACAGGTTTACCGGAAAACCCAGTAATCGAAGACAATACCGGTAAATGGCACGCCGCCACGGTACTGGCGCGCCACGATAAAGCCAATGCGCCCTTCATTCGAGAAAAAGCACATATACATGTCTGTTTGCACGGCCAGATCCCCCAGCTCATAGCGGCCAGCAGTGCAATGACTGCGCGTTGGCGGCGAGAGAGTAACGTAGCCGGAAATGCGCGCCCCGTTCATCTGGCGAAAAAGGGCTGGCTCAACTAGCCAGACGTCGCACTGGGCGTCTGGGGCAGTGATCTGACCATTGTCGAAGTTAAAACATTCGCCGTTGTTGAGGATAATACCGGTGTGCGTCATCGGCAGCGGATCGGGGGCGATCTCCTCCGGTATGGACGTGGGCGAAGCCGGCGGCGGGGAGGGTATGACTGGCGATGGCGTGGAAGGTATGACTGACGGCGGAGGCGGAGTCTGGGACGCGCCCGCGGCCTGGGTCAGCGCGGCCTCGACGGTGTGGGCGGCCAGGGTCTGGGCCACGATGAGATTAATGTCGTGAGTCGGCGTAAGAGTCGGAGCGGGAAAGCAGCCGCCAGCCAGCAAAGATATGCCGACGAGCATCACTGTAAGAACAATACTTTTTGACGTTTTCATTTTTTCCACATTATCCTTTTGAAAGGACGCGAATACGCTCTTTAACAGGTTGAGCATTCTTTTTCACTAGGATTTTCGGGTTGACTGCCAGCGCCATTTCGGTGAACTCGTTCAGCATTTCAGCGCGCTCGATCATCGAGAGCGAGCGAAACCAGCGCGTCTTCTCTTCTATCGTTTCGGCGCGGCGGTCGTGGGTTATGGTCTTGTGCATAGGCATCGCACCGGATTGTATCATGCAACCGACTCACTCGTGGAATTCCTCCACTTGATAGACAAGCACTTCAACATGTTTCTGTCGCCACAAATCCGGCGCTGCACCCATCTTGAGACACAAATGGCTGAGGAATTCTTCTTTATCCGTCACCTTCTCCCAGACCTGCGGCAAAAAGGTCGCCCGGTGAAAGCCATCCCTTAGTATGACGCCGTCCACGCCGGGGTGCAGTTTGGCGAGCAAGTCGGCGGGTGTGGTGTAGTCGAGCGGTTCCGGCAGGGTCAAGCGCGAGATCTCGATCTCGATAAGTGGAAGCTCGTGCGCTTCCACCGGCGGGAATCGGTAATCCTGCAGCGCCGCGGCGACAGCGTGTTCGCGCACATCTTCAGCCAGAGATTGGTAAGGCTCCAACGCGCCGATGCAGCCGCGCAGTTCGCCTTGCACGGTCAGAGTGACGAATGAGGTGCCATCCGCTCGCAAGGCTGGTGTCAAAGCCGCAGGTTCCAGCGCAGGCAGGGGGTGGCCGCGCACGCCGTTTTCGAGCGCCTGGCGGGCCAGCCGGAGCAGAGTTTGCTTTTCTTCGAGCGTGAGAGCAGACATGATTACGATTTACGCTTGGTTAGTAGACCAAAGGTTACAGTAACTTGCAAAACTACCCTTTGCTTGGCCTCATCATACATGCAGGAGTGCCTGGCGTCAAGTCTTGGCTTTTATTAATTATGATTGCAGTAGTAATATTGACCCTTTCCACGCGGGTACAATCTCCCGAGGCGGAGGGGCAATAAGATGCCGGTAATCAGCCTCTGAAAAGGCTTGCTATCCAGAGGTATATTAAGGTACTATTGCGGTATCTTATGGAAACTCCTCCGCCTCCTTCGTCTCCATACCTCATGAAACGCCCGCAGGATAGGCCGCGTAGTGGGCGCATCCTGCAGACCACGCTCAGCGTCGCCATCCTGCTGGCAACCCTATTCACTGGCTTCTCGCCGAAGATGCTGACAGGCGACCTGAGCGATAAATTCAATCTGCTGCTCACCCCCCGGTCGGGAGCTAATCCAGCCATTCCGGCCTCCGAGCGGAGGTTGCGCATCGGCATCGTCGCCGGGCACTGGGGGCATGATTCAGGTGCTGTCTGCGGGACGGAATTGAATAACACGGAAGAAGTCGAAGTAAACTATAAGATTGCCTACCTTGTTCAACAAGAACTAATCACCCAGGGGTTCCAGGTAGACTTGATGCAGGAATTCGATCCGCGCCTGAACGGCTACCAGGCCGCCGCGCTGGTTTCCATCCACAACGACTCGTGCACGTATGTCAATGAAGAGGCGACCGGTTTTAAAGTTGCAGCCGCGCAGAGCAGCCATGACCCTAACCTTGCCAATCGTCTGACCGCCTGTTTGTCTGACCGCTATGGGCGGGTCACCGGCTTGCCCTTCCACGCCGGCAGCATTACCAACGATATGACCGGATACCACGCCTTCGATGAAATTGATGCGCGCACCACGGCAGCCATCATCGAGACTGGCTTTCTCTACCGGAATTACGACATCCTGACCCAGCATCCCGACCTGATCGCGAAGGGCGTCGTTGCCGGCATCATCTGCTTCGTCAATACCGAAAGCGTCGAACCGACACATCTGCTTCCCCTTACCCCATGAACCGCGAACCGATCAGCGCACGCCAGGCAATCCAAAACGCCAGGCAGGAACTGCAAGACGGAAACCGTCGGGCAGCCAGGCGCTGGGCGGAGCTGGCTGCTTCGGTTGCCCCCGATCTGGAGACGCCCTGGCTGATCCTGGCTGGGTTGGCCAGTCCGCGCTCGAGCATAGCCTACCTGAAGCGGGCGCTTGAAATCAACCCGAATAGCGAACGCGCCCGCCAGGGGATGCATTGGGCGATCAACCGCCTGAAGGAAGAAGAGGCCCGGCGCGCCAAACCGACCCCATCCCCTCAGACTCAGCCAGTCGCAGCAGCGAGGCTGCAGGCTGAAGCCTCGCGCCAATCCCCTGTCATCCAGGCGACAGCCCCCTGGCCTGTTGGCCAGGACAGGCTGGCGGCGCGGCGGCGCTCCTTCCTGCCGTTGCTGATTTTCCTGGCCTGTGTTACCATCGCTTGGGCTATCTGGCCGGGGAATGCCTCGCCGGCCCTGGCTTTCCTGCGGGAAAACCTCAGTCTCCCGCAGACTACAGCCACACTGCCCGGCGCAGCAGCCGACTTGCCCAAGCCGACCTACACGCCGACCTTTACCCCGACCTCCACGCCCACGCCGACTGCCACACTGACGCCGACGCCCACTGATACACCCACGCCGACGCCGACCCATACATCCACACCCACGCCGCTGCCGACGGATACACCGCTGGTAATCCCCACTTTGGAACCAGCGACGCCCGTCCCACCCATCCTGGGAGGAGACGGCGAGCGCTGGATTGACGTGGACCTTTCGCAGCAGCGCGTTTACGCCTATGAAGGCAATGTCATGGTCAATAGCTTTATCGTCTCGACCGGCACCTGGAAAACCCCGACCGTGACCGGCCAATTTCGTGTCTATGTCAAATATCGTTACACGAATATGTCTGGTCCTGGCTACTATCTGCCCAACGTGCCGTACACGATGTATTTCTGCAAGGGCTATGCCCTGCACGGCACGTATTGGCACAACAATTTTGGCACGCCGATGAGCCGCGGTTGTGTCAACTTGAGTATTCCCAACGCGGGATGGCTGTATAACTGGGCTTCGGTTGGGACGTTGGTGAATGTACACTATTAGGCGGGATAGAATCCCGCCCTACGGTTAGGCGGGATGGAATCCCGCCCTACGATTGAAACATAAAATGTCCGATTTTCGCATTTCCAGACGTGACTTTCTCAAACTGAGCGGGGCAGGGTTGCTGGGCCTGTTCCTGCCCCAGTTCAACCTCGAACCGGCCTCGGCCCAATTTATCCCCGACCAGCAGGGTCGCGTCACTATCGCGACCCTCAATGGTTACGACGCGCCAGCGCTCACCGGCAAAGTCGTTAAAACCTACTGGCGCGATCTCGTCCTGCCGATCACCGCCACCATTATCAGCGAAGATGAAACAGCTTACAATCGCGTTTGGTATAAGATTGGCGAGGACAGTTACGTTTATTCCGGCTCGATCCAGCCGGTGCGGACGGTGCTGTACGAGCCGGTCAGCGACCTGCCGGAAGAAGGCGCGCTGGCTGAGGTGACCGTCCCATACACCGACGTCCGTTGGGCTGCGGGAAAGGATGCCAGGTTCGCTTATCGTTTTTATTACGAGACCACGCACTGGGTCACCGGGCGGGTCCATGATGGCGATGGCAATCCGTGGTATCGTGTCTATGATGATAAGTGGAAATTCCATTATTATGCCCAGGCCAACCACCTGCGCATCGTCCCAACCGAAGAACTGGCTCCGCTCTCCCCGGATTTTCCCGCCCAGCTCAAACGCATCGAGGTGCGCCTGAACCAGCAGCTTGTCATTGCGTACGAGGATAAAAACCCCGTCTTTATGGCGCGCATCGCTTCGGGTGGGCGGTTCAGTAATGGCACCTATTCCACACCGGTCGGCCGCCACATGACCTATCACAAGCGCCCCTACCGGCATATGGCGGCAGGCGACCTGGCTTCCAACGGTTATGACCTGCCCGGCGTGCCATGGGTCTCATACATCACCGAAAGCGGCGTCGCCTTGCACGGCACGTACTGGCACAACGATTTCGGCCGCCCGCGCAGTCACGGCTGCATCAACCTAAGCTCACAGGCTGCCAAGTGGCTCTATCGCTGGACTCAGCCGGTCGTCCCGCCCAATGAGCAAATGGTCTACGAAAGCTACGGCACGGGGGTGGATGTTTTTGAATAGAGACATTGTGCTCTCCCGACGCGATTTTCTCAAAGTGAGCGCTGCGGGGTTGGCCGGCTTGCTGCTCTCGGAACGTCTCTTTGAACCGGCGCGGGCGGCGGCTATCCGGCAGGGACGCGTCGCCTATCTCCAGATCTCGGCCTACAATATCCCTTCCAGGAAGGGTGTAAAAGTCAATATGTACAAACGCGACTCGATCCTGGACATCCGCGAACAGGTGACCGGTGGGGACGCCAGTGATTACAACCGCGTCTGGTACCGCATCGGCGATGAGAGTTACGTTTACTCTGGCGGGATACAGCCGGTGGAAACGCGCCTCAACCCGGTCGTGACGGACATCCCCGCAGCGGGCGTGGTCGGCGAGATCACCGTCCCTCATTCGGAATCCTGGTGGGCTATCAATCGCAATCCGTTCCCGGGCGCGCGCCTGTATTATGCCAGCACGCACTGGATCCAGGGCATCCTGGTGGACAAGCGGGATGGCAGCCTATGGTACCGCGCCTACAACCACCTCTATTCGGCCTATTATTTCATCCGCCCTTACAACGTTCATATTTTTCCGACGGACGAACTGACCCCGCTCTCGCCGGAAGTCGAGCCTGAGGACAAATTCATCCAAGTTCGTCTGGACGAGCAGGTAGTCCTGGCTTACGAGGGGGCGCGCCTGGTCTTTAGGGCACGCACCTCCACCGGAAAGGGCGAGTTCAACACTCCGACCGGTTGGTTCAAGACCTTCCACAAGCGCCCGACCGCCCACATGGTCGGCGGCGAGAGTGAGGCAACGCTCTACGACCTGACCGGCGTGCCGTGGGATTGCTATATCACCGAAAATGGAGTTGCATTTCACGGCACCTTCTGGCATAATGATTATGGCACGCCTCGCAGTCACGGTTGCATCAACCTTACTCCTCAAAATGCCAAATGGCTGTATCGCTGGACCCTGCCGGCCGTCCCGCCCGACCAGCGCTACATTTATGAACCCGGCAGCGGCACCGACGTGCAGGTCGTCGAACACGCCCAACCCATAAGGAGGCTCAATGAATCCCGCATTTTCATGGACTAATTATCTGCTCAAACGCCAAGTCTTTGCCCTGACCGGCAAACTGCGCTTCTACAACCCACACAACGAACCAGTGCTTTACGTCGAGCAAAAGATGTTCCGCCTGCGCGAAGACATCCGCGTCTTCAGCGACGAAAGGAAAACACAAGAACTTCTCTTAATCCAGGCGCGCAATATCATTGATTTTGCAGCGGCTTACGACGTGATCGATTCAACCACCGGCCTAAAGGTTGGCGTCTTGCGGCGCAAGGGCTTGAGATCCATGCTGCGCGATGAGTGGGAAGTACTGGATGCCGGCGACCGGCCGATCGGAATGCTGTTTGAAGATAGCGTTGGCCAGGCGTTACTGCGTCGTTTCCTGCTCGGCTCCCTGCTGCCTCAGAATTATGACCTGACCATCGGCGCTCAACGCGTGGCCGACCTGCGCCAGAAATTTTCCCTCTTTGGCTACCAGATGCTCCTGGATTTCAACATGGATCCAGGTGGAAAACTGGACCGTCGCCTGGGCATCGCGGCCGGCACCCTGCTGGCGATCATTGAAGGCAAGCAGAGCAATTAGACATAGCGACGACTTTATGCCACGCCAACCCCTCTTCGCTGGTTTAGTGGTTGATGAAAACGACAACCCGGTCGAGACCGCCTACGTGGGCGAAGATCCCTGTTATGTGGTAAACGACGCCGGATTCCGCCGTCACATCCTCTCCGAGGGGGTGGACCGTCAGGTGCTGGAGAGGCTGCGCCAGCAAATCAACGGCCATGAAGACCTGCTCAGCGAGCAGGCCGCCAAAATGCTCGGCACGGAAGACATCTTCTCGAAAGCCATGATCGAGACCCAACTCAAGAACATAGACCAGCAGTTCAACAACCTGCTGCAAACGGGCATACCCGAGGAGGGGCGCGCCTACATGGGATTGATCGGTTTCCGCATTGTGATTGATCTCCACGGTAACGTGGTAAGAGTTGACCAGCCGTCGGCCATAGATGATGGGGGCGGAGAGTAGTTCTATATAACGATCACCATTCCGGGAGGTGTACGATGCTCATTGTAATCAGCGACCTTCACCTGGTAGATGGCACCTGCGCGAAACCCATCTCTGCCAGCGCTTTCCGGCTCTTTGCTGCCCGGTTGAATGAAATGGCTTTCAACGCCTCCTGGCGCGCAGACCAGTCCTACCGCCCGTTGGACGGCATTGACATCTTATTGCTGGGCGATATCCTCGACCCGCAACATTCGACACTATGGTTGGATACAAACCCTGGCGATGCCGGTTACGTGCGCCCGTGGACCGATTTTCATGCCCCGCAGTATGCCGAAAAACTCAACGCCATCAACCAAGCCATCCTCAAATACAATGCTGAGGCCATCGAGATCCTGCGCCACATCGCGGATGGGAAAGCCGTCCGCTTGCCGCCCGCAGATAAACGCGGCCGCGCCGCCTTCGACACCCAAGAGCAGGCGGCGGTACCCGTGCGCATCCATTATATGTCCGGCAACCATGACTGGTACTACCACATCCCCGGTCCGGCTTTCGATCGCATCCGCCAGGAAACCATCCGGGCTATGGGTCTGGTCAATCCAAGCACACCCTTCCCACATGAAGTCAAAGAGTCAGAAACTCTTCAGCGGCTATTCGCAGCCCACAAGGTTTATGCTCAACATGGCGACCTGTACGACTCGTTTAACTACAACAAAGACAAAGGCCGGGATGCCGCCACGCTGGGGGATGTTTTTGCGGTCGAGGTGCTCAACCGCTTCCCGGTCGAGGCGCAGCAACGCCTGGGGCAGGAAATGCCCACAGGCATCATGGATAGCTTGCGCGAACTGGTCAACGTCCGCCCGGCATTAGCCACGCCTTTATGGATCAGCAGCCAGTTGCGGCAGAACAATGTCAGCCTGGCTGAACAGAAGAAAATAAAAGAGGTCTGGGATGAAATGAGCAACGAGTTTCTGGCCCTGCCTTTCGTCCGCGCAGCCGATCGGAAGTTCAAACTTGACCTCGTGGATGGGCTGGAATTGATCGTCAAACTTACCGACCGCTTCTCGTTCAAGACCATTGATGACGTGGTGGTCTGGATGCGCAAGCAATTTGGGTCGGATGAGATCACCTTTGCCAAACACGCCCTGAGAGAAGATGCTTTCCTCAACCGCTCGGCGCAATTCATTGTTTACGGGCACACGCACCACCACGAGATCGTTCCGCTGGATTCTATCCCGACCACACCCCACCCCACCAACCAGATATACCTGAACTCAGGCACCTGGCACCCTTACTACGACCTGGCCGTCTTCAAGCCCGAAGAACAGAAATTCGTCCCATACCAGGTGCTCACCTACCTCTCGTTCTTCAAAGAAGATGAACGCGAAGGCCGCCGCTTCGAGACCTGGTCGGGAGCGTTCTCGGATTAGACCTATCCCCCTGCCCCCCCTTCCCTCTTTAGGGAAGGGGGATGGGGGGTTAGGTCCGAAAACAACTTATGCCCGAATACATTTATCTCATCCATCCCTTCCGTGACGGCTTCTTTACCAATCCCATACCAGAAGAAGAAGCCGCCGTAGAGGAGCATTTCCAACACCTCAAGAAAGCCACTGAAGACGGCATCGTTCGGCTGGCCGGACTGTGTCTCGACCAGACCTTCGGCCTGGTCGTCTTTCGCGCCGAAAACGACCAGGCTGCCCAGGCGTTTATGTTCGCTGACCCGTCTGTGAAAGCCAACGTGATGATGGCCGAACTGCACCTCTTCCGCGTCTCGTTGCCCGGTCACTGATGACTGTTTATTCCCTCCAAGCCATTCGTGCGCTGGCGCTGCGGACCCAGGGCCTGCATACCGCCAACGGGGCTGAGTCAAAGCCCGGGCGTGACGCGATCTATGACATCGTCAACCAAATTGGCTGCGCACAGATAGACACCATCAGCGTCGTCCGGCGCAGCCATTATCTTGTCCTGTGGAGCCGCCTGGGCCAATATGATCCCGTCGACCTGGATGCCTTGTCATCGCACGAGGAGCGCCGCCTGTTCGAGGGCTGGCAGCACGCCGCTTGTTACATCCCGCTGAGCGAATACCGCTACCAACTGCCGCACTATCGCCGTCTGCGCGAAAGCCCTGCCGAGATGACCAACGTCTGGCTGGCGCGGCCGGGCAGCGCCGAGGCATTACAAATGGCGCGCGAACACCTGCACCAGGAAGGCGCGGAACGGCCCTCGGACTTCGAGTACGACGGAGGCCCAAGGTCCGGCTGGTGGGACTGGAAGCCCGCCAAATACGCCCTCGAGTATCTTTACTCCATCGGCGAGGTGATGATCGCCGAGCGCGTCAAATTCCAGAAAGTTTACCACCTGACCGAGCGCGTCCTGCCGGATTGGGTGGATACCCGCGAGCCGACGCCCGAAGAGCGTGACCGCCAACACCAACTGGCATTACAGAGAACACCGTGAGGCCATCCAAGCCTAGCTGAACACACAATAGATTCACTCTTCCTCATACTTTTACCCGCATTCCCTCAAACCATACCACACTAGAGGGAACACCACACGGTGAGTCTTTTTTGCTATAATCAAGATATGGTCGAATCCAGAATTCAAATCCCGCGCCAAAAGATCATCAAATTTTGCCAGAAGCATCACATTCACAAACTGGCGTTTTTTGGTTCGGTTTTGCGCGAGGATTTTGGCCCCACCAGCGATGTTGACGTGCTGGTGGAATTCGAGCCGGGCAAAACGCCCGGATTGGCTTTCTTCGGAATGCAGGATGAATTGAAACAGATTTTCAACCGGGAAGTAGATTTACTCACTTTCAAGGGGGTAGAGTCGAGCAAGAATTACATCCGCCGCAAGGCAATTCTAGGATCTGCCCAGGTGATTTATGCAGCGCGATAATGCCTATTTGCTCGATATTCTAGAATCAGCAAAGCTCGAGAAAATTGTCCCCCCTGAAGAATCATAAGTCATCAATACCAGGAGAAGAAACCATGCAAATTCTGGAATCTGGCATAGGGGAACTCATCCAGCCCTTCGACCTGGACGAATTCCGCGCGTGGAACCGCACCAAGAAAACGCGCAAATTGGTGGACAAGCGCATGACTGAATATGAGGCCATCAGTCAATTTGTCTACGATGACTGCTACATTGGCACCGAACTGTACGGCACGGTGCGCTGTCCGATGTCGCTGGCGCGCGAGGTTGTCCGGCAGGGGAAGAAGAACCTGCGCGTCTGCGGACAGGGCGTGCTCGAACTGGACCTGTGGCTGGCCGCCGGTATCATCAAGAAACTGGACATCACCTATATCGGCCTGGAAGTCTACGGTACAACTGCGGCCCTGCGCCGGGCAGTCGAATCTGGCCAGGTGGAGACCTGCGTGGAATGGTCGAACGCCTCGATTTCGTGGCGCATGAAGGCTACCGCGATGGGCGTGCCCTTTCTGCCGACCCGTTCGATGCTCGGCACGGACATGCTGAAATATAGCGCTGCCAAAGTGGTCGAGGACCCCTTCACCGGCATCAAGGTGGCTCTGCTGCCTGCACTGATCCTGGATGTGGCCCTCATCCACGTGCACCGCGCCGACAAACACGGTAACTGCCAGATCGAGGGCATCAGCGGCTTTGCGTTGGAGATGTCGCGCGCCTGCAAGCGACTGATCATCAGCGCCGAGGAGATCATCCCCACCGAGGAGATCCGCAAATACCCCGACCGCACACTCATCCCGTATTACCTGGTGGACGCGGTCGTCCACGCGCCCTACGGCTCGTATCCCGGCGAGATGGCCTACATGTATGGCCGTGACGAACCCGGCATCAAGGAATGGGTCGAGATGAGCAAGACCGCCGAGGGGGCCGACGAATATCTCGCCAAGTACGTGCATGGAGTAAAGAATCACGCCGAATACCTGGAACTCATCGGCGACGAGCGCCTGCAAAAAGCCGTCGAACTGCGGGAGAAACGGGAATAGGACGCAGATGCACGCGGACACTTGCACCTGCGGCAAGTACAGGTGTAAAGGCGGAAAAGAATCAGCGTTTATCCGCGCTCGCTTGCACTCGCTCTTTGAGTGTCAGCGTCCCCCAGGAGGTTGTAATGATTGAGCAAACTTATACCAAAACTGAATTGATGATCTGCGTAGCCGCCCGTCTCTTCGAGGACGGGACAACCTGCTTCATCGGCACCGGCATCCCCATGTTAGCCGCCATGCTGGCTTCCAAGACCACCGCCCCGAACATCGTTCCCGTTTTCGAATTCGGCGGGACGGGCGCCATCTTGGAGGAACTGCCGCGCGCCGTCGGCGAGGCGCGCACCTTCCACAAGGGCATCTCGGCCCTGGGCCTCTGCGACACAATGGAAACCGCCCAGCGCGGCTTCATAGACTACGGCTTCCTCGGCGGCGCTCAAATTGACCCCTATGGCAACCTGAACAGCGTCACCATCGGCGAGCACGACCACCCCAAGGCGCGCCTGCCCGGCTCCGGCGGCGGCAACGATGTGGGCAGTCATTGTTGGCAGACCATCGCCATCATGCAGCACGACGCCCGCCGCTTCGTCCCGCAAGTGGATTTCCTGACCACACCCGGATTCCTGACCGGTCCCGGCGCACGCCAGGCCGCCGGACTGCCGCCCGGCACCGGCCCGCTGGCCGTCGTCTCCACCCTGGCGCTAATGGATTATCACCCCGAAACCTGCCGCATGAGACTCAAATCCCTGCATCCGGGCGTGACGGTCGAGGAAGTGGTCGCCAACACCGGCTTCGAGCTGGTCATCCCGGATAGAGTCGGCGTCAATGCCCCGCCCAGCGCGGAGGAACTGCGCCTGCTGCGTGATGAAATTGACCCGGAAAAGTTATATATATAAATGCGAACTCTCCCATTCGCTCAATAACCCATCCATCTCTTTCTGCAGCGCAGCATATTGATTCCCAAGTTTGCGCACCAGGGGGGTATCGGCCGGGGGATTTTCAAGCCTGCACCCAATTTCGGCTAACTCAGACTCCAGCGCGGCGATCTTGTTTTCCAGTTCTTGAAGACGCGCGATCCGGCGGCGTTCAACTTTAATGGACTCCGAATTCTCCTGACTTCGGCGTTTCTTCCCAGAATCCGAAGTCGGGCCCTGCGGGGGTGCTTCCCCCTGCGGGGACGCTGCGCGCAGACTTCGGACTCCTTCATCAGCCCGCAATGCCGCCAGCCGTTCGCGTTCTTCCTTCATCTGGCTGTATGTCCCCTTGAATGCTGTCAACGCTGTCTCGTCCGGGTCTATTTCCCAGATTTGGGTTGCCAAAGCATTGATCAGGTAACGGTCGTGCGTAACGAGCAGGATTGTCCCGCCATATTCGTCCAAGACATCCTGAAGGATTTCTTGTGAGGGGATGTCGAGGTGGTTGGTCGGCTCATCCAGCAGGAGCAGGTTGGTATCCTGCAAGGACAATTTCGCCAGCGCCAGCCGCCCGCGCTCGCCGCCGGAAAGGACTTCCACTTTCTTGAACACCTCGTCGCCGGAGAAGATGTAACGTCCCAGGTAGTGACGCGCCTCGGCCGGCAGCATATTTGGGGCGACCGTCTGGATTTCCTGGATCAATGTGTTTTCGGGATTCAAGCCCTCGTGCGCCTGGGCGAAGTAACCGATTTGCAGGCTTGCACCGAGGATCACCTCGCCTGCCAGCGGCTCCAACTGGCCGAGGGCGGTTTTCAGGAAAGTCGTCTTGCCGGCGCCGTTCGGTCCGATGAGGGCCGCGCATTCACGACGGCGCAGTTCGATATTCGGCGCAGAGAAGAGAGGCTTGCCCGGATAACCAATCTGCAGATCCAGCGTGCGGATAACAAGCTCGCCGGAACGCTTTTCGGCGCGTAACTGGAGATTCAAGCGTGGCGGGCGATGGTCAGGCAGGTGCAAGGCGCGCACGCGGCGTTCCGCTTCGTCCACACCGAAAGGCGAAGTGGTCGTGGTCACTTCGCCGCTCAGTTCCAGCCAATTTTTTGATAGAACCGCCTCCACGCCCACCTGCTCGATGGCCTGGACGATGCGCGTCAACCGCCGCAGTTTGCCCTTGGCCTGCGCCACGTTCTGGCCGGAGATATTTTTCTTGATGTATTCCATGTCCTTGAGTAGCCGGGCTTTCTCGCTCTCGAAAATTTCGTGGCGGCGTTCCCAGCGCTCGACGCGCTGCGCCACGTAGGCCGAGTAGTTGCCGCGGTAGGTCTCCACGCTGGCGGCGGTCATCTCGAAAATGCCGTTGGCGACTTTATCCAGAAAATAGCGGTCGTGCGAGACCAGCACCGCCGCGCCCGCCCACTGGCTCAGGTAGCCCTCCAGCCATTCGACGGCGGCGATGTCGAGGTGGTTGGTGGGTTCGTCGAGCAGCAGCAGGTCGGGGTCGGAGAGCAGCAGACGGGCCAGGAAGGCGCGCGTGCGCTGTCCGCCGGAGAGATGTTCGAGCGGCAGGTGGAAATCTCCCGATGAAAAACCGAGGCCGGTCAGCACCTGTTTGATGCGCGTCTGGAACGTGTAGCCGCCGCGCCGCTCGAATGCCTCCTGCAGCGGCCCGTAGCGGACCAGTGCCTGCTCCCGTTTCTGCGGGTCCGACATCTCCGCCTCGAGCCGCTCCAGTTCCCCTTGCTGGCGCTGGAGGTGTGCAAAGCAATCCAGGCACACTTCCCAGACGGTACCGGTCATCTCGAACTCAGCCTCCTGCGGCAGGTAGCCGATGCGCAAATTCTTGGCGCGCGCGACCGTCCCGCCGGAGGGTTCTTCGAGGCCGACCAGTATCCGCAGCAGCGTGGTCTTGCCGACCCCGTTCGGTCCGACCAGCGCCATGCGCGCGCCTTTGGGAACGGCAAAATACAGGCCAGAGAAGATGTCTACCGGACCGAAAGATTTGGAGAGGTTGGAGGCGGTGATGATGGACATTCTGAAATTCACCAGAGATGAACGGAGATAAACGGGATAAATTTCTCAACGCCCCCGAATTATACCGCTACGCGTTGCTTAAAACTTCGGAGTCGTCCGAAAGGCTTTTCAGGCAAATCATATTTCCCCTGGATACAAGCGGTTTTCCCGTTTCGTTGCCTTAGCCCTTTCGGGTACAATACCGCTATATCCTCTTGCAACGCATTCCACATGGACACCTGGCGTCTGCTCCTCACCCCTCCCGCTCGCGGCGCGTGGAAC
The DNA here is from genome assembly GCA_020723995.1 of Chloroflexus sp. Lineage (GTDB taxonomy): Bacteria > Chloroflexota > Anaerolineae > Anaerolineales > Villigracilaceae > CG2-30-58-95. Next base: position 69,804 of record DYHT01000001.1, read on the forward strand.
ATGGCCGTGGACGAAGCCATCCTCGAATCCGTCGGGCGCGGCGCATCGCTGCCCACCTTGCGCTTGTATGCCTGGCAGCCGCCCTGTCTCTCGCTTGGTTACGCCCAACCCTTCAGCGATGTTGACCGGCCGCGCTTGCAGGAACGCGGCTGGGATATGGTCCGCCGCCCGACCGGCGGGCGCGCCATCCTGCACAGCGACGAGTTGACTTATGCAGTGGTTGCCCCGCCGGATGAACCCCGCCTGGCTGGAACTCTGCTGGAAAGTTACAACCGCCTGGCGCAGGCGCTGCTGGCTGCCATGCAATTACTCGGCCTGCCGGTTGAGATTCAGGAACATGCCGCCCTCCCCGCTGCGCAAAATACCAACCCGGTTTGCTTTGAAGTTCCGTCCACATACGAAATTACAGTCGGTGGGAAGAAGCTAGTCGGCTCGGCGCAGGCGCGGCGCAAAGAGGGCCTGCTCCAGCACGGATCGCTGCCCCTGAGCGGCGACCTGAGGCGCATTACTCAAGCCCTGTCCTTCCCAGACGAGGCCGCCCGGGCTCGCGCCGCCGAAAGGTTGCTGGCGCGCGCCGCGACGGTCGAAGCCGTGCTGGGCAGGCCGGTCTCCTGGGAGGCTGCGGCGCAGGCCTTTATGGCTGCCTTCTGCGATACGCTTGCTTTGAATTTAGAACCTCAAGACCTTACTTCTGCTGAAAAGGCGCGCGTCGAAGAACTGGTGAAAGACAAATATGCCCATCCGAAGTGGACGGAGAGGGTTACGGGTTTAAAAGTTGAAGGCTTGCCCTGAGCGAAGTCGAAGGGTTGAAGGTCCTCCTCATAACCTTCAACCTTCCGAACCGAATAATTCCAGGGTAGGGCGGGTTTCTTACCCGCCCAAATAAGCGAATATTGATGTCGTCGGGATTGAATCCCACCCTACGATAATGGGTTGATGCTACGGTGAGGACTGGACGAAAATGACATCTGCAAAGCCGAGGGCACGGAACAGGCGGGAGAGATAGGTTTCCGCATTTTGTTGGGCCAGGGCTAAAATCCCGTCTTCGAGAGCAGCCTTGCGGATCTCCTCTTCGGCGGTCTGGCGGGCGGCGGTTTCCATGGTGACGATTTTTTCGACGCTGTACTGGATCGTCTCCAGCCGCGCCAGCGAGCGCACTTCGTGGATGATCGTGACCGGGTCCGGGATGACCGTTGGCGTGGGGTTGAGCAGCCGGCTGATTTGCGTGCTCATGGCATTGTTGGCTTGCTGCAAGGGACCAATCGCGTTTGAGATGTTCCGGTTGACGGTTGTCACGGCGAACCAGGCCAGGGCAATGAGCAGAATAACCAGCAGGATTTGAGCGTATTTTTTGAACATATGATAATTATAGCCGATCAAATGACTTAAGTCTAATTCGAGGTAAGTCATGTTTCTGACCCCTCATGGTAAAATCTCCACTGTGTTGAAACAACGTGGAAAGATGATTCTGAAACTGCTTATTATCCTCACTCTGATAAGTCTGCTGGCGCTCTTGGGCGCCCGCCTGCTGACGGGTATGTATGCCCGCGCCCGCATCTACAATGCTGCCGATGTGCCTGCCAGTCGTGCGGCCATCGTCTTCGGCGCCGGGTTGCTGCGAGATGGCTCGGTTACTCCCATCCTGCGCGACCGCGTCGCGACGGCGGCGGAACTTTATTTTAGCGGCAGAATCGAAAAAATCCTAATGAGTGGGGATAATCGTTTCCTCGACTACAACGAACCCGGTGCCATGCGTCAACATGCGCTCGAGTTGGGCGTCCCGGATAAAGCCCTAGTGCTAGATTACGCCGGGCGGCGCACTTACGATACCTGCTACCGCGCCAAAGCCATCTTTGGTTTAAGCGAGGCTATTTTGGTCACGCAGAACTTTCACCTGCCGCGCGCGATCTACACATGTAATCTGCTCGGACTGCCGTCCGTCGGTGTGGCATCCGACCGCCAGCCTTATCGAAAAGCTTCTATGCTATACTGGAGTGTGCGTGAATTACTGGCAACCTCAGCCGCGCTGTGGGATGTGCACGTCACACATCCGCTGCCCGTCCTCGGCGAGGCGGAGCCGATGTTCCCATGAAATTGTCAGTGATGTATAATTTGTTTGGACAACTAAACGGAGCAATCGTATGTTGACAATTCGGGAACTGCAAGTTCAATATGTAACCGATGAAACGGAAAAAAAACGGCGGTTATTTTGCCCATCGAGGAATTTCAAGAGTTACTTGAAGACCTTGAAGACTTGGTAGTCGTGGCTGAGCGTCGCGATGAGCCTACCATTTCTCACGAAGAAGTTATTGCTCATCTGAAGCGCAATGGCCGTTTATAAAGTCGAATGGAAGCCATCTGCTTTGCGCGAGTTGTAAAAACTGCCTAGCGAGACAGCGCCTTGGATTATTAAAGCGATCAGCAGTTTGTCAATCAATCCATATCCGCAAGTGGTGAAGAAACTCATCGGTTCCGGACAAACCCATCGAATTCGTGTGGGAACTTATCGTGTGGTCTATAACATTTTTGGTAACTACTCAGGCTTGTCATGCTGAGCGGAGCGTTCGTTGCGGAGCGAAGCATCTCGGCCTGCTTTGAGAGAGATTCTTCGCCGCTGGAAGAGCACCAGCGGCTCAGAATGACACTCGGCTGAGTAGTTACTACCGATGAAAGAGAAAATTATGACCCGTGACCAAGCCCTTGCTATCGTCCGAGAATATGTCAAAAACGAGAACCTCGTCTGTCACATGCTGGCCGTCGAAGCTGCCATGCAATTCTACGCCGAGAAGTTTGGTGAGGATGATGCAGAGAAATGGCGCATAGCCGGCCTGCTGCACGATTTTGATTGGGAAATCCACCCCTCGCTGGAAAGCCGCCCGCAGGCCGGTGAACCAATCCTGCGCCAGCGCGGCGTGCCGGAGGAGATAATCCGGGCGGTGCTCAGCCATGCCGACCACACCCGCCTGCCGCGCCAATCGCGCCTGGAGAAAGCACTCTACGCCTGCGATGAAATAACCGGCCTGATCTCGGCTGTGGCTTTGGTGCGGCCGTCGCGTTCGTTAATGGATCTGGAAGCTTCATCCGTCAAAAAGAAGTGGAAGGATCGTGCTTTCGCGGCCGGCGCGGACCGCGCGGAGATCGAAAAGGCGGCCGCCGAGTTTGGTGTCGAGCTATGGGAACATGTTGCTAACGTTATCCTCACCATGCGCCGCATCGCGCCAGAATTAGGGCTGGTTGGAAATGTATGCCGGTAGAAGTGGGGGTAATCCCCACCCCGGGCGACCATAAAGGTGGCCCATACAGGAGGTTGTTATGGGTTTGCAGGGTAAAGGCTTCTTTATCTCTCTTCTCTCCGAATGCGAGGCGGGCAATCCTGCGGCAATCTTCTCTGTTGCCCAGGCTGCGGGTTTGAGCCACGTGCTGGTCAAAATTGCTGACGGGACGCAGCCGTTTGGGTTGGATGCAACAGGCCAGGACCTCAACGCGCCGGTCGTCCAGGCTTTGCGCGCTGGCGGAATCGCAGTCTGGGGCTGGCACACTATTTATGGGGATGACCCTGCGGGCGAAGCTGCACTCGCCATCGGCCGCGTGCAAGAGCTTGCCCTGGATGGTTATGTCCTCTACGCCGGAGCGGCGTATGAGCAAGCAGGTAAGGCACAAGCAGCCAGTACGTTTATGGCCGCTCTGCGCGCGGATTGGGGCGCGGTTCCGATAGCGCTGAGTTCTTTTCGTTTCCCGAATTTCCACCCCGAATTGCCCTGGGCTGTCTTTTTGGAGCAATGCGATGCCGCCATGCCGCAAGTCTATTGGGAAGCCGCCCACAATGCCGGTTCGCAATTGCGGGAAAGCCTACGGCAGTACAAGGCTTTACCCAATGCCCGCCCGTGCATTCCTACCGGCGCGGCCTATGGCCGGCCGGGCGGCTGGGCGCCAACACTGGATGATATCGCCGATTTTAATAATACAGCCAAGGACCTGAGAGTTGAAGCGGTCAACTTTTTCTCCTGGGATCCCTGCCGCAGTAATTTGTCCCCGCTTTGGGATTTGATCGCCAATTTTGACTGGCCGGCCCCGCCACAGACAAGCGCCCCCATCCCGGAGCCGGTAGCGGTTGCTGCCCAACCCGCCAGCGACGAACACCCCATGCCAGCGACGCCCCCCGCTTCCGGGACTCTGCCCGGGGTGACATCCAGCCAGCCCGCGGCCGGCGCCGAGGCGGGGATGGAGCACTTCTTCCCCCCCGCGGGCGGCGGTCAACTGGTCGCATCTGCCAGCCGGGCAGAAACTATCAAATCACATATTTCATCCATACCCAGCAAGCCGGATACTTTCACGACCCATTATTTGGACACCCTCCGCAGCCGCCAGGCCGCGAAAGTGTCTGCCCTATATACCGAGGATGCCGTGCATGTGCGCGGGGATAAGGTGCTGAACGGCGCGCCGATTATCCGCTCCGGTTACGCGGCCTTTTTCTACGGTTTGCCGGCCGGCGTGACCTTTGACCTGCTCGGCGTGGAAGTCATTGGTGACGTGCGCTACCTCGGCTGGAAAGCCGGCACGCTAACCGCCTACGAGTCGATCGTCCTGCGGGATAGAAAGATCATCCTGGAATATACCTATATCGAATAATGATAATAGAGAAGGGGAAATGATGTTCACCATCGAAAGGTAAACGGCGCGTTTTTTATGAACATAGAAGATATCGGCAGAACATTGCCTGAAGCAATCCTGTCAGCTATCCGGCGCGGCCTCGAAGAGGACATCGGCGCGGGCGACGTGACCACGGACAGCATCGTACCAGCCGAGGCGACTATGTCTGGGCAGATCATCGCCAAGCAGACCGGTGTCATCGCCGGGCTGGATGTGGCCGGTGCGACTTTCTCTTTGCTGGATGCGTGCATCAAATTCACCCCCCGCGTCGCTGAGGGCACTCAAGTGGAAAACCGTCAGGTCGTGGCGGAGCTATCTGGCCCGGCGCGCACCCTGCTGACCGCCGAGCGTACCGCGCTCAACTTCCTGGGGCGCATGTCGGGCATTGCCACGCTGACACGCCAGTACGTGCAGGCCGTCGCTGGGACCAAGGCGATCATCCTCGACACGCGCAAGACCGCGCCCGGCCTGCGGCTGATTGACAAATTGGCCGTGCGGCGCGGCGGCGGTCAAAATCACCGCACCGGTCTGTATGATATAATCCTCATCAAAGATAATCATATTGACTTCGCCGGTTCGCTGGCCGAGGCGGTGACGCGTGCCCGGGGCGCGGCGACCCGGCTGGAGGTCGAGGTGGAGGCGCGCACACTGGCAGATGTGAAATCTGCACTGGAACTGAGCGTCGAACGTATCCTGCTGGATAACATGTCATCCGAGATGATGACCGAAGCAGTCAGGATGAACGCTGGGCAGGCGAAATTGGAAGCCTCCGGCAACATCTTGCTGGAGAACGTCCGTGCAATTGCTGAAACCGGGGTGGATTACATCTCGATTGGCGCGTTGACCCATTCAGCCAAGGTCTTCGATTTTAGTCTGGATTTTATACAGGAAGTGTGCTGCGCAAAGGTATAACAGAACATGGACACACACGAGATGTATTTCAAGATGAAAGCCCGGCTCGAAAAAATCGTGCCGGACGTAGAACTGCGTTACAAGGCCGAATTGGCCGCGGAGATCATGGAACTGAAACGGGAAAAGAACGCCGTCATTCTCGGACACAATTACATGGAACCGGCGCTGTATTATTCCATTCCCGATTTTGTAGGCGACTCGCTTGACCTCAGCCGCAAGGCCGCCCAGACCGACAAGGACATTATTGTTTTTTGCGGCGTGAAATTCATGGCCGAAACGGCCAAAATCCTGAACCCGTCCAATACCGTGCTGCTGCCTTCGGATAAAGCCGGTTGCTCGCTGGCGGCCAGCATCACCGCCGAAGACGTGCGCGCCCTCAAGCGCAAGTTCCCCGGTGTGCCGGTGGTGACCTACGTCAATACTTACGCCGACGTTAAGGCCGAGAGCAACATCTGCTGCACATCCAGCAACGCCAAAGCGGTGGTGGAATCGCTGCACACGGATACGGTCATCTTCCTGCCGGATGAATATCTTGCCAGCAACGTCGCCCGCGAGACCGGCAAGCAGATTATCTTCCCGGCCCTCACCCCTGCACCCCTCTCCCTGCAAGGGAGAGGGGCCGGGGGTGAGGACCCTCACCCCTCTCCCATCTCTGGGAGAGGGGCCGGGGGTGAGGGTGTAATGGTTGGCTGGCGCGGACGCTGCGAAGTGCACGAAAAGTTCACGGTGGCGGATATCGAAGCGGTGCGCGCCCAGTTTCCGGACGTGGTCATTCTTTCGCACCCGGAATGCAGCCCGGAAGTGGTGGCGGCCTCGGATTTCTCCGGCGGCACCAACGCGATGATCAAATACGTCGAACAGACCAAAGCGCCTCATTATCTGGTGCTGACCGAGTGCGCCATGGGCGATAACATCGCCGCCGCCAACCCGGATAAGGACATGCTGCGCCTGTGCAGCGTGCGCTGCCCGCACATGAATCAAATCACGCTGGAAGATACGCTCGCCGCCCTGAAACAAAACCGCTATGTCATCGAAGTGCCGGAAGAGATACGCGTGCGCGCGGCGCGCGCCGTACAGCGCATGATTGCGATTGGGTGACCTCCCTCACCCCCTACCCCTCTCCCGATGGGAGAGGGGGGAAAGTGTCTTCCTTGAAACAAACCGACGTACTCATCATCGGCAGCGGCATCGCTGGGGCGGCGGCTGCTTTGCGGCTGGCGAAAAACCCGCAGCGGCAGATTGCGCTCATCACCCGCGAACCCGACCCGTGCGAATCGAACACGCGTTATGCCCAGGGCGGAATCATTGGGCGCGGCCCGGACGATGATCCGGATAACCTTATCGCTGATATTCTTGCCGCTGGCGCAGGGGCCAGCCTGCCTGCAGCGGCGCGTATTCTGGCCGAGGAAGGCCCGCCGCTTTTACAGGAGATTCTGATTGAAACTGCTGGCGTGAGTTTTGACCGCGCATCCGATGGGCAAATCGCCTGGGGGCAGGAGGCTGCCCACTCGCGGCGGCGCATCGCGCACGTCGGCGATGGGACGGGCCAGGCAATCATCTCCGGGCTGATAGCTACCCTTCGCCGCTGCCCGAATGTCACCCTTGAAACCAATCTCACCGCAGTGGATTTGATTACCTATCCTCACCACTCGCGTGACCCGCTGGCGGCATACCAGCCGGTTGTCTGTCACGGCGCGTACGTTTTCGAGCGCAAGGGGCGCGCTGTCCATCGCTATCTCTCCGCGGTCACGATACTCGCCTCCGGCGGGCTGGGGCGCATCTTCCGTTACACCACCAATCCGCCTGGGGCGCGCGGCGACGGTCTGGCGATGGCCTCGCGCGCCGGGGCGCGCATCATCAACGCCGAATATATCCAATTTCATCCCACCGCCCTGGCAGTTCCCGGCGCAGAAGGTTTTTTGATCAGTGAAGCGGTGCGCGGCGAGGGCGGTGTGCTGCTCACGCCCGAGGGACGCGCCTTCATGGCCGACTATTCCCCCGAATGGAAAGACCTGGCGGCGCGCGATGTGGTCTCGCGTGCTATCCACCATCAAATGGAAACGCACGGCTACTCCCATGTGCTCCTGGATATTGCTTCACATCAGTCGGCCGAGAGTATCCGGGCGCGCTTCCCAAACATCCATGCAGCCTGTAAGAAGGTGGGTATTGACATCACCCAGGACCTGATCCCGGTCATCCCGGCCGCGCATTATTCCTGCGGCGGGGTGGCGGTGGATGAGAACGGACGCAGCAGCATAGGCAATCTCTACGCGGTGGGTGAGGTCAGTTGCACCGGATTGCACGGCGCCAACCGGCTGGCTTCCACCTCGCTGCTGGAAGGGCTGGTATGGGGAACGCGCGCTGGAGGCTGCGTCGAACAGACGTTGAACGCCAGTTCGCCGCTTAAGGTTCTCGGCCGCGACGACGTGCCGCCTTGGGATGAGAGCGGCTTGGTCAACGATTCCGACCCGGCGTTGATTCAAGGCGATATGCAGACGATCCAAAACATCATGTGGCATTACGTTGGATTGATGCGCAGCGCCGATCGCCTGTCACGCGCCATCCGTGAACTGCGCCACATGCAGAACGAGATCGAGACCTTCTACCGCACGACCAAACTGAGCGACGGCCTGATCGGCCTGCGCAATGCGGTCGAAGCGGCGCTGATTGTGGCGCAGGCGGCGCGTCACAACCGCCAGAGCCGCGGCTGCCATTACCGGCAGGATGCGGTGCAGGTGGGGGACAGGTTGTTGTAGCAATCGGCAGATTGGGAATCGGGAATACGGTAAATCAGTAGCTGGGTCGGGGCAGGATCGCCCGCCGCGAAAAACGCAGTCTCTCGGACGTGGTGCGTGAGATGTTGCAAGCGCAGCTTGCGGAACAAAAAAAGCGTGAAATGATCATTGCCGCCCAGGCTTTGCTGGAAGACTACCAGACGGATAGAGAATTAACCGCCTTCACCGCGCTGGATAGTGAGGAAGTGAAATGAAGCGCGGCGAGATCTGGCTCATCAATCTCGACCCGACCATCAGCGCGGAGATCAAGAAAACACGCCCCGCGCTGATCGTCAACAGCGACGCGGTGGCATTTTGCCGCTCAAGGTGATTGTTCCGCTGACGGACTGGAAAGAGCACTATGCGATTGCGCCCTGGATGGTCAAGGTTGACCCCACTCGCCAGAACGGGGCGGAAAATCCGCCCTGTTTTTTTATTTCGCCTGCATCTCATCATCACTGGAGTCAAGCTCTTTGATCTCACCGGTGACGATGAAAATGGTGCGTTCGCAGATGTTGGTTACGCGGTCGGCCATGCGCTCCAGGTTGTGCGCCACCCACAGCAGGTAATTGGCGCGATCAATGGTGCGTGGATCAGACATGACGAAGGTCATCAACTCGCGGTAAACTTGGTTATACAACCCGTCAACTTCATCATCTTCTTGGGGGATGGAGCGCGCTGCCTCAGCATCCTCGTTGACAAAAGCCGTCAGCGCCCGGTGGAGCATACTGGAAGCGATCTTGGCCATGCGCGGCACGTCAATCAGCGGCTTGAGCAGCGGTTCATCGCCCATACGGATGTTGACCGTGGCAATGCCTTTGGCATAATCACCCATGCGCTCCAATTCGGCGCTCACCTCCAGGATGGAGGCCAGCAGGCGCAGGTCATGCGCCATCGGCTGCTGCGTGGCAATCAGCACCATTACCTGTTCCTCGATAGCGAAACGTTTTTCGTTGATCTTGGCATCGGTATTGTAAATGCGACGCGCCGCCTCGAGGTCACGCTTCTTCAACGCCTCAACCGCATCCATGGTCTGTTGTTCGACCATGCTGCCCATCAGAAGGAGCTCGTCCTTGAGTTGCTGAATGTCGTTTTCAAAGGTTTTTCGGAGCATGAGATACCTCGTTTCTTAGGACTAGTTTCACTATTATAACCATTTTTCACCACCGAGGCCAGTTCGTCCATCAAGATGACTTCTGGCTCAATAGCCAGGTCGCGGGCGAGATATTTTGATCTTCCAGCCACTTCCGCACGCGCTGGTCAATCTGGTCGCGTATTGTGCGCACGACTTCGAGGCGCTCACTGTCGCTGCCTGTGAATTTTGCCGGGTCGTCGAACGGCCAGAATTCGCGCTGTCCCATGTTCAGGAAGACAGTCGGGCACTTATCCTCGGCATGACCACAAACTGTGATGACATAAGCAAAGTGCATCTGGCCGAGGTATTCCTTAACGCTTTTAGAGCGCTGGCTACCCATGTCCAACCCCCGTTCTTTCATCACGGCCAGCACTTCCGGCAGGATGTAGCCCTTCGGTTCCAGGCCGGCGCTGTAAGCCCCAAAGTGCTCACCGGCGTAGGCTCGCAAAAAAGCCTCGGCAATCTGGCTGCGAGCGGAATTGCCTGTACACAGGAACAAAACTTTCGGCTTGGTCATAACACATCTCCAGTTTGCAATTATCCGAACCGCCCGGTGACATAGCCTTCGGTGCGCTTGTCTTTCGGACGGGTGAATATGATACTGGTCTGGTTGAACTCGATCATTGTGCCTGAGCGCGTTTCACCGCCGTTCAGCATCATCATGGCGGTGTAATCGGAGGCGCGCGCCGCCTGCTGCATGTTGTGCGTCACGATCACAATCGTGTAATTCTTCTTCAGCTCATGCATCAGTTCCTCGATCTTGAGCGTGGCAAGCGGATCGAGGGAAGAAGCGGGTTCGTCCATCAAAATGACCTGCGGCTGGACAGCCAAGGCACGCGCGATGCACAGGCGCTGCTGCTGCCCACCGGAAAGGGCCAGCCCGGACTGATCCAATTTGTCCTTGACCTCCTCCCACAGCGCGGCCTGGCGCAGGGAGAACTCGACCAGTTCGTCCATATTTCCCTTGTACCCGTGGATGCGCGCCCCCCAGGCAATGTTCTCATAGATGGACTTCGGGAATGGATTCGGCTTCTGGAAGACCATCCCTATTCGGTAGCGCACCTCAACCGGGTCCACGTGAGAGGCGTATAGATTCTGCCCGTTGAACAGTACCTCCCCGCTGACGCCTGTCCCTGGGACGAGTTCGTTCATGCGGTTGAGGGCGCGCAGCAGGGTGGACTTGCCGCACCCCGACGGGCCGATGATGGCCGTGATCTTATTGCGCTCGATGTTGAGATTAACATTCGTAACGGCTTCGAAATCGCCATAGAAAACGCTCAGGTTTTTTACTTCCAGCACGTACTTTCCATTGCTTGAAACAGGTTGAGCCATTACCACCTCCGGCTGAAACGATTGCGCAGCAGCACCGCCACCGCGTTCAGGCTCAGCAGCAGCGCCAGCAGAACAAGGATGGCCGCGGCAGCTAGAAAACGAAATTCATCCTGTGGGCGCGAAGTCCACTGGTAGATTTGAATGGGCAGGGTGGTGAACTTGGAGAACGGCGAATTGGGGTCAAATGTGATGTACGTAGATGCGCCAATCACCACAAGGGGCGCGGTCTCGCCGATGGCGCGCGAGATGGCCAGGATGGCGCCGGTCAGGATGCCGGGCAGGGCGTTGGGCAGCACGTGCGCCCAGACCGTCTGCCACTTGGTGGCGCCCAGCCCGTAACTGGCTCGCCGCAACGAAACCGGCACGGCGCGGATCGCCTCCTGCGCGTTGATGATGATCAGCGGCAGGACGAGCAGCGCCAGGGTCAGGCCCGCGGACAGGATCGTGCGCCCGTTGGCAGTCGTGGGGTCTACAAAGCCAAAGAGCGCGCCGCTGGTCACTTTTTCGAGGGTGCGCACAAAAATCGCCAAACCCAGAATCCCGTAAATGATCGAGGGCACACCTGCCAGGTTATTGATGTTGGTGCGGATGAGGCGGTTGAGCCAGTTGTCGCTGGCGTATTCTTCGAGATAGATGGCCGCGCCGACGCCCAGCGGGAAAGCAGCCAGAATCGTGATGGCAATCGTCCACAACGAACCGAGCAAGGCAGTCCTTACGCCCGCCAGTACCGGATCGCTGGACTGCTGGCGGCGCAGAAAATCGGCACTGATCCAGGAGACGAATCCCAGTTTGGCAGTCGGAAAATCCTGCGCAACCGTTTGCTTGATCTCCGCCGGGCGCATGAGCGAATCCCACAAGGGCCAGATGGCAACTGCCTTGTATTTGACGACGCGGTCGTAGATCAAGTCATAAACTTCCTGGCGGCTACGTTCTGCGAAGGGCTTGTCTTTTTCCAGTTTATTGAAGGCGCCGCTGGAAATTCTAGTCTGCAAGACCTGGATGAGCTGGGCCTTGGTCTGCTCTTCCAAAGAGACGCCATTCAAAGCCAGGCTGTCGGGGTCCACGCGGGCTTCATAGGCAGTGTAACCAAAGGTCTGGTTGAGGATGTTGAACAGCAGGGCGGTCAACGCCAGGATCCCGACGATGGTCGAGGCCTGAAAGACCAGCCTCCAGGTCAGGCCGGAACGGTTGCGGCTTGCGAGGTTGTCCTTGAATTGGAAGACGGGTTTGCGGTTCATTCGTACACCTCGCGGAAGCGGCGCACGATCTGCTGGCTGAGGATGTTGAGCGTCAGGGTGATGAAGAACAGCAGCAGGCCTATGGCAAAGATGCTGTTGTAATCAATCGAGTCGTACGACAGGTCGCCGCCGCTGATGCGGACGATGTGCCCGGTCATGGTTTCCGCGCCCTTGAAGGGATTGAGGGTGAAATTCGGGCCTGCGCCGGCTGCCACGGCGACGATCATGGTCTCGCCAATGGCGCGCGACAGGCCCACAATGACCGCCGCGGCGATGCCCGAAATTGCCGCCGGAAGCACGATCTTGACCGCCACTTCGAGTTTGGTCGCGCCCAACCCATAGGCCGCTGCGCGCAGGGAGTGCGGCACGGCGTTCAAAGCATCCTCGGTCATGGACGTGATGAGCGGCAGGATCAAAATTCCCATCACAAGGCCGGCCGAAGCCGTATTGTAGATTTCGACCACGTCGCGGCCGAAAATCGAGCGCAGCAGGGGAGTCATAAACGTCAGGGCAAAGTAGCCGTACACAATCGTTGGGATGCCAGCCAGCACTTCCAGGATCGGTTTCAGCAGGTTGCGGACGCGGGTCGAGGCGTATTCACTCAAATAAATCGCCACACCCAACCCCAGCGGGATGGCAATCAACATGGCCATAGCGGTCGTCATCAGGGTGGCATTGACCAGCGGCAGGATACCGAATTTATTGATATGCGGCTGCCATTGGGTACTGGTCAGAAAGGCAAGCAGATTCACCTCAGGGGTTTGGAAGAAGAGCAGGGCTTCCTTCCCCAACTCGTAAACAATACCAATCGTCGTAAAGATCGATAAGAAACCAGCCAGGAAGAGCAGGCTCTGAATGATCGTCTCGCTCAAGCGCGGCCTGCGCCGCAGGTCAGGCTTAGAGGCACGATAACCGTTGTTGAGTGTCGCCATAAAGGTTCTCTTTTACAGGCAAATTTCCTTCCCCCTCCTTGGATATGGAGGGGGAAGGAGCTAGGAGGAGTGGTGCCCCTGAGGAGAGTTTACTTCATCGCCTCTTGCCAGGCCTGCATGGCTGCCTGGAGTTTGGCGTCGCTGACCGGGAAGTAACCGACATCCAGGATCTCATCGCTGACATTGCTCAGGTAGAAGTAGATGAATGCGGCGACCTGGGGTTTTTCCTGCATGATCTTGGCGTCCGAGTAGATGAACAGCGGGCGAGAAAGTGGGTACTCGTTGCTCTCAGCGGTCTCAGCCGTCGGAGCGATGCCATTCACAGACAGGGCGGTCAGCTTGTCCGCATTTTCCTGGTAGTAGGCGAAGCCGAAGTAACCGATGGCATACGGCGAGCCTTTCACACCCTGCACCAGGACATTGTCGTCCTCGGAGAACTGGAGGTTCTGGGCTTCCAAGATGGCCTTCTTGCCTGCTGCGACATTGGCCTTGCCATCCACCGGATTGGCGGGCGCCATCACGGCCTCAACAAAGAAGTCGAAGGTGCCGGAGTCGGTGCCGGGGCTGAAGCGCAGTATCGGTTCGGCCGGCCACTCGGGGCGGACATCCGACCATTTCTCGGCAGTCGAGAAGATCTTGGCCAGCTCTTCTTTGGTGACATCGGTCGCAAAGGTGTTTTCTTTGCTCACCGCAACCGCCAGCGCGTCAATGCCGACCTGGAATTCAATCGGCGTGCGGGGGGTAGCCAGCGCCGCGCAACTTTCAACTTCAGACGACTTGATCGCGCGGGAGGCGTTGGCGATGTCAGTTTCGCCGGTCTTGCAGAAGCGCTCGAAGCCAGCGCCGGAGCCGATGCTGTCAATGGTGATGTTGCCAGCGAAGCCCTCTTCTGTGAAACGTTCCGCCATGCGCTCAGAGAGCGGGAAGACGGTGGAGGAACCAGCGGTGATGATATCGCCGCTCACGGCATCCGGCATATACATTGCCATCGGGTTCGCGGTAGGGGCAACCGTCGCAGTGGGGGGAACCTCGGTCGCAAGCGGGGCTTCAACGGTCGGCGTCGCAGCCGGGCCGCAGGCCGCCAGCAGAACACTCATGGCGACCAGGACAAAAACGAACGTACGAACAAACTTTGACATTTCTTTTCTTCTCCTTTTTTGAATTTTTGTTTCATTGGTATCATACCCACCGGCTTTTAAGGACAATGGAAGGATGGGTTAACGTTTTGTTAAATTTCCACATTTCGTCAGGGCTTAGTGACTGTGGGGGTTGCCGGCGGCGGAGCCGATTCCAGCGGCCCGTCTTCCAGTCCCCAGGTATTCAGATCGGTCAAAACGCGATAGGCAGTCAAATCCAGGTGAAGCGGGGTAACCGAGACATAACCCTCCGCCAGCGCGCCGATGTCGCTGCCGCGCTCCGAGACGCCGGTCGGGGCGTCGCCGCCGATCCAGTAGTAGGGACGCCCGCGCGGGTCGACGCGCTCATCCAGGCGGTTGTGATAGACGCGCAATCCCTGCCGCGTCAGCCGAAAGCCGCGCATCTGTTCGTCGCTCAGAAACGGGACGTTGACATTGAGCAGGATTTCTGGCGGCAGGCCATTGGCAATAACCTGTTCCACCACGCGACCGGTGACGCGCGCTGCCGGGCCGAAGTCAATCTCGCTGACGTGATTTTCAGGCACCTCCAGCGAGACCGCCACGCCGGGCACGCCGGCAATGACGGCCTCCATCGCCGCAGTGACCGTGCCGGAATAAGTCACGTCGTGGCCCAGGTTGGCGCCTACGTTGATGCCTGAAACGACCAGGTTAATCGGTTCCTTGAAATAACCGAGCGCGGCCAGCGCCACGCAGTCAGAGGGCGCGCCGTCGCTGGCAAAGGCTTGCGACCCATCAGCCAGGCGCACCTCGCGCACGCGCAGAGCGCGGTCAAGAGTCTTGACATGTCCGCCGCCCGACCAGTTGCGGTCGGGGGCCAGGATGCTTACCTTGCCCAGTTTGCGCATCTCCTGCACCAGCGCCAGCAAGCCGGGCGACAGCACGCCGTCGTCGTTAGTGACCAAAATGTGCGGGCTCATTGTGCGTTCTTTGCTCCCTGCGATTGCTTTTCCAGGAACTTGCGCCGTTTCTGGGCGGTGTCCACACCGAAGACGACGAACATGGCAATCGGCGTAACGATAAAAAATACAGTTACTTTGAAACAAAAAAGCCCTGTCACGTCGCGAGTGACAGGGCCGCATGAGCTAATTTTTCAACCAGCAATCGGGATGGTGAAATAAAACGTACTCCCCCGCCCTTCCAGGCTCTCGGCCCAGATTTTCCCGCCGTGCGCCTTGACGACGTGGCGGGCAATCGAAAGCCCCAGCCCGGTGCCGCCGCCGGAACGGGATTTTTCCACGCGATAGAAACGCTCGAAGATGCGCGGCAAGTCGTCTTCGGGGATGCCGACGCCCGTATCCTGCACCGCAAAGCGAACGAACGCGCCTTCGGCCTCGGCCCACAGCGTCAGCGCGCCGCCGGGACGGGTGAACTTGAGTGCGTTATGGATGAGGTTGACCAACACTTGTTCCAAACGCGGCGCATCTGCGCGGACGCGCGGCAGTGCAGGCGGACAGTCCACGCGCAGGGTCAGGGCGGCGCGCTCGGCTTGCATCCGCATCCGCTCGGCGGCGGCCTGCAGGAGACTGGCAGGGTCCACAGATTTCAGTTCAAGCGTAACCTGTCCAGATTCAATTCGCGAGAGTTCCAGCAATTCCTGTACCATTTGAGTCAGCGCGTCCACTTCGGTTTCGATGCGGCTCAAGAAACGGCGGGCGGCGGGCGGGTCGTCCAGCGCGCCTTCGTTCAGGGTTTCGGTCAGGGCTTTGAGCGAGGCCAGCGGCGTGCGCAGTTCGTGCGAGAGATTGCTGACGAAATCACGACGCACGATTTCGAGACGGCGCAGGCGGGTCAAATCCTGCACGAGCAGCAGACTGCCGCCGATCTGCCGGTCGGGAATGGCAATGAGCTGCAAAAACTGGCGGCGGGCAGGCAGTTCGACCGATTCGCTGATCATCTCGCCGCTCTGCTGGCAATGCCGCCAGGTTTCGATCAGTTTGTGCTGGCGGATGACTTCGGTCACCGAACGACCTAAAGTATCTTCGGTTTCAAACAACTTTTCGGCAGCGGGGTTGGCAAACTGAATGCGTCCCTGCGAATCCACAATCAGTACGCCGTCGGTCATCTGGTCAAGCACGGCGGCCAGGCGATCATGCTGCGCGTTTAAAGTTGAAAGTTGAAGGTTGAAGGTTGTCGCAAAGGACTTTACGGCATTGGAAAGATTTTCGAGTTCTTTAACATCAGACGGCAAACCCGTTGAGGAACCCTCGCCTGCTGCACGGCGAATAGCTTGAGCATAATCATCCAATCGGCGTTGCAACCGCGTATAACGCCACGCAAACCAGATGGCAACAAACAAAGAAACGGCGACCGTAATTGCAAGAATAATATTCATCACAGCTTGTAACTTTCAACCTGCAACCTTCAACCCTCGAAACGGTATCCCCCGCCCCTCACCGTTACAATGCGGATGGGGTTGGCCGGATCTGATTCGATTTTCTGCCGCAGCCAGCGCACGTGGACATCCACCGTCCGGCTGTCACCTACGTAGTCCCAGCCCCAGACGCGCTCGAGGATAAATTGACGCGAGAGCATTTGCCCGCGATGTTGGGCGAAAAAGAGCAGCAGGTCGTATTCCTGCGGTTTGAGCGCGACGACCTGCCCATCCAGCGTGACCTCGCGGCGAGTCAAATTGATGACGAGGTTATCGAAGGTGAGAGCCTCCTGCGGCGCGGCAGGCTTGGCGCTCTTGAGTTTCTCTAGTTCCTCGCGGATTACTTGCGTCCGCCGCAATTGAGCCTTGACGCGCGCCAGCAATTCGCGCATCGAGAAAGGTTTGGTCAGATAATCGTCCGCGCCGACCTCCAGCCCGACAACGCGGTCAATCTCGTCGTCGCGGGCAGTCAGCATCAGGATGGGGACGGTCATCTCGCGGCGCAGGATCTTACAGACCTCGAAGCCGTCCAGTTCGGGGAGCATGATGTCGAGGATGACAAGGCTGGGCTTTAAACGGCGGGCCACCTCGAGCGCGGCACGGCCATCAGCGGCAGATTCAACTACGTAACCGGCTTTTTTGAGATTGTAGGCCAGGGTTTCCTGCAAAGAGGGTTCGTCTTCGACGACTAAAATCGTTTCCACGTCAGCACGTTTTCATTGTTGCACGTTCGTATTATCCGAATCTTCCTTCGACGTAATCCTCGGTGCGTTTGTTTTTGGGGTTGGTGAATATTTCCGTGCCGGGGGCGTATTCGACCAGTTCACCCTGCAAAAAGAAGGCGGCATAATCGGACGTGCGCGCCGCCTGCTGGACGGAATGCGGCACCAGCACGACGGTGTAATCTTTCTTCAACTCTTGCAGCGAGGCTTCCACCTTGCCGGTCGAAAGCGGGTCGAGACCGGAGGTGGGTTCGTCCAAAAGAATGACGTCCGGCTGGAGTGCCAAAACGCGCGCCAGGCACAGGCGCTGCTGCTGTCCGCCGGAGAGAGCAATGGCCGGGTCGTCGAGACGCGCCTTGACCTCATCCCATAGCGCGGACTGGCGCAGGCTGCGCTCGACGGCCTCGTCCAGCCGCGACTTGCGTTTCTCATCGGCCAGTTCCAAGCCATAAGTCAGGTTGCCGCGGATGGTCAGCGGCAGGACGACCGGGCGGGCGAAGACCATTCCGACCCGGCGGCGCAGAGCAATGACATCCGTCTGCGGGTCGAGGATGTTTTCGCCGTCCAGCAGGATGCGGCCGGCGAGCGTCTTCATCTCGGTCAGGTCGTTCAGCCGGTTCAGGCAGCGCAGCAGCGTGGACTTGCCGCCGCCGGCCGGCCCGAACAACACCGTGATGGCGTTGGCGACGATGGACATGCTGATGTCACGCAGTGATTCCGTGCCGTCGAAGTACTGTAATGAGAGGTGCTGAATAACTATTTTATTTTCGGCCATTAAAGTGTTCCCGTATCACGTGTCAAGTGTCAAGTGTCAAGTGTCAAGTGTCAAGTGCGCGGCTTCAGGGATTTTTTGGCTCTTTGGGAGTTGCCGTGATTCTGTACACCCCCGAACTGCGGGGGTACACGGATGCCACGGATTTCACGGATTCACACGGAAAAAAGCATTAAAAATCCGTGTTTTTCCGTGTCCGTCCGTGTAATCCGTGTCCAAAAGGTCTTAGTCACGGCGATTCCCAATGAACCGATTTTTTGAGCCCGCCGATAAGGGCTTTGGCTTTGTCTGCTTGCGAGTATTCAACCTTGAAAACTTCGTCAGTGAGATAACCGATATCGAGAGCAACGTAAAGCAGCGATTGCACTTCCACCGCCGAACGCCGGGCAATACCCAGGAAGCGGGCAAACTCGACATGCGAATCGCAATCAAAACCTTCGGCGATGTTCGTCATAACAGAGACAGCCGCCCGTTGAATCTGGCCGCGCAGTCCAAAATCTTTGACGAATGCGCCCTCGCGAGTTATTCTGTAAATTTCTCGCACCAGTTTGCGCGCCTCCTGCCAGGCCAGGATATCCTCGAATCTTTTTATCAGCGGCATCTCTCACTCCTTTCACGTGACACTTGACACTGGAGAACGTGACACTGAATCATCGTTTAGCGCTTCTCCGCTTCTCGAATGACCTTCTTCACCCGCATCACCTGCGCGCCCTGCAAGTCTTCCGTGCGTTTTTCCAGCACGGCGATGAACTCGCTTTTGTTTCCGGCATTGACCGCCGCAACGGTTTTCTCTGAATGCTGCGGCACGTCCTTCGGTCGGCAGGTTTTCAGGTGATTCAACAGATATGGGAAGATTTCTCTGCCATAGGTTTCATTGCGTGAAGCAACAACGGCCAGGATTTTGACGCCGTTATCCACTGTGATGACCGAGCCTTTGTCCATCACTTTCGTGATCTCTTCGTAATGCTGATAAATCTCATCGGGCTTCAGCGCCGCAATCGTGGACAGGGCCAGCAGCGCGCCCCAGACCAGACGATTATGCCTGCTCTTAATCAATTTGAGGAAATCGCCGACGAACTCCGCAATCAACTCTGGATTGATATAGCCAATCTCGTATAGGACCTTGATGCAATCAAACGAAATGTTTGTGTCCTTGTTCCAGAGATTCTCGGCAATTTCGCGGATTCCGGCGCGGTTATCAGCTTCTGCCAACTCTCTGGCGAGTTCCTGATTGGGGACTTCGTCGCGGCGATTCTGGAAGTGAGCAATTCTATTCAGAATGGACATGGAAGAATTCCTTATAAAGTTCTTCGGTGTCAAGTGTTCCAGTATCACGTGTCAAGAGTGAGGTTTCAAGTCACATGACACCGGGCAATGCGACACGGAAGCACTTTCTTTACCACTG
Organism: Chloroflexus sp.; assembly: GCA_020723995.1. Taxonomy (GTDB): domain Bacteria; phylum Chloroflexota; class Anaerolineae; order Anaerolineales; family Villigracilaceae; genus CG2-30-58-95. The sequence continues at coordinate 89,204 of DYHT01000001.1, forward strand.
CCTCTTCGCCCGCGCCCGCGAGCGGATGAACGTCGCAATCAAATTCATGCTCAACACGAAGACAATCAAAACCAATGCCGTGCCGTATTGGATTTTGAAGGGCATCTCCGACACCTGCGTGGAAATCACAAACAGGTGATAGGGCAGCGCCATGGTCGCATCGAAGGGCGAGTGCGGCAGACGCGGCAGGAAGAAAGCCGCGCCGGTGAAAAGGATGGGCGCAGTCTCGCCCGCGGCGCGCTCCAGGCCGAGGATAACGCCGGTCAAAATGCCAGGTAGCGCCTGCGGTAGGACGATGCGGCGGATGGTCTGCCAGCGTGTGCCGCCGAGAGAAATGCTGACGGTGCGGAAGGCCTGCGGCACAGCCCGCAAGGCTTCCTCAGACGCGCTGATGATGACCGGCAAAGTCATAATCGAGAGTGTCAGCGAGGCGGCCAACAGGCTGGTGCCGAATTTCAGGAAGATGACGAACAGTCCCAGCCCGAACAGGCCGTAAACGACCGATGGAATACCGGCCAGATTGATAATGGCAATGCGGATAAGGCGCGTTAGCCAATTCTCTTTGGCGTATTCGGCCAGGTAAATCGCGGCGGCGATGCCGAGCGGGACGGAGAAGAAGGCCGTGCCGAGCGTGAGATAGAACGTCCCGACGATGGCGGGTAGAATGCCGCCCTGCCGCATCCCGTCGTGCGGAAAGCCGGAGAGGAACTCCCACGAGACGGCCGGCGCGCCCTGCGCGATGATGTAGATAATCACACCCAGGATGGGGATGACGGTAAAGAGGGCAACCAGCGTCAGCAGGGAAAAGCCGAGGCGCTGGGTGAAGGTGCGATTAATTTTCAACCTCCTTCTCCAATTTTTCCGCCAGCGCCAGATATTTTTCATGCACGCCCGCGCCGGTTTCTTCGTGCTCCACACGCTCGAAATCCGCGCTCACTTTTTCCTGTTCGGCGGGCGGGATGACGCGGTCGGCCATCGGAAACAAAATATTATCCTCTTTGAAGATGTGCTGGCGCAGCAACGTTACATAGCCAAGCGCGTTGGAGACGACCTCGCCGCGTGCGGACTGGTCGCCGGCCTCCAGCCGTTGGGCCGCGGACAGCATGGCGCGCGTGAAGGCGCGTCCCTGCTCATGCTCGGCCAGCATCACGCCAATCGGCCCGCCACGATCTGGCACGCCGTGCGCCATCATCGCCACGAACAGGACGCCCTCTTCTTTCTTGTGATGACAGCCATCCGCAAAACCTTTGATGAAATCAGCCGCATTCATGAAAAAGGCGGGGGAGATTGGCTGAGCCGATTCCAGCCGCTGCGCGGCCGTTTCAAGCACGGTCAGCACACGCTCTATGACGCGATGCTCATCCATCAAAATGTCGGCTGCCTTCATAACACACCTCCTGTATCAGGATAGAACCCTTTCCGCGCGCTTCTTCTGGCGGAAGAAGAGCGACGATTTTAGAAACATTCAGGCTTTTTCATCGTAGGCGCGGCGACCTTCGCGCACGAATTGGACAATTTCCTGTGTGGTTACGTCCAGGTCAATACTATTAACAGTAAATGGCGAATCAACTTTGACTTCGGGCTTGATGACAAAGACGCGCCCATCCCTGCGCCGAACCTTGACTTCGCCATCGCGTAAGGCCTGTTCTAGCAAAGATGCCAATTTCTGTCTGGCATTTGAATAAGTGTATACGATGCTCATGGTATCACCTCTATCGTGCGTATGCCTTTTTGCGCGGCATAACCAAGCAAATCTTTATCCAGCGTCATGAGTGGCATTTTATATCTGAGCGCGCAGCGGAGAAGGTAAGCATCGTAGGCATAAATGCCCAATTCATCAGAAATTTCCAGGGCCGATTCCAGTTCGATTTCTACAAAGCGGATTGGGATGGTCTTATAGATATCAATGGCCCGATATGCCTGCTCCATCGTGATACGCTTGCGTTTGAGCATGGCTGAAAAAGCATTGCCTATTTCCCAATGAATAGAATGAGGTGCAATGAGCGCCGCTCCGCGCGTCTGGCGCACAATGGTAGCCTTCTCCGGCTCGTCGGCGATAACCGCGATAATGACCGATGTATCTACGATAATATCCAAAGCGCCACTACAGTTGAACAATTGTACAAGTGTACTTGATTTATTCTAGCAGATTTTCTGGATTACGACAATACCCTTTCCGCGCGCTTCTTCTGGCAGAAGACGAACGTGGAGGCGGCCACGTTGACCGCCAGCGAAATCAGGAACAGCACCAGCCCGATGAAAAAGAGAACGTGATAATGCGTACTGCCGCTGGCGACTTCGCCCATTTCAGCGGCAATCGTCGCCGTCATCGTGCGAGCGGGCATGAAGAGCGAGTTCCAGCGCGTGGCCAGCACCGGCGCGTTGCCGGTCACCATCATCACGGCCATCGTCTCACCGATGGCACGTCCCACGCCGAGCATGACCGCCGTCAGCACGCCGGAACGGGCGGCGGGCAGGGTCACGCGCCAGATGGTCTGCCAGCGGGTGGCGCCCAGCGCCAACGCGCCCTCGCGGTAACTTTGCGGGACGGCGTCCAGCGCGTCCTCGGCAATCGAGACAATCGTCGGCACGGCAATCCCGCCCAGGAGCAGGGCGCCGGCCAGGGCGGTCAGACCGGTTGGCAGGTCCAGAAAGACGCGCAGAAACGGCGAGAGGCCGAGAATGCCGAGGAAGCCCAGCACGACCGAAGGCAGTCCGCCCAGCAGTTCCACCAGCGGCTTGAGGATCTCACGCAGCCAGCGCGGCGCGACCTCGGACATGAAGACCGCCGTCCCAATCCCAAAAGGAACGGCGACCAGCATCGCCCCGACCGTCACAATAAGCGAGCCAGAGATGAGCGGCAGGATGCCGTAGTATTTTTCGACCGGGTACCAGCGCGCGCTGAACAGGTCGCCAAGCGGGATTTCGCCGAGTGTGGGCAGGCCTTCGCGCAGCAGAAAAAAGAAGATGAGGCCGACGAAGAGGATGGCCGAATAGCCGCAGGCGCGGACGGCCCGCGTGATGATAAATTCGCGCCAGTTGAGGGATTTATCCATAGTACTCCTGCATCACCCTTCTTCCGCAGGGCTTGAGGGTGAACAGATGGTGGGGGCTTGCGCAAATTTTGCTAAAACCTTAACGCGAATGCCGCGAATCAGCGAATAACGCGAATTCTTTTTGGGTTTTATTCGCGGAATTCGCCCATTCGCGTTAAAAAAGCTGTTTGTTGCGCCGTTCTTCATCGTCTTTTCGGGGTTCTGTCGCTCATGCATATATCAGGGAGAGGGGACGGGAGTGAGGGAAATCGGCACAAAGCCCAGTTTGGCGACAATCGCCTGCGCCTCGGGCGAGAGAATCCATTCCAGATAGGCCGCCACCACGCCGGTCGCCTCACCGGCCGTGTACATATAGAGGTCGCGGGCGATGGGATAACTTTTATCGTTGACCGTCGCCACCGAGGGCAGCACATACGATGCGCCAGCCGCTTTCGCAATCGCAATCACTTTCAGGTCATGCGGCACGTAACCCAACCCGTCGTAGCCGATGGCATTTAGGTTCTGGCGTATCTCATTGATGATACCCTCCGAAGAAGGCAATAGCAGCGTATTGGTGGCGAAAAGCGTCTTGTTGTTTTTATCGCCCAAGCGTAGCACGGTTTCGAGGAAATAGACGTGCGTGCCAGAGTTGGTCTCGCGGGAGAGGCGCACGATGGGACGATCTTCGCCGCCGATCTCCTGCCAGTTGTTGAATTTGCCGCTGTAAATATCTGCGATTTGCTGGAGCGTCAATTCGCTGACCGGATTGTCGGGATGGACGATGACGGCGATCGCGTCACGGGCGATGGTTTGCTCGATGGGATTAATTCCCTTCGCCTGCGCCTCCTGCAATTCTTCTTTCTTGATTTGACGCGAGGCGTTGGCGAGGTCCACCGTGCCGTTGATAAGCGCGGCGATGCCCGTCCCGGACCCGCCGCCTGTGACCGATATACGAACGGCCGGATGCTCACTCTGATAGCGCTCGGCCCAGGCCAGCGCCAGGTTGACAATAGTATCCGAGCCTTTGTTTTCAATGTAGGCTGTGGTTTGGGGTTGAGAAGAGGAGGAGGTGGCGGACGGGCTGCAGGCAGAGAGAAGAAACAGCAAAAGAGCAAACAGGGCAAGGCGTTTCATTGCTTAAATTATAAAGCATAATCACGGCGTTGCGACTATCGTGTCAGGAATGGAGTCCGAAGTCTCCCGACTTCGGGCAAAATCGGAAGATTTTGCACTCCGTCCAGTCGCTGCGCTGGAATCGAGTAAAATAAACCTCGTGAGCGAAAACCCTGTCTTCATGGTTCGTGACCTAAACTTCTACTACGGCGCGAAATTGGCCTTGAGCAAGATCAGCATGGACATCCTGCCGCGCAAAGTAACCGCCCTCATCGGGCCGTCCGGCTGTGGAAAGTCCACTTTTTTGCGTTGCCTGAACCGGATGAACGACACAATTCCAGGCACGCGCGTGGATGGGCAAATCCTGCTCGAAAGACAGGATATATACGCCGAAGGCATGGACGTGGTCACGCTGCGCCAGCGGGTGGGCATGGTCTTCCAGAAACCCAATCCATTCCCGCAGTCAGTGTATGACAACGTCGCATTCGCCCCGCGCGTGCTGGGCATGGTACAAAACAAGTCGCAGTTGGACAACATTGTGGAAAAAAGTCTGCGGGATGCCGTGCTGTGGGATGAAGTTAAAGACCAGTTGAAAACCAACGCCCTGAGTTTCTCGCTCGGCCAGCAGCAGCGGCTGTGCATCGCCCGCGTTTTAGCCGTCAAACCGGACGTGATTCTGTTCGATGAATCCACATCCGCCCTCGATCCCATCGCCACCGGTCGCATCGAAGATCTGATTGCCGATCTGAAAGTGAACTACACCATTGTCATCGTGACGCACAACATGCAGCAGGCCGCCCGCGTCTCGGATTCGACCGGTCTGTTCTGGCTGGGCGAGTTAGTGGAGTTCTCACCGACCGACCAAATGTTTACGCGCCCGAAGGAGGAGTTGACCGAGGCATATTTGACGGGCAGGATGGGGTAAAAAAAAACAGGGGAGCAAGTGAAAAGAAGAGCAAGGATGGGCTTTTTGTGATTATTTAAGACATTTCCTGCCGTCCGGTCAGGGCGCGCAGCAAGGTATTTTGGTCGGCATATTCCAGGTCTCCGCCGACGGGCAGGCCGCGCGCCAGGCGCGTCAGGTGGATGTTGAACGGCTGCAATAACTGGCGCAGATAGAGCGCGGTGGCATCTCCTTCCATGCTGGGGTTGGTCGCCAGGATCACCTCTTTCACCGCGCCGCGCCGCACGCGCTCAATCAAAAGCTTGATCTTCAAGTCATCCGGGCCAATGCCTTCGATGGGTGACAGCACACCGTGCAGGACGTGGTACTTGCCGCGATACGCGCCAATCCGCTCCAAGGCCAGCACATCCAGCGGCTCCTCGACCACACACAGCACCGAGCTATCCCGCTGCGGATTCTCACACACCTCGCAGCGCTGACGCCAGGCGGTAGTGATGTTCAAGCATTCCTGACAAAAACCGGTCTTGGTCTTTAAATCGGTCAAGGCTTCGGCCAACGCACTCGACAACTCCTGCGGGGCGCGCAGGAGGAAGAAAGCCAGCCGGGAGGCCGTCTTTGGGCCAATGCCGGGCAATCGCTCTAGAGCGAAGATCAGGTTTTGGATTGGGTCGGGCAGCATACAGAGTCAGCGAGTCAACGAGGCGGTGATTGAACGCTAGAACGGTAATCCGCCCGCGAGAGGGCCGAGCCGCTCAGCCTGCAACTCACGGGATTTATCCAGCGCCAGATTGACGGCAGTCAGAATCAAATCCTGCAGCATATCCGTGTCCGCATCCTTCAGTAATTCGGGGTCAATCTCGATCGCAGTGCATCTCTGGTTGCCGGTCATTGACACCTTGATCGCGCCGCCCCCGGCCGTCGCGGTGACGCTCTCCTCGGCCAGACGTTCCTGCGCCTCGGCCAGTTGTTGCTGCATGCGTTGGATCTGCTGCATCATGCCAGATTGACTGCCTGTTGTGGGACGATTGAAACCTTTGGCCATAGTTCACTCCTGTAAATTCCTTCAGAAACCCGCTTTCTTCGAGAAACCGGGTTTCTCTCAATCCTGAATATCCACAATTTCGCCGCCGGCTTTCAGCGCGGCCGCCACCATGCCATCCTGCTTCACATCCGGCGGGGCGCTTTGCCTGGCGTTCGAGACTACACAGCGCACCGGAAGATTTAAGCCGAGCACCTCGGCGATTGCCCTGCGCGTGGCCTCCAATTGTTCGAGCGTGTTCATCTTGGAAAGCAGGATATCACTGGCAAAACCAAGAACCAGGAAGCCGTCCTTGATCTCGAGCAGCTTGCACGAGTTTAGCAAGGCTTCCAGAGCCGGGTTGCTTGAGCGGATGGCTGCCCGGATCTGTCGCCAGGCTTTGGCGACCCGGTCGAGGCTGACGACGCCTGTGGCCGACTTACTCTCCGCAGCAGATTCCAGCGGCGGCGCGGGTGGCACGCTCGCGGTTTCTGGAGATTTGTCCTGAACGCCGCGGGCCGGGCGGGGCGGGACCTCGGGCCGGCTGCGCGTCGCTGGCAGCTTTTCCCCGCCTGTAGCGGAGGGCCTTTCGACCGGCTGCTGGCGCTCCATGGCCTCGGCCAGCGCCAGTTCCAAAGAGAGCGACGGCTGCCAGCCGCCCCGCAGGTCAGTAGCTGCCGCGTTGAAGAGGCGGATCAGGCGCAAGATTTCCGGCGCGGGCAGTGCTCCGGCATGGCGCTCGACTTGGGGTAGCGTATCCGCCCCCAGGTCCGCTTGCGCTGCGTTGTCCAACTTGACCAGCAGCAAAGCGCGCAAGTAGTCCACGATCTGACGCGCCAGCGGGCGCGCGTCCACGCCGGCATCCAGGGCGCGGTGGATCGTCACGAGACCGGTATCCGGCCGGTTTTCAAGGATGGCATCCACCAGGTCAAGGACGGTCTGGCTGGCGGCTGTGCCGAGGACAGTCTGCGTGAGTTCGAGGCTGATCTTCTGACCGCTGGAGGCCATTTGGTCGAGCAGGGAAATGGCGTCGCGAAAACTGCCGGTAGCCTGGCGGGCGATGAGCGTCAGCGCCTCGTGGTCGGCTTGAATGCCCTCGGCCTGGGCGATTTGATCCAGTTGCTTGATGATATAGTCCAACGGCGCACGGCGAAACTCGTGCTGTTGGCAGCGCGAGAGCACGGTGGCGGGGATCCGGTGGGGCTCGGTGGTCACCAGGATAAAGATGGCATGTGGCGGCGGTTCTTCAAGGGTCTTGAGCAGGGCGTTGAAGGCGGAGGTGGAAAGCATATGCACCTCGTCAATGACATATACTTTATAACGTCCCTGATTGGGCGAAAAGTTGATCTTGTCACGCAAGTCGCGTATGTCGTCCACGCCGGTGTTGGAGGCGGCGTCAATCTCGATCAGATCGAGGAAGCGGCCTTCGTTGACCGCCATGCAGTGGGCGCAAATGCTGCATGGACGGGCTGCCAAGTCTTCAGCCAGGCAGTTGACGGCCTTGGCTAGCAAGCGCGCGACGGAGGTTTTACCGGTGCCGCGCGGGCCGGAGAAGAGATAGGCATGGGCCACGCGCTCGCCCGTCACCGCGTTGCGCAGCGTCTGGACGACATGCTGCTGTCCCATGACTTCGTCCCACTTGTGTGGGCGCCATTTACGATAGAGGGCTTGGGTCATAGAAGTTAGAGGGAGAGTAGAGAACAGTAGAATATGTTTGAATGAATAGCAATTATGGTCGCGCAAGCGGCGACCATTACGGAATCTGGTAGCGCGCGCGCTGGTTGCCTGGCGAGTCGTACAGGCCGACCTGCTCGCCCGGCTGCCAAGCCGCCGCCGTACGTCCCCAGTAGAGGTCGGTGGGCGTGTCCACTCCGGAGGCCGTGTGCACCATCACCCTGCCGCCCTTGTACAGGGTCAGCTGTGGGAAGGTATAGGCATTGCCTTTATCACCTTTCAAATACCAGCCCGTCAAGATTACAGGATCGTTGCCTTTATTTTCAATGATGACCACCTCGCTGTCTTTAATCCCTGCCCCAATGATGCTGATGAAGTCAACCTTTGTTTCACCAGCAAAAGGCGCAGGCGCGAGCGCGGCCGGCGAGGAGGGAACGGTGGCTGGGACATTGTCTTTGCGCTGGGAGCGGTCATAAAAGAAAAGGATTGTGCCCGTCACACAGGCAGAAACGAAAGCGTTGAGCAAAAGGTAGTAAAACAATCGTCGCGGCTGGCCCATACTGCCTGAATGATAGCACAAAAACGTTCGAACGTTGGCCAGTTAACGTTTCAACGTTCCAACCTTCCAACATGCCAACATTCTAATCTCATCGCCACCCAATCCCCCATCTGGCGTTTTTCGACCAGTTTCATCCTGTGCGCTTGGGCGACAGAAACAACTGGCCCAACCTGCTCCTCCAGGATGCCGGAGAGGATAAGCGCGCCGCCCGGCGCGACCAGGTCGGCCAACCCGTCGTCGAACAGGCGGATTATGACCGGCGCCAGGATGTTCGCCAGCACCAGCAGCGCACTCCAGACGCCAAACCTGCCTGCCAAAACCTCCGCCACCGATCCCACCCCGAGCGTGAATTGCGCCGCGGCAATACCGTTGACCTCCGCGTTCTCGCGCGAAGCCTTGACTGCCGCCTCGTCAATGTCCATACCCAGGGCAGAGGTCGCGCCGAGTTTCAACGCCGCGATGGATAGAATGCCAGAGCCGCAGCCAACGTCAATTACAGTTGAAGGTTGAAAGGCTTGCCCTGCCTGCGCCAGTGCCGCAGGCACAGGTGAGGCTCCCGAAGGGTCGAAAGTTGAAGGTTGGTCTCCGAAGAAACCTTCAATAAGTTTAAGACAGAGTTGTGTCGTGGGGTGCGTGCCGGTGCCAAAAGCCATGCCCGGGTCAATTTTGATGGCAATTCGGGAAGCATCAGGAGAATCCAGCCAGGCCGGGACGATGATGAGCCGCTTGCCAACCGGGATGGGTTTGTAATGCTGCTTCCAGGCTTCCATCCAGTTCTGGTCAGCAATCGGCTCGAAGACCGGCGCGGGCAGGGGCTGGATCATACCCAGGCAGTAGAGCGACTCTTCCAGCTTCTGGCGCGTCTCTTCGAGTTTGTCATCCATCGGCAGGTGGGCGCGCACCGTTACAACTTCAAGCGGCGTACCCTCATCTTCGGGGCTGATGAACCTCACCCCGTGCTCGGTCGCCACGCCGCCGGGCGCGAAGCGCGCCAGCACTTCGACGATGGCTTCGGCTTGTTCGCCAGAGACGGTCAAAGAAACTTGAAGCCAAGAGGTCATGACAGCCACTCTATCTCGACTTCTCCTTCAAGTTGATTGAATTCCTCATCACCTGTCACCACCGGGCAATTGCGCAATTTTGCCAATGCGGTCGCAAACGAGTCAGCATAGGAGATATTCCCTTTCGACTTATAAACCGCCGCCTGACGGGTTATATTCCAATCTGCATCAATGATTTCAACGCCCATCGCCCGGAGCTCTTGTATGTAATGATCGGCAATCTCAGGAGAGTTTCCACGAGAAATCCAATACCAAACCTCCCCTAAGTTCACCGTACACATTATCAGGTGAACCTTCCCTTCACCAGCATCGAACATCAGGCTCTGGACAATCTCTGCACCCGGCTCATCGTAATAAAAGGCCATCACGGCAAAAGCATCAAGCACCTTTATAGGAAGCATCTTCCTTTTCCTTATCCTTTCGGCGCTCGTCCAGTAACATTTGAAGCGTGCCTGTCCCCTTCAAAGAGCCGCGTAACTTTGCAATTCGCTCATGCGTCATTGGGCGTAATATAATCTCCTCCTCATTGTCTACAACGACGATTTTTGTCCCCTCTGTAATGCCGTACTTGCGCCGCAGAGGCGCTGGGATGACAATCTGACCTTTAGTAGTAACGTAAGTTTCCATCTCGCACGTCTCCTTTCTTGATATATATATTACATCAAGTCCATTGGTAAGTCAAGGGCTATTCAGTATTACTTTCGTAGATAAATAAACCCTTCTTGTCATTAAGCGCAAAACCCGCCTCGCACCGAGACGGGTTTACTGATAACTGCTTACTGATAACTGATCACTACCCTCCCAGCGCCTCATTCAGCCAATCCAAAAACCCCTTCTCCTTCGGCTTGACCATCGTCCCCAGCGTGGCGGATAATTGCTCGAACAGTTCGCGCTGCTCTTTGGTCAGTTTGGTCGGGATATCCACATTGATGATCACGCGCTGGTCGCCGCGGCCATTTCTACGCAAATACGGCACACCTTTGCCTTTTATCGTGAAAACCTTGCCAGGCTGGGTACCGGCAGGGATGTTCAGCCTGTCTGTCCCATCTACTGTTGGCACCTCGATTTGCGCGCCGAGCACTGCTTGGGCAACATTGATATCCAGATTCAAAAGGATATCGTTCTCACGCCGCTTGAAGAACTTGTGCGACCGCACAGAGATAACCAGATACAGGTTGCCCTGCGGCCCGCCATATACCCCCGGCTCGCCTTCCCCGGCCAGGCGGATCTGAGTGCCGGTATCCACGCCAGCCGGGATCGGGACAATTTTTTTGAGCGTCTTGCGCTCCAGCCCGCCGCCACGACAGGTATGGCATGGCGAGGCGATCACCTCGCCGCGCCCGTTACATGCCGGGCAGGGAGAGGATTGCATCATTGAGCCGAAGATGGTCTGCCGCACCTGGCGCACTTCACCCCGCCCACCGCAAGTGGTGCAGCGCTGCGGGCTGCTGCCCGGCTCCGCGCCGGATGCGCGGCAAGTGCTGCATACCTCGTTGCGCGTGATTTCGACTTCCTTTTCGACGCCGAAGACGGCTTCCTCGAAAGTCAAGGCGACCTGATATTGCAAGTCGCGCCCACGCCGCGGCCGCCGTGAGCTACCGCTGCCGCCCAAGCCAAAGCCGAACCCACCAAATAATTCCTCGAAGATGTCGCCGAAGTCCATGGTGGCGAAGTCGGGCATGCCGTTCATTTCACCCAGGCCAGCGCGGCCATAACGGTCATAACGGACGCGCTTTTCCGGGTCGGAGAGCACACCGTAGGCCTCGTTGATTTCCTTGAATTTCTCCTCGGCGTCTGGCTCCTTGCTCACATCCGGGTGATACTGGCGCGCCAACTTGCGGAAGGCGGCTTTGATTTCATCAACAGAGGCATTCCGAGAGATGCCTAATAATTCATAATAATCGCGGTTGGTCATAATATCCGTTGGCAGGTTGGCAAGTTTGCACGTTGACAGGTTTTACGTGCCAACGTGCAAACGTTCAAACATCCTTTGTTTCGCCCTCCACCACATCGGGACCGGCACCCGGCCCAGGTTGACCGGAACCGGCTTCAGGTCCGGGTGGAGGCGTCTGCTGCTGATAGGCCGCCGCGCCAACTTTTTGTACGGCCTGGCTGAGCGCATCCACCGCCTTGCGGATGGCCTGTTCGTCCTCGCCGTCCTTCACCTTCTTGACCTCGTCCACTGCGGCGCGTACATTGGCTTTTATCTCGTCTGGAACCTTATCGCCCAATTCGCTCAGGGCTTTTTCAGCGCCATAGACGGAAGCATCGGCGGTATTCTTGGCATCAATCAAATCGCGGCGTTTCTTATCTTCCTCGGCGTGCGCCTGAGCCTCCTTGCGCATCTTCTCGACCTCTTCCTTCGCCAAACCAGACGAAGCCGTGATGGTGATGTGCTGAGAGCGACTCGTGGCCTTATCCGCCGCGGTGACTTTCAGGATGCCGTTGGCGTCAATATCGAAGGTCACTTCAATTTGCGGAATGCCGCGCGGGGCCGGCGGGATGCCATCCAGGATGAACTTGCCCAATGATTTGTTATCCACCGCCATCGGGCGTTCACCCTGCAGGACGTGGATCTCGACCTGCGTCTGGCTTTCGCTGGCGGTCGAGAAGATCTGGCTCTTTCGGGTCGGGATGGTCATGTTGCGTTCGATGAGCGGAGTCGCCACGCTGCCCAGGGTCTCGATCGAGAGGGTCAGCGGCGTCACGTCCAGCAGGAGAATGTCTTTGACGTCCCCGCCCAGCACGCCGGCCTGGATCGCCGCGCCGATGGCGACGACTTCATCCGGGTTGACCCCTTTGTGCAGCTCCATGTTGAACATGCGCCGCACCGCCTCTTGCACAGCGGGCATGCGCGTCATGCCGCCAACCATGACCACCTCGTTCACGTCGCCCGGATTCAGGTTCGCGTCTGAGAGAGCCTGGCGCATTGGCCCGAGCGTGCGTTCGACTAGGTCGCCTGTCAACTGCTCGAGCTTGGCGCGCGTCAGGGACATTACCAGGTGTTTAGGGCCAGAAGCGTCCGCCGTTATATACGGCAGGTTGATCTCCGTCTGCATCATGCTGGAGAGTTCGATCTTGGCTTTTTCTGCCGCCTCCTTCAGGCGCTGGAGGGATTGCTTATCCTGGCGCAGGTCAATGCCGTTATCCTTCTTGAATTCGTCCACCAGGTGATCTATGAGGCGCTGATCGAAATCGTCGCCGCCCAGGAAGGTATCGCCGCTGGTCGAACGCACCTGAAAGACACCTTCACCCACATCCAGGATGGAGATATCAAACGTGCCGCCTCCCAAGTCATAGACGGCGATGATCTCGTTCTTTTTCTTGTCCAGGCCGTAGGCCAGCGAGGAGGCGGTCGGCTCGTTGATGATACGCATCACTTCCAGGCCGGCGATCTTGCCGGCATCCTTGGTGGCATTGCGCTGCGCATCGTTGAAGTAAGCCGGAACAGTAATAACCGCCTGGGTAACAGGCTCACCCAAGTAAGCCTCAGCATCCACCTTGATCTTCGCCAGGATCATGGCCGAAACTTCGGGCGGAGAATATTCCTTCTCGTCCAGTATCACACGCATGTCGCCGTTGGAGGCCGGCATGGCTTTGTACGGGATGCGCGGCAGGGTGCGCTGTACTTCTGGATCCTCGTATTTGCGTCCCATGAAACGTTTGATCGAAAAGATGGTATTTTCCGAATTGATAATGGCCTGGTTGCGGGCCACCCGCCCCACCAGCCGTTCGTGGTTTTTATTGACTGCCACCACGGATGGCACAAGTCGTTCGCCCTCCGCGGATGGAATAACAACCGGCTCAGTCCCCATCATCACTGCGCCAACTGAATTTGTCGTACCTAGATCTATGCCTATGATTTTACCCATGAGTTCTCCTGATAATGTCACCCTGCCTGCCCTCCCGCAAGGACACACCTGCACTTGCAGCAGGTGCAAGTGTCGGGACGATGTGGCGGGCTAGGCCAGGGAGCGCAGCGAAGGGTCTCCTCGGGAACGAGGGATGCTTCGCTCCGCTCAGCATGACAGGTTGCAACCAATTATTGCGCCACTCTTACCATCACCGGCCGGATCATCCTCTCACCCAACATGTACCCATTTTGGACGACGGCGATGATTTGCCCGCTCTCGTGATTTTCACTCACTTCTTGCGAAATGGCCTCGTGCACGGTCGGATCAAACATCTGACCCTCAGCCTGGATGCGTGTTAGGCCCTCGGCATCTAATATACCTTGAAGCTTGCGGTAGATCAACTCAATGCCATCCACCCAGGGCAGGTCTGCCGGGCGGGATTGCAAAGCTCGCTCGAGGTCATCAATGACCGGCAGGTAACGCTTGACGATCCCCGCAACGGCATTCTGGTAGACCTCTCCGTTTTCGCGCTCGACGCGCTTCCGGTAGTTCTGGAAATCAGCCACGGCGCGCTGCCAGCCATCTTTATATTCGGCAGCTTGCGCCTGGACTTCTTCGAGTTGCTTTTGTAGCGACTCGAACTCTGCCAGCGAAACGACCAGCGCGGCTTGCGTGGCTGTTTCGGCTTCTTTTCCGTTCTCGGATTCGATGGGTTGTCGCGTTTTCTTACTGCTCATTGTTACGTTTCATCTCCAACCATAGTTTCTGAAACCAGTCCGCTCAACAGATCGGCCATAAAGCGGACGGTGGGAATGGTACGGGCGTAGGACATGCGCATTGGGCCAAAGACGCCCAACGCGCCGGTCGCCGTCCCCGGGATGCCGTAGCGGGCCAGGACGACAGAACACTGCCTGAGTTCCTCCCATTCACCTTCGCCGCCGATCAGGACTTGCACCCCGCCCACGTGACTGTTGACCATTGTGCGCGCTAGCAAATTATGAAGCAGGGAACGCTCCTCGAACAGTCGTATGGCGCGCCGGGCATCGTCTGACTCGATAAATTCCGGCTCGGAAAGGACGTTGCTCAGCCCGTCCAGGTAGATTTCACCGGAGAGGCGCTGCTCGCCGCGACTCATATCTTGCATGACCAGAACCAAGATATCCTTCTCCACCGCCTCAGCACCCAGGCTGAGGCTGGCCATCTCATCGGTCGTGCGGCCCTGGCAGACCTGGTTGAGCCGGTTGGCAACGTTGCCTAGTTGTTCCTGCGAGACCGGCTCGGCCAGGGTCAGGATCTGTTGGCTCACTTCCCCACCCACCAGCACCAGCACCATCAGCACCTGACGGCCCTGGGTGGAAATCAGCTCAAGGTGCTTATAGCGCGCTAGGTCGGCGTGCGGCGCGGTGATCAGCGAGGCGGCGCGGGACTGGTGCGCCAGAATGGAAGCCGCCAGGTGCATCCATTGTTCCACATCCTGCCGCGCCTGATAGAATTGGTGGGTGATGGTATGCCGCGTTGCGTCCGGCAGGTCGGTCTGGTAGACAAAGTGAGTGACGAAATAACGGTAGCCTTCCTCGGTCGGGACACGCCCGGCAGAGGTGTGCGGCTGACGCAGGTAACCGGCCTCGGTCAGCACGGCCATCTCATTGCGGATGGTCGCGGAACTCATCTCGAGCTTATAGCGCTCGATCAGGCGGTTCGAGCCGACCGGCTGGGCAATCTCGATATAGTCGCGCACCACCAGGGTGAGGATCAGTTTCTGGCGTTCGGTCAGTTCATCCATACTCGTCTCGAAAATTTAGCACTCTATGAGTGAGAGTGCTAAATCACAATGTACAATCATATCATGGCTGAAATTAGGCGTCAATAAAAGCTGTGGGCGAATCAGTTGCCTTTTATCCAATTTGGTTGTAAAATAACGCTAAATCCCACGAACTTTATCCTCAGGAGGAACAAATGACTCAACAACCGATAAATCCCGACATCACCAGTGACGATAAGCTGTGGACTTTGCTGACGTACATCTTCTCACCCCTGATCCCCATCATTCTCATGTTGATGGAAGAAAAGAAGAACCGCCCATTCATCAAGTACCATAACGCGCAAGCCCTCATCCTGGGCATCATCGAGGTTGTTCTCTACATCGTAATTGGCTGGACGCTGTTCGGGCTTTGTGTGCCTGTGCTGTTGTGGTTCTACCTGGTCTACTTGGGCTTCAAGGCTTACCAGGGCGAGTACGTTGTAGTACCGGTCATCACCGACTGGGCGAAGAAACAGGGCTGGGCGTAACCTCTACCCATCCGCTTCGAGAAGCCCGCCTTCAGGCAGGCTTCTTTGGTTCAATCTCCTGCAACGTTGCCCGCAAAGAAATCAACTCCCCCCGCCGAACCGGTCGAGCCTGTCGCACCGGCGGCTCCGGTTGGACCTGTAACCCCGCCTCCCCCGCCTCCTCCACCTATCCCCCCGCAGACGACGTACGTCCCGCCCCAGCCGCTTTCGCCCGGCGACGAGCGCAGGATGACTGCCAGGATAAGGCCCAAGACCAAGTTGGAGAGCGGCCCGGCCAGCGAAACGGCGCTCACCCAGCGGCTGTTGCGCAGCCGCCAGGTCTCGACGTAGACTGCCCCACCCGGCAGGCCGATCCCGCCCAGCAGCAGGAACAAGAGCGGCAGGAGCAGCGAGTAAAGCGGGTACTCCCCGCGCCGGTCAAATGCCTCTTCGCTCATACCGCCACCCCCTCGCGTGGATAGCCTGATAAAACGGTGAAGCAGACAGGCGCGCAATTTCGCCTTTTGTTGCAGGCACGATCGAAAGCACCGCACCTGCCTCAAAGCCTATTTCCCAGGCCATATCGAGCGCGGTAGCCAGCGTGGCTTTTTCCAAATTGGGAAGCACTACAAACAAATCAATATCCGAGTCGGAAACCGCGTCGTTGCGCGCCTGCGAACCGAACAGGATAACCTGTACCGGCTGTCTCAGCGCTGATGAAAGACGGCAGAATACCCGTTCGGATGTGTCCGATGCCAATCCCAGGCGGAGGCGATGATGTCGCCCAGGTCGGGGTGCTGGGGCATCCAGCCCAACTCACGGCGGATCTTCTCGGAAGAGGCCACCAGCCTGGCGGCGTCGCCATCCCGGCGCGGAGATTCGATGGCCGGGACTGGATGACCGGTCACGCGACGCGCCGACTCGATGACTTCGTTCACCGAATAACCTGCGCCGTTGCCGAGGTTGTAGGTCAATTTATCCTGTTCCCCTAACGCCTCCAGCGCCAGCAGGTGCGCTGAGACCAAATCCGCGATGTGGATGTAATCACGGATGGCCGTGCCGTCCGGCGTGGGATAGTCCGTGCCGTAGATGGAGGCCGCTTCCGCCTGGCCGAGAGCGACGCGCAGCACGAGCGGGATGAGATGCGATTCAGGTTGGTGCGCCTCGCCGCGTCCGGGCAGGGCGCCGGCCGCGTTGAAATAGCGCAGGGCAGCGTAATGCAGGCCGTGGATCTGACGGTACCATTCCAGGGTATCCTCGATCGCCAGTTTGGTGTAGCCGTAGACGTTGGCCGGAGCGAGGGGCGAATCCTCGCTCAGCGGCTCGTCGCTGGAGGCATACACGGCCGCGGTCGAGGAAAGCACGAAGCGGCGCACACCGGCGCGGGTCGCGGTTTCGATTAGGTGCAATGAATTGACCAGGTTATTATGAAAGAACCTACCCGGCTCTTTCATGCTCTCACCGGCCTCGATGAAGGCCGCGAAGTGCATCACGGCCTGGTATTTCTCGTTTGTAAGCGCGGCGGTCAGAGCATTGCCATCTGCCAAGTCGGCATGAATGAAGCGCGCCCTGTCTGGTACGGCTTGGCGATAGCCGGTGACGAGCGAATCATAAACAGTAACTGTATGCCCGGCTTTGAGCAGGGCCTCGGCGGTCGCTGAGCCGATGTAGCCCGCCCCGCCGGTGACGAAGATGTTCATGGTTTCTCCAAAAGCATCCACGAATGGCACGAAGATTCACGAAAAATTTTTGTACCCTTCGTGTTCTTCATGGATTCTAAATTCCAGGTTTTCGGAAGTGCCAATCCGCGACCTGCTGGTAAGCGTGCGCCACGCGAAACAGCAGGTCTTCGCGAAAGTGCCCCCCCATCAACTGCATCCCGACCGGCAAGCCCTTACCATCAAAGCCGACCGGAAAAGCCAGCCCTGGCACGCCCGCCAGATTGGCCGGCAGGGTGAATACGTCCTCCAAGTACATTGCCAGCGGGTCGTCACCATGCGCGCCGATGGGGAAAGCTGTGGTCGGGGCGACCGGCGCGGCGATCACATCCACCTGCTCGAAGACCTGCTCGAAATCCCGTTTAATGAGCGTGCGCACCTTCTGCGCCTGGCCATAATAGGCATCATAGTAACCCGCCGAGAGCGCGTAAGTGCCCAGCATGATGCGCCGCTCCACCTCCGCGCCGAACTTGCGCCCGCGCGTGCGATAAAAGATGTCCCACATGCTCTCGGCTTGGATGCGCGGCCCGTAGCGGATACCGTCGTAGCGCGCCAGGTTGGCTGAAGCTTCCGCCGGGGCGAGGATGTAATAGACCGGCAGGGCGTATTCGCTGTGCGGCAGGCTGACATCCCTGACTTCCGCGCCCAGCGATTCCAGCACATCAATGGCCGCCCGTACACTTGCCTCGACTTCAGCCTGGATACCGCGCACGAAATATTCCTGCGGCACGCCGATACGTAATCCTCGTAGGGGGAGATCGCGATCCGCCCCAGCATCAAACTTGATGTCAGGCAGCGCCACATCCTGCGTGGTGGCATCCAACGCATCCCGTCCGGCCATAATTAAAAACAATAACGCCACGTCCTCCACCGTCCGACCCAACGCACCGACGCAATCCAGCGACGAACCATAGGCCACCAATCCATAGCGCGAGACGCGGCCATAGGTCGGCTTGAGACCGGTCACTCCGCAGAACGCGGCCGGCTGCCGCACGCTGCCGCCGGTATCCGTGCCTAATGCTGCCGGCACCAGCCGCGCCGCCACCGCCGCCGCACTCCCGCCCGAAGAACCGCCCGGCACGCGCGAGGTGTCCCACGGATTATGCGTCACGCCGTAGGTCGAATTCTCGGTGGATGAACCCATCGCGAATTCGTCGGTGTTGGTCTTGCCGATGACAATCGCTCCGGCATCCTGCAAGCGTTTCACTGCCGTAGCCGTAAAGGGCGGGAAGAAACCCTCGAGGATCTTCGAGCCTGCCGTGCAGGGCAGGTTCTCGACAGCCAGGACATCTTTGACGGCCAGCGGAATGCCCAGGAGGGGTTTGGTGAAGAGTAAATTAATAAATTGGGAATTAGTGGATTGGGACTTGCGAAGGGCGACAAATTCTTGATCGGCCTCATCTGCTCGAGACGCGGCTTGCTCATTGGCAAGATGCAAAAAGGCGTGCAGGGATGGCTCCAGCGCCGCAATACGCTCCAGACAGGCGCGGGTCAATTCGCGGCTGGAAATTTCGCCATTACGGAGAGCTGTTTGGGCTTCGAGGAGGGTGAGGTCGGTCAGGGGTGACATGTTCCTGATCTACGAATCTACTCAAACACCGGCGGAATCTTGAATTGATTTTGCTCTACCTGGGGCGCGTTTTTTAGTAAAACATCTACTTCCAATCCCGGACGCGGCTCGTCGGGGCGCAGATGACTTTCCACAGCCAAGAGGCTGGCCGTCGCGGGGATGTCCGAGGTGTCCAGCTCTTGCAGCTTGGCGATGTAATCGAGGATGGCCGAGAGTTGCTGGCGGTAGCGGGCTTTCTCTTCGGCGCTCAACTCCAGCCGCGCCAGGGTAGCGATGTGCTCGACTTCTTGGAGGGTGAGAGGCATAAAAAAGATTATAACATCGGTTGCAGGTTGAAGGTTTGAAGGTTGAAAGGCGGTGTGTTGCTCTGCCCTAAACATTCCTTCTAACGTTCAACTTTCCAACCATTCGCATACCAGCGCAGGTATTCCTCCACGTGCGCCTGCCAGTAGGCTTCATCATGGTAACCAGGATAGAGATGCCATTCGTGCGGAATGTTCTGCCGGTTGAGCAATTCTTCCAGCCAGAGGGCGGTTTCCAGCTCGCGGTCGTTTTCCCCGATATCGAGATAGATGCGCGGCAGGGATTCGGACGGGATGGCCGCCAGCCAATTGTCAATGCGCGAACTGTCGCTCCAGAAGACGACCGGCGAGTGCGCACCCAACGCGCCGAACAGGTCCGGGCGGGTCAGGCCGAGATGGATGGCCCAACCCGCGCCGCGCGAAAGCCCGCCGACGGCGCGCTGCTCGCGGTCGGGAAGGGTGCGGTAATGGGCAGCCACATAGGGGATAAGCTCATCGGTCAAGGCCTGGCCGAAGCCGTATTCTTTCGGCTGCTTCCAGGATGGGTCATAGGGCATGACGATCATGAACGGCGGTGATTCACCGGCCGCGATCAGCCGGTCGGCAGCCGCCGGCGCGCCGAGGTGTACCCACTGGTTGTCGGCATAAGCCTGGCCGTGCAGAAGATAGAGCACAGGATAGCGCTGGTCGCTATTTTCAGAATAACAAGGCGGCAGATAGACGAGAAATTTGAGCACATCTGCCAGATGCTGGCTGGATAAGCTATCGCCCTCGATTTGACCGGCGAGGGTAAGGCAATCGGTGGTGGGAGAAGGGGCGAGGGGCAGCGGGGGGGTAGGGGTGATAGGGGACAGGGGAGCAGGGGTAACGGGGAGAGTCGGCGGCGCAACCGGCGCGCAGGCTGAAAGTCCGGCAAAGAGCGTCGCCGCAACGACCAAGAACATCCCAAGTCGCAAAGAGTTATCACGCATCACGCATCACTCCATCTGCTTGACGGTTGTGTATCATTCGCATTATACTCACATCCGCCGGGGTGTAGCGCAGTTGGCAGCGCACCGCGTTTGGGACGCGGGGGTCGGCGGTTCGAGTCCGCCCACCCCGACTGAGGCCGCCGAGAGCACACAGGCTCTCGGCGGTCATGCTATGTAGTAAAATTATGGGTGTTTCGCTAACTTCTCTTAGGCGTGGAGGTCATTTGCATGAGAATCATTGACACAACCCCCTATCAAACCGAGAGTGGTGAGATCAGCCTGCTTGACCAAATCAAAGCCAGGCTGAAATACGGCGCTGGTTGTCTTGAGGAGATCAACGCCCAGAAGACAGTCATCGCCCATCTCGAAAATGTGTTGGATAACAGATATACGCTGTTGCGTAACGTGACTCTGGCCGGCCTGGGCGTCACCATTCCCATCATCCTGGTCGGCCCGACCGGCATTTATGTGATATACATCACGCCATTGCGGGGCATGTACCGGGCAAAAGGGGACGCCTTTGGATCGCTGAAAGGCTATAAGTTTATTCCTACGGGCATCAATTTACTCACCCGGACGGCGCAGATGGGACGCGCCGTGCAGGTCTACCTGGAACGACAGGGATACCCAAACTCGACACTGGTTGAGCCGGTATTGCTCGCCACCGATCCTGGCATGCACATAGACAGCATCCGCCCCATCGTCCGTGTGGTGCTGAGCGATGCGTTGGAGCGCTTCGCCGTCTCGATTACCCAAGCGCGTGCAATTTTCAGCGCCGAGGCGGTCCACGATATCCTCAACTGGATCACGAACCCACATCCCGCCCCACAAGAGCAATCTGAAACTCCTGCCGGACAAGAACCTCCTCAGGCCCCCCCAACCGAAGCGTTGAGCGCAAGAATGGTCGCTGCTAGCGCGACCATCCAACCCGATACAACAACCCGTTCGAGAAAGTTGTCGTTCTCCACCAAACAGTGGGCTTTCCTGATCGTCTTCTTCGTTGTCGAGATTATCATCCTGATCACATTTGTCGTCCTGGTCCTGTCGAACTTATAAGCTAAAGGTGGACATCCCCTTGAAGTCACCCTTCCTTTCGATCGTTATCCCGGCCTATAACGAAGAAAACCGCCTGCCCAATGCCTTGGGGCAGGTGTTTGCGTTTTTGGAGGGGCGGACTTATGACGCCGAAGTGTTCGTGGTTGAAAATGGGAGCACGGATGGCACACTCCGGCTGGCGCAGGAATATGCTGAAAATCACCCGAACTTGCGTGTGCTGCATGAACCCAAGCGCGGCAAAGGGCTGGCGATCCGGCGCGGCATGATGGAAGCGCATGGCAAATACCGTTTCGTCTGTGATGTTGACCTTTCCATGCCGGTGGAGGAGATCGAACAGTTCCTCCCACCGCTGTTCAACGACTTTGACATCGCCATTGCCTCGCGCGAAGCCCCAGGCGCAGTGCGCTACAACGAACCCTATTACCGTCACCTGACCGGGCGCGTCTTCAATTTCCTCATCCGCCTGCTCGTCCTGCCCGGCATCCAGGATACCCAATGCGGTTTTAAATGCTTCCGCGCCGCGGTCGCCAAGGATGTTTTTCGATATCAAACCCTCAGCGGGTGGTCGTTCGACGTCGAAATCCTACACATCGCCCGTCGGCGCGGCTATCACATCACCGAAGTCCCCATTCACTGGTATTACAGCCCCGAAAGCAAGATCAACATCCTGCGCGATTCCTGGCGCATGTTCCTCGACCTGCTGACCATCCGCCTGAATGCGTGGCGAGGCATCTATGACGCAAACGACTAAAGTCGTCAATACGCCTAGTTTTCCCAGCCTCGAATTCGAAAAAAGACTTTGGAAAAAGGGCTTGAGTTGGATTGGGGGAATTGACGAGGCCGGACGCGGCGCGCTGGCCGGACCGGTATCCGCAGCCGTGGTCGTACTTCCCCCTCAGCCGTCTCTTTCTCAGACCCTGCGCGGGGTGCACGATTCCAAACAGATGACCCCGCTTCAGCGTGAATACTGGGCGCCGCGCATCCAGGAAATTGCCCTGGCCTGGGGCGTAGGCTTCGCTTCAGCCGAAGAAATTGACACCGTGGGAATCGTCCCAGCCACGCGACTGGCTGCCATGCGCGCGCTGGAAAGCCTCTCACTTTCCCCCGGACATCTCTTGCTTGATTACTGGCGCTTGCCCGAATGCCCCCTCCCCCAGACTGCGCTGGTCAAGGGCGACCGGCGCAGTCTCAGCATCGCGGCCGCCTCGGTTTTAGCCAAGACCAGCCGCGACGCACTGATGCGCGAACTGGATGCCCAATATCCCGGCTACACATTCGCCCGGCACAAAGGTTATGGCACACCTCAGCACCGGCAGGCCCTGCGGCGACTGGGATTGTGCCCAATCCATCGCAAAAGCTTTGCGATAAAATCCTGTTGACTTTTATTATTCGACTACCCGGCTGGCAGCGCGGCGCAAGCGGTCGTCAATGGCCAGGCCCAGCCCCTGCCGCCCAAAGCCGCGCGCCAGGATGACTTCCGCGCCTTGTTCGTCCAACTTGCGCATTCCGGCGAACAGATTGCGGGCAACCTGCGCCAGGTCATCCGCCGGGCCGAGTGGGAAAATGAGGGCGGGTAGTCCTGCAAAAAACTGCCTATCCTGGTCGGCAATCAACAGTCCCACCTTTTTACCTTCTTCCAAAAACTTTCGGGCCAGTTGTCCCATCTTTTCCAGCGTACTGGCAGGCGTTGGCGAAGCGCACAGGATGAGTTCGGCGCGCGGGGCGTAATGTTTATCCAGCAGGCCGGGTGAAATCTGCGGCGTCGGCGCGGAAACCGGTCCAGCCTCGCCGCGTAATGCCACCGCGCCGATGAGCGCCTCCAGCACTTCGCGCGCAACCCCGCCGGGGCGCAGGATGACCGGCGGTGTGCGGGTCACGTCCAAAACGGTCGATTCAACGCCAATGGTCGCCGGCCCGCCGTCCAAAAGCAGGTCAATTCGCCCGCCGAGGTCGCTCAGAACGTGCTGGGCGGTGGTGGGGCTGGCGCGGCCAAAGCGATTGGCCGAAGGCGCGGCAATTGGCACGCCGGCCGCCCGCAAGAGCGCCAGCGCCACCGGGTGGGCCGGGACGCGCACCGCCGTCGTTTCCAGTCCGGCGGTCACGCTCAATGACACGGCTGCGCCGCGCGGCAGGATCAACGTCAGCGCGCCGGGCCAGAAGGAGCGCGCCAGTTCGAGCGCAATAGACGGGAGGCTGCGCGTCACCTGCGGCAGGTCATCTGCTGAAGCCAAATGCACGATGAGCGGGTCGTCCGCCGGACGGCCTTTGGCTTCGAAGATGCGCGCCACGGCTGCGGCATCCAGGGCATTGGCGCCCAGGCCATAGACTGTCTCGGTGGGAAAGGCGACCAGGCCGCCGCGTTGGATTTCAGCGGCGGCCTGGGCGATGATCTCAGGTTGGGGGAATTGTGGGTGGACAAGGAGGACGCGGGTCATCCGATTATTTTACCTCTTTTCACCGAGACCTCACAGATCTCCGAGACCTGTGAGGTCTTCTTGTATCATGTACAAATACCGCAAGCGCAACCGTTTCGCTTCGCTCAACACAAAGTCCATCTCGTTCCTAATTTCAAACATGGGCGCAAAGTGCATGAAATGTTCTTCGGCCCGTTCTCTCTCCCAACCCGCGTTCTCGACCAGGCCTTTAATAAACTGGTCTTTCCTGGCGATCAAGTTTACCATGCCGCATTGGTTATGTCCGATGAGTGCGATGGATTTGACCCCACCCACCGCGATGGCATAGGACACTTTGAATTCGCTGTACCTTAGATTGGCCCCGCCAGCGCGAATGATAAAAGCAAAATTATCCGGTATGCGCAGGTGCTTGCGATTGTCCATGCACATGCCAATCAGCAGTTGAGCCTGCGTGCACTCGTCCAGAGGCCGGTTGAGATTGTGGTATTCCAAAAGAAGCCCGATAGGAGTATCCCTGTACTCAGGGAAAATGCTTTCTGTGGTTGACACAGCCACGAGACGATTCATAAATCATTGGTCATCTACTCCAGGGAGAGCAATGTCGCGCACTCACTGGCGAGAAAAACTAAGGCTCATTTGTACGCCTTGCTTCGGTGGCAGACGGCGATGATGTCCACGCGCCGCTCGTCATCATAAATAGCGTAGATCACGCGGTAATCGCCAATGCGGATCCGCCATAGGAATTTTTCGCCCTCCAGCTTACGACATCCAGAAGGGCGCGGCTCTTTTCCCAACGCTTCTATCTTTGGAAAGATACGGTTGACCCGAGCCGCGCCCAGCGCTTCCAGTTCTTTACGTGCTGAGCGGGCGAACGTGACCGCAAAATCAGCCATTCAGCTTGCCCTGTTCAAGCAGGCGTTTCTTGACCGATTCCAGTGTTTCTCTGGGTTCTTCTGCTCTTGCACGCGCTGTCAAGCTATCATAAAAATCTTCCCAGAGTTCGCCATATTTTTTGAGGTCAATCATCACGGCAATTTTCTGGCCTTTGTCATTGGTCACAAACTGAATGCCTTCCATAGCATTAACTCCTATGATTACAATCTTATCACGACCCCCCAGTACCCACAATGCTCAGACTGGATCGCCTTAGTGACGCCAACAGGACGAAGGATAAATTTATCCTTCGTCCTGCCGCTTTCACCTTTGAGGGGGGTGTCAGTCGCCGGCTGGCGCAACGAACGCCGGCGACTCCAGATAGCGCAGCAGATCCGAGTTCGGCGGCAGTATGATCGTCGCCCCCTCGCCCAGGATCGTCTCATAGACCTGCAACCGTCGCACCAGGGCGTAAAATTCCAAGTCCTGACCAAAGGCCTGCGCGGTTACCAACGCAGCCTGCGCGTCGCCTTCACCCCGCAGGATCTGGCTCTGGGCATACGCCGTAGCCAGAATGATCTCGCGCTCTTTGTCGGCCGTTGCCCGGATTTCCAGCGCCTGCTCCTCACCCTCGGCCCGGTAGCGTTTAGCGATGCGCTCGCGCTCGGCCTGCATGCGGGCGAAGACGCTTGCCTGCACCTCGGTCGGCAGGTCAATCCGCATAATGCGCACGTCCAGCAGCGTGATGCCAAACGAGGCGGCCGCATCCTGTACGCCGCCGGTCACCGTCGCCATAATCGACTCGCGCTTCTCGCGAACGATGTCAATGAAGTTGTGTTTAGCGATTTCCTCCCGCAGCCGGCCGGCGATGACCTGATCCAGCCGGGCCATGGCCCCCGTCTCGCTGCGCACGGTGCGGTAGAACAGCAGCGGATCGATGATCTGCCAGCGGGAGACGTGGTCTACCAGCAGCCGCTTCTTGTCCAGGGTCAGATACTCGGCGCTCTGGGGTTGGGTGCCCAGCACGCGTTTCTCCAATAGGACCAGGTCGTGGATGAGGGGCGCCTTGAAGTACAGGCCCGGATCGCGCACCACCCGCACCGGATCGCCAAACTGGAACACCAGGCCTTGCTGCCATTCGCCGACGACATACACTGACTGAAAGGTGGCGAAGACCAATACGGCCAATAGGCCGATGACAATGAGTTTCTTCATGAGTTTGCTCCTTGACTTGCTGATTGACCTTTACGGAGATGGCGCCGGTTCGGTGGGAACGATCACTGGCTCGGCCGGCGGGACCAGATTGGTCAACGGCAGAAACGGCAAGACCCCGCCGCTGCCTGTATCCAGCACGAAAATGTTCGCGCCGGATAGAATCCGTTCGATGCTTTCGAGGTAAAGCCGCTCACGCATAATTTCCGGGGCCTTGAGATATTCGGCCAGCAGCGCCAGGAAGCGGGCCGCGTCGCCTTCCGCCCGGATCAGCCGCTGTTCGCGGTAGGCTTCGGCCTCCAGCACCATCTGAGCCGCCTGGCCGCGCGCGGCCGGCACCACCTGTTCGGCGTAGCCCTCGGCTTCCTTGACCAGCCGCTCCCGGTCTTCGAAAGCGCGCACGACGTCGTGAAAGGCATCGCGCACTTCGACCGGCGGGTCCACGGCCAGTAGCCGGGCCTCGGTGACCAGCATGCCGGTCCGATATTGGTCGAGCAATTCCTGCAGGCTCGTCTTGACCTGATCCTGCGCCTGCACGCGCCCCTCGGTCATGGTGAAGTCAATCGTGTTCTGCCCGACAGTCGAGCGTAGCGCGATCTCGGCCGAGGCCATGAGCACGGCTTCCGCGTCGCGCACGTGGAAGAGATAAGCCACCGGATCCTGCACCAGGTACTGGACGAAAAGCTGCACCACCACCATGTTCTCGTCGCCGGTGAGCATCTGCGCCTCTTCCAGCACCAGATTCTGGTTGCCGGCCTCGGTGCGGTAGCCGATCTCAGCGGTGCGCACGCGCGCCGTGTCTACCACAAAGTTGGATTGGATGGGCGCCGGGAGGCGGTAGTGCAGCCCGGATTCGCGCAGGGGGGGCGTCAACCGGCCAAACGTAAGCACGATGCCCTGCTCACCCGGCCCCACCATGTAAATACCCGAGAGCAACCACAGACCCATCACTACGATGACCAAGACCCAGATCATGCGGTGGGACAGCCAGCGGCGCAGTGTATTGGAAATCCACTCCGGATTGAGGAAGTCGCTCAAATCAGGTTCTTGGGGTACGTTTGTTCGTTTCATTAGCAATTCTCCTTGTCTTATGAATCTTTTTCAGTCACCCTTGCGGCGCAGATACCACTTTTCCAGTTCCACGCCCCAGAAGACAACCGTGCTCAGCAGCAAACTGACGGCCAGGTCTGCCAGCGGCAGGCTGGTGGTCTTGAAAATTTCCTGCATAAATGGCAGGTACACGACCGCCATTTGCAAGCCAAATGTCAGCAACACCGCGCCCAGCAGCAACTTGTTGGAAAGCAGGCCGATGCTTAAGAGTGAATCGCGGCTGGAGCGAATGGCCAGGGCATGGCCCATTTGCGAAAGGGTCAGGGTGGTGAAGACCATCGTCTGCCAGGTGGCGTGGCCAGAGTTCCAGATCCAGTAGCCCATGCCGAGCGAGACCAGGCCCATCAGCAGGCCAACCCACAATATATGGCGGCCCATGCCGCGCCCGAAGATATTTTCCTTCGGATGGTAGGGCGAGCGGCGCATGGTGCCCCGTTCGGCAGGCTCCACTGCCAGGGCCAGGCCGGGCAGGCCATCGGTCACCAGGTTAACCCACAGGATTTGCAGTGGCAGGAGCGGCAGCGGCATACCCAGGAAGGGTGCCAGCAGCATGGTCCAGATCTCGCCGGAATTGGAAGTCATGGTGTACTTGATAAACTTGCGGATATTGTCATAGATTGTGCGGCCTTCTTCCACCGCGGCTACAATGGTGGCGAAGTTGTCATCCAGCAATACCATATCGGCGGCTTCTTTGGAGACATCCGTGCCGGTGATGCCCATCGCTACGCCGATGTTGGCCTTCTTGAGGGCCGGGGCGTCGTTGACGCCGTCGCCGGTCATGGCGACGATCTGGCCTTTATCCTGCAGTGCCTGGATGATTTTGAGTTTATGCTCCGGCGAAACACGGGCATAAACCGGTACGCTCTCGACGGTGGTTTCCAGTTCTGCCACCGAAAGGCGATCCAGGTCGTTTCCGGTCAGCACGTTGCAGTCGTCGGCGGCGATGCCCAGTTCTCTGGCAATGTACTGCGCCGTCAGCGGATGGTCGCCGGTGATCATCACCGCGCGGATGCCGGCGGTTGTGCAGGTCTGCACCGCCTGCTTGACCTCCGGACGCGGCGGGTCAACCATCCCGATCAGACCAATGAAGGTCAGATCGCGTTCCAGCTCGGTTTCGTCAACTTTCTCGGGCAGGGCCGGCAGGACGCGGAAGGCCACGCCCAGCACACGCTGCCCGTCTTGCGCCAGTCGAGCATTGCCGGCCAGGATGCGCTGGCGCAGTTCGCCGGTGAGCGGCACGGTATGGTTGCCCTCCCAGACGCGGGAGGTGATATCCAGCAAGCCATCCACCGCGCCTTTGCAGAAGGCCGCGTAAGGTGATTCCTGCCAGGGCGTATCGGTCTGTTCCGGCAAAACGTTGACGCGGTGGACGGTGGTCATGCGCTTGCGTTCCGAGGTGAAGGGTGCCTCGGCCAGGCGCGGCCAGCGCTGGTCCAGTTCCGGCTTCATCAAGCCCAGGTGTGCGGCGGCGATGACCAGCGCGCCCTCGGTTGGATCGCCGACCGCCTTATATTTGCCGTCCTCAGATTCTAGGACGGCGTCATTACACAACGCGGCAGCTTTGACCAGCAGTCCCAGGCTGCGCACGTGCGGTTTTTGACGGGGCGTCAGTTCGGCGTCCAGCACCGGCACGCCTCTGCGCTGCAGGGTTTCAATATGCTGGCTTTCGCCCAACACGTCCAGCACGGTCACGGCCATGCGGTTTTCGGTCAGCGTGCCGGTCTTATCCGAGCAGATGACGGTGACCGAGCCGAGTGTCTCCACCGCCGGCAGTTTGCGGATCAGAGCGCGGCGCCTGAGCATGCGCTGCGCTCCCAGCGCCAGGGCAATGGTGACTACGGCCGGCAAGCCCTCCGGCACAGCCGCCACGGCCATGCCGATGGCGGTCAGGAACATCAGTTTCAGGTCTTCGCCGCGCAGCAGGCCCAGCACGAACACAATGCCGACCAGGAACAGGGCGGCGATGGCCAGCCCATGTCCCAGTTGTTCCAGCCGCCGCTGCAGCGGCGTGGCCACGCGTTCGACAGTCTGAATCATCTCGGCAATGCGGCCCAGTTCGGTGCGTATGCCGGTTTCGGTGATGACGGCCACGCCGCGCCCGTAGGTGATGACTGTGCCCATATAGGCCATATTCCGCCGGTCGCCGAGGGGCAGGTTTTCACCGTCTAACGTTACGGGATATTTTTCCACCGGTTCGGATTCGCCGGTCAGCGCGGCTTCCTGGATGCGCAGGTTCATGCTTTCCAGCAGGCGGCCATCCGCGGGGACGATTCCACCCGCCTCCAAAAGCACCACGTCGCCGGGAACCAGGTCACGCGCTGAAATTTCCTGCACGTGGCCGGCGCGGCGCACTTTGACGATCGGCACCGCCATCTTTTTCAGCGCGGCCATGGCCTTTTCGGCGCGGTATTCCTGCGTCACGCCCAAAGCGGCGTTGAGCACGACGATTGCCAAAATGGCGATGGCATCCTTATAATCGCCCAGCGCGGCGGAAATGATGGCGGCGATGATCAGGATGATCACCATGATGGCCGTCAATTGTTCCCACAAAATGCGCCAGACGCTCTTGACCCCTCGGTCAATCAATTCGTTCGGGCCATATTCGGCCATGCGGCGAGCGGTTTCGCTGGGCGTCAGGCCGCTTTGTTGCGTTTCAAGGCGTGCAAGCGTCTCTTCAGCAGTCAGGGTGTGCCAACGTTCCGTCTTATTCTTGGTCGTGTCGCTGGCAGGCGCAACGGATTTGTTCATTGCAGGTCTCTCCATTAGTCAATATTGTGGGGTTGTTTGAAAAAAGTTCTTCATTGACGAGCTTTACATCGGCGGCATCCTCTCCCATCATGCGCGACGGTTTCCTGTTCGCCGGGAGGAAAAGATACGGCGTAGAAGGTTCCAGCCAAGAACAAAACCGTACCCGAGCAGCAATCCAACATCCAGCAGAAGAAAGATCAATTGGAATTTCATACGCGCCTCCTCTACCTAATAAACACAAAACGAGACCACCGAATGGCGGTCTCGCTGACGCTCTAAAGCGCACATACGCCGGGAGCCTGTCTTGAGCCTTTCGTAGCGCTGTCAAAGGCCTGCTCCGTAATGACGATCGTATGTCCTGCCCGGTGCAGGCAGGCGCTACTCCCCGACAACAAAAGGGTATGCTGAGTAAAAGGCGTCCTCCGCCATCCTCATTAGGGTATAATGCCGAAGGTGGGAATCGAACCCACACTCCCGAAGGAACACGATTTTGAGTCGTGCGCGTCTGCCAGTTCCGCCACTCCGGCGTGCGTAACGCAAATTGCCAATTTGCAATACGAAGTATACCACTCCTGCAAATAAGGTCAAGATGAAACTCGGAATTATCGGTCTGCCCCAATCTGGAAAGACGACCATCTTCAACGCCCTGACGCGCGGCCACACGCCGACGACCGCCAGCGCCGGGCGGATTGAAGTCCACACTGCCGTGGTGGATGTTCCCGACCCGCGCGTGGATACGCTCTCGACCATGTTCAAGCTGAAGAAGACCATCTACGCCAAAGTCACGTATGCCGACATCGCCGGACTGGAAGGCGGCGGCGATAAATCCGGCATCTCCGGCACGCTGCTCAATCAACTGGCGCAGATGGACGGCTTCCTGCACGTGGTGCGCTGCTTCGCCGATGAGAACGTTCCGCACCCCTCTGGCAACGTGGACGCGGCGCGTGACGCCGCGGCGATGGAATCCGAACTGCTCCTGAACGACCTGATTGCCGTCGAGCGCAAACTGGAACGCCTGATCGAGGAACGCAAAAAGGGTGGCACAGATAAAGTTCTCAACGAGCGCCAGACGGCCCTTTTCACCCGTCTGCATGCCGAACTCTCCGCTGAAAAGCCATTGCGCGCAGTGGAAATCTCCGTCGAGGAAGAAAAGCATCTGTCCGGCTTCGGCCTGCTGACTCGCAAGCCGCTGCTGATTTTGCTCAATCTGGGCGAAGGCCAGCCCGCGCCGGAGATCAAGTTAACCCATCCCTGCCCGGTCGTGGAATTGCAGGGCAAATTGGAAATGGAGATTGCCCAGCTCGCGCCGGAAGACGCAACCGTTTTCATGCAGGAATATGGCATTGCAGAGCCGTCGCTCAACCGAATGATTAAGATTTCCTACGAATTGCTCAACTTGCAATCCTTCTTCACCGTCGGCGAGGACGAGGTGCGCGCCTGGACGATCAAATGCGGCGCCAATGCTTACGTGGCGGCGGGCGAAATCCACACCGATTTGCAGAAAGGCTTTATCCGCGCCGAAGTCTGCGCCTACCAGGACTTGATTGACTTGGGCGGCCTCTCGGAAGCGCGCGGCAAAGGTAAACTCAGGCTGGAGGGCAAAGAATATATTGTGCAGGATGGAGAGATTGTGCATATCCGGTTTAATGTGTGATTCAGAATGGTTGAATATCTAACAAGAGCAAATTTTATTCAGGGATTAAGGCAATCGCCGAATGATTCGGTGGATGCTGTTGTTTTCGTTACCGGCGCGATAACGCCGTTTGATTTTAATGAAGTTCGACAATGCCTTGATGAAAGTGTTCGTGTGCTTAAGAGTGGCGGATTATTTTTTATCCATGGATCCCCCACATACTTACCAGAATTGGGTGTCTATTTGGACCAACGACTAACCTTCAAATATTGGATTGCTATAAAGTCACTAGAACAACAAAATACAGGTGGTTTGCCATCTGTTCATGCCGCAGTGCTCCTATTTGTAAAAGAGATTGGCAATTTCCAAATTAATCGCCTGCGTTTTCCTCATGAATATTGTTCCCATTGTGGAAAAACGCTTCGTGACTGGGGTGGAAAGGCCCATCTAATGGATCCAGAGGGTTTTGCAGCGTCTGATGTTTGGACCAGCCTCCCACTAGAAGATAATTATGTACAACTCTCTGAACCTGCATTATGCGCCATCATAAAGATGGTTGTTAGTGACACGATTATTGTTGGCCCAACTGAGGATGTAAAAACTTCCCGAACATCCATCAGTGAACCTACATATCAGTATTACTTGCCCCAATTTGGCCCCAAAATCAGTTGCCCAAGAGAATCGCAAATCCTTGAAGATAGTCTGTGGAATGTTGTCCATCACGGTGATGCGATAGAAATACTCAAACGCTACCCTGATAATTCAGTTGATTTAGTGTTTGCGGATCCACCCTATAATCTTTCCAAAGGTTACAGCGTTTATAATGATGCTCAAAGCCGCGATGAATACTTATCATGGTGTAATTCGTGGCTAGAGGAATATATTCGCATTTTGAAACCGACTGGCGCATTGTATCTGCTTAACTTGCCGCGTTGGACAATGTATCACGCAGCCTATTTAAACAAACGCCTGTATTTTAAAAACTGGATTGTCTGGGATGCTCTTTCGGAACCGAGAGGAAAGATTATGCCCGCTCACTATGGGTTACTGTTTTATACAAAGCACCCATCAAAATTCATATTCAACCAAGAAGAAATAAGAGAGATTGACTTGCGCCAATATTGCTTGCGCGCATCCTGTATTCGTGAGCGGAAAGCTCTAGGCGAAGACAAGAAAGATACCCTTACTGATATATGGTCAGATATCCATCGTCTAAAGCACAGGCGAGATCGCGATTACCATCCTTGTCAACTTCCTGATGCCTTGATGGAACGTATAATTCGTTTATCAACCAACGAGGGGGGCATTGTACTTGACGCCTTGGCCGGGACAGGCACCACAGCAATTGTTGCGAAGCGACTGGGACGCCGTTATGTTGCTATAGATATAGATGATGCCTATGTTCGTATTATTCGGGAAAAATTGGAACAAATAGAAGACTTAGGTTATGTGCAACGGCAAAGTACAAAAAGGCCGCGACCACAATACAGCAAAAAAAGCTTGCAGTTGGAGTTACTTAATCTTGCTGCGAAGTTAGGGCGGCTGCCCACGCCTGAAGATGTACAAAAAATGAGTTCATACAGTGTGGATGTTTACCTCGAAACATTCCCAACCTGGGGTAAAGCATTAAAAGCTGCCAAATTGGAGGTGAGAAAAAATGGCAACACAGGCGCGTAAAACTTCTTTCGATGAGGCAAGGATACAAAGTAGAAAATCTGATAAGGCAAGAATTGGCAAAGATACAATCTCACCATGGTATACCGTTTGGAAAAGGTCGTTCCCGAATTATTGATACGGACATTGATTTTGCAGTTCCCAATGTGGAGGACCCATGGATGATTATCATGAGTTCTTTCCAAGAAACAACGAGCAGCGGCCAAACAACCAAAGCCCGCGATATGCTTTCTGCAATACTTGCGCGTGCTTGAGCACAATAGCCGCAATAGAGAAAACCGTTCTTTTATCCACTTTGTTGATGGTGGCGGCTGGTTGGCCCGTAAGCGTGATCTAGCACGATTAGTAGATCAATGCCATTACTTCGTCAATTTGCAGAATCTCGACATGTTGGAGGCAATAGTACTAAAACATGTTCCGGCAAAATATAAGCACGCTATGTAACTCGACTTTTGCAGCGTTACTTTCTATATACAAGGAGGATGCCATGTCTACCAAAGCTCGTTATAGTCTGACCGTATTCACTGCGGCGATCATCTTTACCCTGCTGGCTTGCAGCCTGCCATCATCAACCCCCACGGAGAGCGACCCCACCAAAGTGGCGATGCAGGTGCAGCTCACCATGCAGGCCATCCAGAATGCCACGCTGGTGGCGCAGGCAGCCCAGGCCGGCCAGGCGACCCAAGAAGTGCAGCCGCTGCCAACCTATACACTCTTGCCCACCTACACACCGCAGCAAGTCAATACACTCGCCGCCCCTACCGCAATCCTTGTCACGCCCACGCAGAGCCTGGATGAGCGCATGAAATCCGCCAAAATTCTGGTTTACGAAGATACCTACCTGACCAATCATGGCCCCTGGGTTAAGGATACGCTTGACATGATGGGGTTGAATTATAAGTATGATGCTGACGCATTGGGGCATTTTATGGGCGACTTGAATTCGAGTACACCCTGGGACCTGATCATCGTGGCGGCCGAGAGTAGAGACTCTGTCCAGGGAGAATTCTGGGATGTCATCGCACCTAAAGTGATCAATGATAAGACCGCGCTGATCGTCGAGATGTGGTACCTTTCCGATACGGCTAACGGGCGCATCAGGTCGCTGACAGACCCATGCGGTATTGCCTTCCAGGCTGTTCGGAAAGATGTGGATTCCATCTATACCCTGGATCCGAAGCATCCTGTCTTTTCTACACCCAACAGCGGATTCTCATTAATCCACTATAGTCCTGTTTGGTTTGATAAAGGAGGAGACTATATCCGGCTGACATCGGGCAGCAAAGCTACCTTGCTGGCCGGCGGTTATCCCAAGGAAAAATCGAGCTACGGCCTGATCGCGACTTGCTTCGATGGCCGCGTCATCTTCCAGACCTTCTCCAATCACGACTATAAACGCAGCGATATTCTGATGCTCTGGCAAAATTACATTACCAATACCCTTCAGAAGCATTTTGAGGCCGTCCCTTAAAACCAATACTGTTTAGCTAAGGCCGCAGAGGCGGCTCCCACACCGCCGGGCATGGGAGCCCGACCCACTAACTAAAAAGTATTGCCCTTAGAACTACTCATCAGCCCAACACACAGTACACAGGAGTACATGATGCTCTTCACCCAATCTACCTGGAGTCTCATCGACCTCTTCCCCGACCTCGACGCGCCGGAACTGGAAGCCGCCTTCAAAACGCTCGAAGCGCGAGTCGCCGATTTTGAGAAAATCCGCCCGCAACTCAAGCCGGATATTGCCACATCGAACTTCCTCGAAATCGTCAAAGATTCCGAAGAATCGGCACACCTGGCGCACAAACTGCACGCCTTCGCCGGCCTGTCCTTCACCGCCGACACCCAGAACCAGGTCATCCAGACGCTGATGGGCCGCGTCCAGCAGTTTATGGCCGAACTCGAAAACCGCACCCTGTTTTTCAGCCTGTGGTGGAAAGACCTGGATGAGGCCAACGCCAAACGCCTGATGGACGCCTCCGGCGATTACCACTATTACCTCGAAGAGATGCGTCACTTCAAGCCGCACACCTTGACCGAACCGGAAGAAAAGATCGTCAACCTGAAGAACGTCACCGGTGTGCAGGCGCTGGTCACGCTCTACGACGCCATCACCAACCGTTATGCTTTCAAACTGGAAGTGGACGGCGAGACGAAAGAACTGACCCGCGGCGAACTGATGGTCCACGTGCGCGGCGCGGACCCGGAGCTGCGGGCGAAAGCCTACCAGGAACTGTACCGCGTCTACAGCACGGACGGCGCCATCCTCGGCCAGATGTACCAAACCCTCGTCCGCGACTGGCGCAACGAAAACCTGACCCTGCGCAAGTTCGCCAGTCCGATTGCGGTGCGCAACTTGGGCAACGACATCCCCGACGAGGCGGTTGATACGCTCCTGAAGATGTGCCAGAAGAACGCGCCCATCTTCCAGCGTTATTTCAGGTTGAAGGCGAAACACATCGGCATGAAACGCCTGCGCCGTTATGATGTGTACGCGCCGGTAGTGAAATCCGATAGAACTTACAAATTCGGCAAGGCAACCGAAATGGTGCTGGATACATTCAGCGCCTTCCATCCCGATTTCGGTAAACATGCCCGGCGAGTCTTCGCCGAGAACCATCTCGATAGCGAAGTGCGCAAGGGAAAGCAATCCGGCGCGTTCTGCTGGGGCGTCGTCCCGGAGATAACGCCATGGGTCAAGCTCAACTACCAGTCGCGCGCCGACGACGTGGCGACCATGGCGCACGAACTCGGTCACGCCATCCACGCCATGCTGGCCGCCCATCACAGCGTCTTCACCTTCCACTCCTCCCTGCCGCTGGCGGAGACCGCCTCCACCTTCGGCGAGATGATGCTGGTGGACAAACTACTGGCCGAAGAGAGCGACGAATCGGTGCGGCGTGACATGCTTTTCCGCCAGGTGGACGACTCTTATGCCACCATCCTGCGCCAGGCCTACTTTGCCCTCTTCGAGCGCCAGGCGCACGAGATGGTGGTCAACAACGCTCCAGTGGACGAACTGACCGCGGCCTACATGAAGCATCTAAGCGATCAGTTTGGCGACGCAGTGGAAGTCAGCGACGAATTCAAATGGGAGTGGATTTCCATCCCACACATCTACCACACCCCCTTCTACGTCTATGCTTACGCCTTCGGGCAGTTGCTGGTGCTATCGCTTTACAAGCAATACAAAGCAGAAGGCGAGGCCTTCAAGCCGCGCTATCTCAAGATTTTGTCCGCAGGAGGCTCGCAGGCCCCGGCCAAGATTCTGGGTGACGCGGGTATAGACATCCGCTCTGAGAAATTCTGGCAGGGCGGGTTTGATGTAATTAGTGCTTTGGTAGATGAACTGGAGAAATTGCCGGTGAAAGCGGGGTGGAGGCACGACGTAAAGCGTAATGCGTAAAATTACGCTTTACGATTCACTCCCTTACGCCTCATATTCCGCCGGCTCTTCTTCCACCGCCGCGACCGGCTCTTCCTCCGGCTTGCGGTCGAGCATCTGCATCATTAAAGCTACAACTTTGGTGTAGTATTTGGTTTCGCCGCCTTTATCCTCGTAGCGGTCGGTCTTCAAGCGGCCTTCGAGGTAGATGAGACTGCCTTTATGCAAATACTGCTGGCAGACTTCCCCCAGCCGCCCCCAGGCTTCCACGTTGACCCATTCGGTGTATTCCTTGACTTCGCTGCCCGTCTTCCAACGCTGACCGACAGCCAAGCTAAAGTGCGTCACTTGCTTGCCAGTCGGCGTGAAACGGGACTCTGGGTCTTTGCCCAGACGACCAATGAGTTGAACACGGTTTAGTGCGGGCATCTTATTTCTCCTCCTTGAGACTAAACGGAAACGATGATATTAGTGTAGCGATAAATCAAAAAAAGTCAATAGGTATAGACGAGTAGATCCAGGGGAGAGGGGATAAGGGAAAGGAACATCTCCCCTGCACCCCTGCCCCCTTTCCCCTTTGGAGGCTGCCATGCAAGTTGTTACAACTAATTCAGAATTACGGTTGGCCCGCAACTCCCTGCCGGAGCCTATCGGCTTCGTGCCGACGATGGGCTACCTGCATGAGGGCCATCTCTCCCTCGCCCGTCGCTCAAAAGAAGAATGCGCCAGCACAGTCGCCAGCATCTTCGTCAATCCGACCCAGTTCGGGCCAAATGAGGATCTGTCAAAATACCCACGGGACCTGGAGCGTGACCTGCGCCTGCTCGCCTCGGTCGGCGTGGAGCTGGTCTGGACGCCCACGCCGGAGGTGATGTACCCGCCCGGATTTCAGACCTGGGTCACGGTCGAGGAACTGGCCAAAGGTCTGGAAGGCGCGAGTCGCCCCGGTCACATGCGCGGCGTGTCCACGGTGGTCGCCAAGTTATTCAACGCCGTCGGGCCGCAAAAGGCCTACTTCGGGCAAAAGGATGCCCAGCAGGCGGCTGTCATCCGGCGCATGACCAAGGACCTGGATTTCCCGATTGAAATTGTGGTCTGCCCTATCATCCGCGAAACAGATGGTTTGGCCATGTCCAGCCGCAACGCCTATCTCAATCCCGAAGAACGCCAGGCGGCGACGGTGCTCTTCCGCGCCCTGAGCGCGGCCCAGTCTGCCTATAAAAAGGGTGAAAGAAATGCAGAAACCTTACTCCGCACCATGACCGAGATAATCCACGCCGAGCCATTGGCAAAACTGCAATACGTCTCCTGCGCGGATTATGACACGCTGGAGGAACTGGAAACCGTACGCGGCAAGGCGCTATTATCAATGGCAGCCTATGTGGGAAAAACGAGGCTGATAGACAACTTTGTGATCGGATAAACACAGCGGTTATGGCAACACCCTGCGCTGGAAGTGTATGTTACGCTTGCAGTCGGGCTGCTACTTTGATGCCGATTGAGCAAAAAAAATGGGGATTGACACGACTCCTGGTATTGCATACAATACCAATATGGGTTTGTTTCAAGTTGTTCTTGACACCAATGTTTTCGTCACTGCTTTAAGGTCAAAACACGGTGCGTCCTACAAACTCTTGTCACTGATCAGCAGCCAGAAATTTCAAGTCAATCTGTCTGTTCCATTGGTCGTTGAATATGAAGCGGTTGCAAAAAGGCAAATAGGTGAGATCGAACTTACGGTCCAAGAGATAGACGACATCATAGATTATGTTGTTTTCATGGCAAATCGGTGGCAAATTTACTATCTCTGGAGACCGCAATTGAACGATCCCAACGACGATATGCTTTTGGAGTTGGCTGTAACTGCCAATTGTAAATATATCATTATGTACAATGTGGACAATTTCAAAGGCACGAAACCGTTCGGTATCGAGGCAATGACGCCAAAAGATTTCCTTCGACTAATCGGTGAGTTACCATGAGCACAATCAGTTTACGATTACCTGAGTCCTTACATAAATCTGCGCGCGAGTTGGCAAAAAAGGAAAAAGTTTCCATTAACCAACTTGTCACATTGGCCTTGGCAGAGAAAGTAGCGGCTTTGGGCGCAGAGGATTATCTCGAGCAACGCGCCAAACGTGCCAGCCAAGCCAAGTTAGAGAAGGCAATGGCTAAAGTAGCCGATTTCGAGCCTGCCGATTACGACAAGCTGTAAACGGCGCAAGGCAGCCCAACGATGACCGGTGCGTCCTGAAAGTCATCCCTTCACTACGTTCAGGGCAGGCTCTGCTGGCTGGTGAACACCCGCAGTACGTGGGTGAAAGTCCAGTCCTGGTAACGATCAGGCGGCTTGTAGACCCCCGAAGAGCGGAGGTAGACCGTCTATAAGCCGATAACCCGCCAAATGGTAGCAGAAAAAATAGTTAGCCAGCTCATAATGACATAATCAGACTTGCAAGACAGTCGAGGAAGGGCTATACTACGTTAATGAAGTTCGAATGGGATAAGCAGAAGAATAGAGCCAACGCTGAAAAGCATGGATTGGATTTTGCCGATGCTTACAAGGTTTTTGAATCCCCCATGCTGGTCAAGTTGGATGACCGCAAAGATTATGGCGAAGACCGCTGGATCGGCGTTGGTTTGATGGATATGCGTGTTGTTGTAATCGTGTTCACTGAACCGAAAGAAAACACCGTTCGAGTTATTTCCTTCCGAAAAGCCACAAGCGATGAAAGAAAGCGATATGAACAAGCCTACAAAGACGAATTTGGAACGCTTTGATGCGATGACCGATAACATGATTGATACTTCGGAAATTCCACCACTTACCGAAGAGTTTTTCGCCACTGCAAAATGGCGAATACCAAAGCCAAAGGTAAAGATAACGGTGGAAGTCGAGCCTGAGGTAATGGAATGGTTTAAGGCACAAGGCGAAAATTATCAACGTTATCTCGCAGCTGCCCTGCGTATCTACGCTCAAGCCCATCAAGCGTTCAAGAAATAGGAAGCGGGCTAACCCCGGCTGGTGTGTCCTGAAAGTCATCCCTTCACTACGTTCAGGGCAGGCTCTGCTGGCTGGTGAACCTCCGCGGTACGGGGGTGAAAGTCCAGCCTTGGTAACGATCAGGCAGCCTGTAGACCCCCGAAGTGCGGGGGTAGACCGTCCAGAAGCCGTTACCCGCCAATGGTGGCATAAGTTCGGCTACAACAAGCGGCGGCTCAAATAATAATTGAGCGGCTGTGCAAATGACAAAAGGTTGACTTAGTTTTCAAACGCCAAATGTGCTAAAATAGCGATAGTTACAGCCTGACTATCGGAGAGCGAACAATATGGCACAAGAAACCAAAGAGAAACGCATAAAAATTGTTTGGGGTTCAGATGAGAACCTCCCCGCCCTTTATGCAAATCATTTATATGTTTCGCACGCGGGTGAGACCGAGTTTCATCTTGTGTTTGGACATCTTTCACCTCCTCTAACAATGGGAATTGACGAGAGCGAATTGCCAGATTCCGTGAAAATTAAACCCGTTGCCAAAATCGTAATCGGGCCCGATGCCATGAGAGCGTTTGTAAGACTCCTGTCTGATAATCTTGGAGTATTTGAAGATAAACAAAAAGGAAAAACAAATGAATGAAATTACCGAATTAAGAATGCCTTTGCCGCTTATTTTTCCAATTCAGCAAACTCTTAAAATGGATTTGTCAACGGAAACGCGTGGCACCATCAAGATGATTGTTATTAATGGCAATATACAAGCAATTTCTACAAGCCAAGAATGGTTTTGGACAGAAGAATGGCAAGCAGGCGAGCGTAAGGTAGATGAATATATTAAAGTGGGGGCTTATGAGGAATTTGATACTATGGAGGAATTTCTGCGCACTCTTAGGGATTAACCGCGTATGAAATTCCGACGCACACAACAATTTCGGGATGATTTCGACAGATTGTTGGAAAGCAACCAGAAAGATGTAGAAGAGGCTTTCCCCCATGTCGCTTTAGCTCTACAAGGAAATGACGAGTACCATCGGAAATATCACATAAAAAGGATGGAGGGACATCCAAACATTTGGGAAGGTCATGTTAAGATAAACCTATGCTTTACTTTTCACCTCGAAACCGATGAAGACGGCACAGTGACTGTCTTTTTTAGAAGGGTAGGGACACATCAAATTTACAAGAAGCCGTAATATCCAAAAAGAACGGCAGCCCAACAAGGGCTGGTGTGTCCTGAAAGTCATCCCTTCACTACGTTCAGGGCAGGCTCTGCTGGCTGGTGAACCCCCGCCAAAGAACGTGAAGGCGTTGCGGTGCAGCAGCAGCCAGGTCTCGACTTTTT
>DYHT01000064.1 GCA_020723995.1 Chloroflexus sp.
CAAAGATTGGGTGACCACGATTATAGTCGGAAAACTTCAGAAATTGACCACTAGCGCAGGCTGTGAGCGCTAGAGAGTGCTCACTTATCTGGAATATTCGAGCGAAGATTGCTGCTTATGCAAGAGGTCTAATGATAAAATTACTGCAAGAATTACATTGAAAGATCAAACGGATGACAAAAACTATCGCGCTCATGCTCCCTGCCGGCTTGAAGCCTTATTTTCAAGAATACGACCCTGCCCAATTGGATATCATGCGGGACTCGACCCTGGTCATCCAACGAGCCTTGGAATTTGGCACATGGGAGGAAGTACGCTGGCTGTTCGAAACATACGGTGCAAAACGCATCCGTTTATTCTTGCAACTGCACGGGGAGCGTAGTCTGCGCCCGGTCACATTTTCCTACTGGCGCAAACTGCTGGGGGTGCGCAAATGGCAAAAATCTCCGCTGCCAACCCCCAAAGGTGAATTATGGAAACACTGAAGCACATTCAAGATTTATGGGGTTAGCTCTGCTCAATCATCTACTTGATCCTTCCACCAGTAATGATCGGCACCAATAGCGTATAGATCGGCAACGTAACCGCCCCAAGAGAGGCGTGATACCAGGCAAAGGTGGTGAACGGGCCGCCCATAGCAAACAGCCACACGACAAGCGAGAGCGTGGACAGGAAAAGGTGCCCCAGTCTTTTCACCCGCATCACCCGCCACAGCCAGATGGGTGTAAGCACCAGCAGCACGCCGGATAAAATCCATAAGCCATCTTCCAGGCGTGTGGGATTGCTGGCATAGCTACCGCGCAAGACCCCCTCGATCGAAATGTAAACCATGACGATCTCCGAGGGGATGTACTTCAACAAGCGGGAAAGATAAGTATCGGTGGGCTTGACTTCGCGTGACATAATGGCCTCTTTTCCAAATTTTCTCCAAAGTAAAGCGTATCAAAGCATACTACGAAAACGAGAATACCGTGATCTCCGGCCGGCAATTGAGACGAACGAGTACATCACCCATCCCAACGCCGCGATTCGTGTACAGCAGCATCTCCCCCACGCGATACAAACCCTTGGGGTACTTGTGGGCGAGATATGGCGTGATGGGGGGACCGACGAAGGGAATGACCACTTGCCCGCCGTGCGAATGACCCGAAATCTGCAAGTCGAAACGGCCAGTCGCGGTGCTCTCGTCGGCAAAATCCGGCTCATGGGCGAGTAAGATGGCTGCGCCGTCTTCAGGCAACTGCGCAAGAACATCCCCCAGCCTATCGTGTTCGTCCCAAACGTCATCCACGCCGGCCAGATGAAGCAGGTCGCCTCCGCGCCGCAGCATGTGTGCGCTATTGCTCAAATCAACAATGCCAACATCCTTGAACATGGCGCGCACTGCGCTGGCATCGGTCCAGTGATCATGATTCCCAAGCACGCCAACCGTCAGACAAGCCATCGTCAGTGGACGGAGCGCTTCAGCCAATTCAGCCAGTCGCCGGGGATGTTCCGAATTCCAGTTGTAACCGTGCAGGAAGTCGCCGGTAATTGCAACCACATCCGGATGTTGTGCGAGGACGCGCTCGATCACTTTCTGGAAGCGTTCAACAGTCATCCAGTGGCCAAAATGGATGTCGCTAAGCTGAACAAGACGCAAGCCTGCGAAAGCGCTGCCCAGGCGCGACAACTTAAGGGGTACCTGCGTGATGTCCAGCCAGGCTGGTTCAACCTGCGCAATATAACCCAGCCCGCCAGCGGAGGACGCCATGCCAGTAAGCAAGAAAATGCCGCTCAACTTTAGAAAATCGCGCCGGGAGAGGCTAAAACTATGGTTTCTCATACCCAATCGCTCCGGCCATTTGCGCCAAATGGCTCAAACCATCGCCGGTGAAGTGCAGCCGCAGGATGCGCCGGCCGCGCGCTGCTAGGGCTTCGTAATCACCTAACGCCTGGGCGCGCTCCAACAGGCCAAAGGTTAGGCCTCGGGTCGGAATTTCGATATCTTCTTCCGGTTCAGCCGTGATTTGCAGGAACAGGCCAGTATCCGGCCCGCCCTTGTGGTATTGACCGGTCGAGTGCAGGAAGCGCGGCCCGAAACCGACCGTCGTCGCGCAGCCGGTACGCTGACGAACGGCAAGGCGTATTTTCTGCAAGGCTTCAGCCATTTCCGGGTTGCGCGGCAGATAGGCGTTGATAGCAACATAACTGCGCCCTGAGTCTGCCGAAGGGTCGCTCTTTCGAGCCTGAGATATGAAATTGGTCAAGATTTCGGCCAGATCCGCCCCGGTCAGCGCGCCGGGCGAGAAGACGCGCACGCCGCCCACCTCCCAGGCAGGATTGCCTTCGTTTAGTTTCCTATTCTGGCGATAGGCAGTGATCTTAGCCTCTGTCCGTTTCTTATTGTCCTGCACGTCGGGCTGGTCGAAGGCATTGACACCGAGGATGTGACAGGCGACAGATGTGGCATATTCCCAACGGTAGAATTCCGCGC
The DNA here is from genome assembly GCA_020723995.1 of Chloroflexus sp. GTDB lineage: Bacteria > Chloroflexota > Anaerolineae > Anaerolineales > Villigracilaceae > CG2-30-58-95. Next base: position 2,477 of record DYHT01000064.1, read on the forward strand.
CGAGATCATACTGATCGGGAATGTCAAAAACCAGCACCGGATGACCGGCAGTCTGCAAAACTTTCACCGCCGCGTCGAACTGCCCCTCGCGGCGAAGATAGACAAAGCAGCGATCATCGCCATAATCGCTCACCTCCCCCACCGCTTCCCCATCCACAACAATGATGCCTGTGTCATTCTTGCCGCTGGACTCGGCGATCAACTGCTCCAGCCAACCACCAAAGGGGACGAGGCTCTCGTCTGCGATGATGGTGAGCTTATCGCGTCCTTGCAGGGCGGCCTGGCCGAGAATTGCTCCCAGCACCAGGCCGGGGTTACGGGCGGCGGTTATTTCCGCAACGCACTGCCGCGCCATCCATTCCGCACGGTCGAGCAGGCGACCAATATCCACGCCCATCAGCGCCGCCGGGACGAGGCCGAAGTGTGTCAGCGCGGAATAGCGTCCGCCGACGTTGGAATCAGCCAGAAAAGTCGCGCGAAAGCCGCGCGCATTGGCCAGCGCTTCCAGAGAGGTGCCTGGGTCGGTGATGGCAACGAATTGTTTCCCATTGTGACCGGAGCATTCCCAGAAGTAATCGAACAGGGCATTGACCTCCGCCGTCCCGCCGGATTTGCTGGAGACAATGTACAACGTTTGCTCAGGTTGAAATTGTTTGGTGATTGCGAGAACTTGGGCAGGATCAGTAGAATCGAGAATAGAGAATAGAGAATAGAGATTAGGAAAAACGAGCGAGAGGATTTCGGGAGCGAGGGAGGAGCCGCCCATGCCGAGCAGCAAGACGCCGGTAAAACCGTCCGAGCGGACCTGGTCGGCAAAGGCGCGCAAATCACGGACCAAAGGGCGGGAGGTTTCGGGTAACGTCAGCCAACCCATGCGCTTGCGGACTTCCTCCTGGCCTTGAGGGTCGGTCGTCCATAGCGTGGGGTCGCCATTGTGCAGGCGCAAGGGCACGGAATCAGCTTCGAGACGGGTAACCCGCTGTTTAACGGAAGCCGGCAAGGGTCCGAGTTGGACTACGGCGGCTTGTCGCCGGCTGTCTATCGTCTGCAAAAGCTCAGTAAGGGCATCTGCAAAGGCTTTGACGCCTTCGTCCTCCAGTTCCTGCGTCACCTGCGACATGGAAATGCCCGCCGCTTCCAGGTCGGCAATGACCTGGCGCGCGCCATCCAGGTCGCGCAGGATCGTCACCTCGGCCTTGCCGTGCTGGCGGAAGGCTTCGAGCGTTTGCGGCGGGACGGTATTGACGGTGGCCGGGCCGATCAGCTCATCCACGTAGAGCGTGTCGGGATAGGCCGGGTTCTTGGTGCTGGTCGAAGCCCATAGGGGGCGCTGGATGCGGCAACCGGCGGCCTGCAATTTGGAAAAACGCTGGCCGCCGAAGACCTTGCGGAATTCCTCGTAAGCAAGTTTGCTGTTGGCAATGGCGGCTTTGCCGAGCAGCGCTTTTGCAGCTACGGGATCAGCTACAGAGTCGCTAGACTCCAGAAGTTTATCTATTTTGGTGTCGAGGCGGGAGACGAAGAAGGAGGCGACGGAGGCGGGGACCCCACCCCCGGCCCCTCCCCCGAGGGGAGAGGGGAGACCCTCACCGCCGGCCCCTCCCCCGAGGGGGGAGGGGAGACCCTCACCCCCGGCTCCTCTCCCAAGGGGGAAGGGGAGACCCTCACCGCCGGCTCCTCTCCCGAGGGGGGAGGGGAGACCCTCACCCCCGGCCCCTCCCCCCTCGGGGGAGGGGAGACCCTCACCCCCGGCCCCTCCCCCGAGGGGAGAGGGGGGCTTATTCAGGCGGTCTTCGAGGCCGCTCAAATAAGCATCCATGACCTCTTTATAGCGCTCGATGGAGAAGATCAGGGTCACATTGACGTTAATACCCGCGGCGATAGATTGGCGGATGGCCGGCAAACCCTCTTTGGTAGCCGGAATCTTGATCATCAGATTCGGGCGGGCAACCGTCTGCCAGAGATATTCAGCCTGTTCCAGGGTGGCTTGGGTGTCATACGCCAGGTAAGGGCTGACTTCGAGCGAGACGTAGCCATCCGCGCCATCGCTCGCATGGTAAAGGGGCAGGAACAGGTCGGCCGCGGCGCGAATATCCTCAAAGGCCAGTTGCCAGAATATTTGCTCAGGAGTCCAACCAGACCAGGCCAGCGGGAGAATGGCCGCATCGTAATCGTGGGATTTGGCTATGGCATGATTGAAGATCGAAGGGTTGGAGGTCACGCCGCGTATATCTCCGCCGGCGATCATGGCGGCAAATTCGCCGTTTTCCAACTGATTGCGCTGGATATTGTCCAGCCAAAGGGATTGGCCGAGGGAATGGAGTTGTTGAATAGGATTGGACATGAAGTTGGGTGGTTGGTTGGTTAGGATTTGGATTCAATGGCGCGGACTTTTTGAACACGGCGAGTGTGGCGTTCCTGGCCGGGGTCATTCCCGATGAAACGCGCCGACAGGAACGCGGCGACAAGCTCTTTTGCCAGTTCCGGGCCGATGATGCGCGCTCCCAGGCAGAGCACGTTCATGGCGTCGTGCTCGACTCCTTGATGCGCTGAATAAGTATCATGACAGAGACCGGCGTAGACACCCTTCAGCTTGTTGGCGGCGATGCTCGCGCCGACCCCCGACCCGCACAGCAAAATCCCGCGCCCGGCCTCGCCCCTTAGGATCGCCCGGCCAAGTTTCTCGGCATAGTCCGGATAATCGTCGGGCGCCAGGCTGAACGCGCCCAGATCGAGCGGGTCATATCCGGCGGCACGCACGGCTGCAAGCACAGTTTCTTTGAGCGAAAAACCAGCGTGGTCACAGGCAATGGCAATTTTCATCCACTAATCCTCGCTAATCTGCGCGCATGTTCAAAAGTGATCTGGCTTGCGAGATGATATCCTCGACAGTAAATCCAAACTTCTCAAACAGGATTTTTGCAGGCGCGGAAGCGCCGAAGTGTTCAATAGAGATAACCGCGCCATCTGTGCCGGTGAACTTTTCCCAGCCTTGGGCGATACCCGCTTCGACAGCCAGCCGCGCCCGAACGCGGCGCGGGAAGACGGACTCACGATAGGTTGAATCCTGTTTCTCGAACAGTTCCCAGCTCGGAAACGAGACCACCCGCACGTTGATCCCTTCAGCAGCCAGGCGGACACCGGCATCCATAATCAGCGCTACTTCCGAGCCGGAGGCCATCAAAATCAGTTCGGGTTCTTTATCGCCAATATCGGCCAGGACATACGCGCCGCGTTCCACGTTGCACGTTTGAACGTTGAAACGTTCGAACGTTGGAACGCTTTGGCGAGTGAGAATCAGCGCGGTTGGGGCATCTCGGCGGGCAATGGCGACTTTCCAGGCCGCAACCGTTTCGTTGGCATCCGCCGGACGGAGAACGACCAGATTGGGGATCGCCCGCAGCGCGGCGATATGCTCGACCGGCTGGTGCGTCGGCCCGTCTTCGCCCACGCCGATGCTATCGTGGGTAAAGACCCAAATCGAGGGGATGTGCGAGAGCGCCGAGAGGCGGATGGCGGCGCGCATGTAATCGGAGAAGACGAGGAAGGTCGCGCCGTAAGGAATGACGCCGCCATGCAAAGCCATGCCGTTGACAATTGCGCCCATGCCATGCTCGCGTGCGCCGAAGTGGAAGTTGCGTCCTTGCGGGGCCGCAGCCTGGAAGGCGGGATAGCCCTCCAGCCAGGTGTTGTTGGAAGGCGCCAGGTCGGCCGAGCCGCCAATCAACTCGGGGATCTTGGCTGCCAGGGCGTTAAGCGTCTTGCCGGAAGCAGCCCGCGTCGCCAAGCCCTTCGCGTCGGCTGGGAAGGCAGGTAATCCCGCCTCCCAGTTTTTGGGCAGTTCGCCGGATAACCGCCTCTCCAGTTCGGCGGCTTTTTCGGGAAAGGCAGAGCGATATGCGTCAAAACGGGACTGCCACTCGGATTCGAGTTGCGAGTTGCGGGCTGCGGTTTCCCGAAAATGCGCCAGCACATCCTCGGGAACATAAAACTTGGGTTCAACCGGCCAACCTGCTTTTTCCTTCGCAATTCGCAATTCCTCTTCGCCGGGCGGCTCGCCGTGGGCTTTGGAGGTGCCAGCCCGCGTTGGCAGGCCGCAGCCAATGGTCGTGCAGCACAAAATCAGCGAGGGACGCGAGTACTGCTTGGCGGCGCGGATTGCGGCGTCAATGGCTTCCACCTCGTTGCCGTCGGGTACAATTTGCGTGTGCCAGCCATAAGCGTCGAAGCGTTTGGCGCGATCTTCGGTGAAGGCCAGATCGGTCGGGCCGTCAATAGAAATATGATTGTCATCGTAAAGATAAATCAGCTTGCCCAGGCGCAAGTGACCGGCCAGCGAGGCCGCTTCGGAAGCCACGCCTTCCATCAGGTCGCCGTCGGTGACAATGGCGTAGACGTAGTGATCAACAATGATATGGGACGCGGATTCACGCGGATGGACACGGATTATATTTTTTCCGCGTTCGTCCGCGTTTATCCGCGTCCCATCAGGTTGATTGAACTCCGCTGCCAGGTGCGCCTCGGCAATCGCAAAGCCGACGCCGTTGGCAAATCCCTGGCCAAGCGGACCGGTGGTCGTCTCCACGCCGGGGGTCAGGCCGTATTCGGGATGCCCGGGCGTACGGCTGCCCCACTGACGAAAATGCTTGAGTTCGTCCAGCGGCAGGTCGTAGCCGGTCAGGTGGAGCAGAGAATAGAGCAGCGCGGAGCCGTGTCCGCCGGAGAGGACGAAGCGATCCCGATCCGGCCAGCGCGGATGCCTGGGATTGTGGCGCAGGTGACGGGTCCAGATGGTGTAGGCCATGGCGGCGGCGCCCATCGGCAAGCCGGGATGGCCGGAGTTGGCCTGCTGGACCGCGTCCGCGGAGAGAAATCGCAAGGTATTGATCGCACGTTGCTGGAGATCATTGTCCGACATGGATAAGCCTCTTTGTGAGAGTCTATACGTTGAAAACAATTTTACCATGCACAGTACTTTGGGAGTCGGATGGTTCCTAATATGAGCTGCCATTCCGTTGCAAGTGTGACATGACGCTCCTGAAAAAAGGTATAATACCGCTATTAAACACACCGAGCTTGTAGAATCATGAGTTAGGCGGCTGAGGTGCCTTACACCACGTAGCATTACGATGAGGTTCACGATGAATGCGCAACGGATTCTCACCAAGGCAATGATAGTTATGGTTATCCCTGCCCTAGTGGCAGGGGCAAGTCTGGCTTGGGGATCAAGCCTAGTTTCTCCACCGCCTGAAGGAGGGCAACAGGAGGGATTAAACCTAGAAGCATCCGTCTTGGACACCGATTTTGCGTACCAGGGCCAGTACAAGCGGTACGGCGGTTTTTACAACGCTACTTGCGACTTTTGGTTAAGCCCGCGGAACAGTTTGAACACAGTAACCAAAATCGGCAGTACACTACTAGGGTTGCTAATACCGGATGCACAAGTCCCAACAAGCCCAGCCTGCCCCGCTTGTTCGATTCCATGTGACTCACGTCTGGTTTGCAAGCAGTATGCCATTCACTACGAGCCTTGCAGTAATACGAGCGATTGTGGCGGGAGACCATTTTATCGAGCAAAGCACAGATGCTCAAGATGCTGCTGGCCCAGTGCATGCTCGTGCGGCGGATGGAGTCAGGTATCTCTTGGATGTGTATATGATCCAGATTGTACGTTACGTGATAGTTGCCAAAGTTGCGGTACCCCCGGCAATTGCCCGGCTGCCGCGAGTGCCCCTAATCGGTGACAGCATGCCAACCCGGAATCAGAGCCTATTCAAAGATGCAGCTCATAAAAAACGAGTATTCAAACTGATGGGTTTGCTACTCATCATTTTGATAGTCGTCGCGACAGCCGCTTTATTTAGAAGGTCAATGTTCGTATCGCCAATGGGAGAGCTGTCCACCCTATACCCTACACCCTCCCTCACTGTGCCCCATCCCATTTTGGGCGACCTGCGCGTCCGGCAAGGGATCGCCCACTGCATCAATCGGGCAGAGCTGATCCGTTCAGTATACCCCTGGCTCGAAGACACGAGGCTCTTCGAGATGACTTCGTTTGTCCCCTTGGGACACTGGGCCTATCCACAAGATGCCCCCAGTTTGGTGAGCTATCCCTTTGATCCCGAGAAGGGCAAGTCCTTGTTCGAGGAGGCCGGTTGGAAGCTCGCCGAGGGCGCTATCTATCGCACCAACTCCAGTGGCCAGGAAATGCGCCTCACCTTGACCACCAGCGAGGCTGATTTTCGGATGACCTGGTCGTCCGTCTTCAAGAGGCAAATGAAGGTCTGCGGACTGCTTATAGAGCACAATCGCGTTTCAGGCGAATGGCTCTACGAAACGGGCCTCAAGCGCCGCGATTTCGAGTTGCTTGCTTATGCTTGGCTTAGCCAAACCAACCCCAACGGGCGCACACTTTACCAGTGTGACCAAATCCCTTTGGCAGAAAATAACTGGCAGGGCGATAACTACGTGGGCTGGTGCAACCCGAAGGCCGACCAGGCCACCCGCCTTGCTACAAGCAGCCTCAGCCGAGAAACCCAGCGAACTGCCTATCGCATCGTTCAGGAAGAGTACATACGCGATCTCCCTACTCTGCCGCTTTTCAACCGTGTCGATGTCTATGCAAGCAACACCGCACTGCAGAACTTCACTCCAGATTCGACCGAATCGTTGTATACATGGAACATTGCGCAGTGGATCATTCCTGGCAGAGATACCATTGTGATCACCCAGAGGTCGGAGCCAACCTCCCTTTCCGTACTGGTAGACGATTCTTACATCACCCGGCTGATTGGTGCTCTGCTGTTTGGAGTCGATTACACCAATGTGGGCTACGATTACCAGCCGGAAATGCTCAAACAGATACCCACAATCGAAAATGGGGCGGTCAAGGTCAATGTTGTACAGGTCCACGAAAGAGAAAAAGTTGTGGATGTGGACGGAAACGCGGTTGAACTCTGGCCGGGCGTTCATATCCTCGATGCCCAGGGAAACGAGATTACTTATAATGGTGGCACAGTGCAAATGAGCCAACTGGTCGTGAAGTATGAATTCGTGGATGGGCTGACGTGGTCGGATGGCGTCCCGGTGTCTAAAGGTGACTATGCACTCTCTTATCGGATCCTTTGCAATCTAGAAACCGTCGCAGAGGCGTTCCGGCTACCTTGCGAGAAGATACTAGACGTGGATTTCATGAGCGACATGGCTTACGTCGTAACCTGGAAACCGGGTTATCAAGGGCGAGCAAGAGCCAACTTCGTAGGACAACCTTACTTCCTCCCGCCCATTGGCCGCCAGCCATCCCATCAGATACTCAGCGACGGACAAAGGCTGGCTGATGTGCCCCTCTCGTATTGGGGTTGGCTGCCTGAAGTGAATCGGCAACCGCTCGTTACCGGGCCATATGTCGTCAGTCATTGGGAATTTGGTAAGAAAATCGTTTTTATTGCTAATCCATACTATTACCAAGGGCCTCCTGCTACCCCCAAGATCATCCTGCGATTTCTCGCCCCGGAGAAGGCCGTTGAAGCCTTGCTCAAGGGTGAGGTTGATTTAGTAGCTGCGGATTCGCTGCCGCCGAATCAGATTGAAATGCTTCTGGAAGCCCAGGCAGATCGGACGGTGCGCTTGCACTTCATTCCATCCATCTACTATGAACTCTTTGCTTTTGCGCTGTATGCAAAGTAGCCGGCTTGGTGGTAAAGCCATGAGGAGATCAAAGTTGGCGTAATCCCATCGTATGACTCCACTGCAAAAAGGTCAGCGCGCCATTTTCGTTAGGCGAAAGTGGGA
>DYHT01000065.1 GCA_020723995.1 Chloroflexus sp.
AGGACCGCACCTAAGCAGACCAGTTTTCGTGTCTAAACTAAGCAGTCCACCCCAGGTATCGAATAAACGAATGGCGACAGGCAAGGTATCGAATAAACGATGGTAGACAAAAAGCCGGGGCTGGTGGATGATGTTTTGCAAGGTCTGACGTACAAAGTCATTGGCCTGGCGATGGCTGTTCATAACGACCTTGGCCCAGGACATCGCGAGTCAACCTATCACAACGCGATACACCAGCGTTACCTGGACGCCGACCTTCCCATTGAACGCGAACCGGAATTGCCCATCTACGACGAGAATGGTAATCTGGTGAATTTCTACCGTCCCGATCACCGTATTTCGCAAACGCTTTTGGTCGAATATAAAGCCCATTTCTACCCTCTCAACAACGACGAGATTGCCCAATGTATAGATTATCTTGCCGCCTCGGACGATAATGTCGTTTTGCTCTTTAATTTTGGCAGACGCCGGCTGGAATGGAAACGCATCTTCCCACCCAAGAAAGTCGCCGACCATCGCCGCCAGCGCTGGCAGCGCGATCCTCCATAGTCATTCGTTCCCATTCGTTTATTCGTTCTCCATTCGTTGTCCGTTTTATTCGTTTATTCGTTCTCCATTCGTTGCCCGTCTTATTCGTTTATTCGTTCTCCATTCGTTGCCCGTCTTATTCGTTTATTCGTTCCCATTCGTTGTCCGTCTTATTCGTTTATTCGTTCTCCATTCGTTGTCGTTTTTTCTCTCCCACATACCCCCTACACGGACTAACCTATGAAACCTCTCCTCCAAAAACTGACCGAAACCTTCTCCCCCTCCGGTTACGAGACCACCATCCGCGAGGTCATCCGCGAGGAAATCAAACCCCTAGCCGATGAAATCCGCGTGGATGTGCTGGGCAACCTGATCGCCCGCAAAGGCAATCCAGGCAAGAATGGCAAGAAAATCATGCTCGCCGCCCACATGGACGAGATCGGCCTGATCGCCACCCACATTGACGATAACGGTTTCATCCGCTTCACCACCCTCGGCAGGGTGCGTCCGCACACGCTGCTGGGTGGGCGCATCCGTTTCGCGGCTGGCATCCCTGGCGTCATCGGGGGTGAACGTATCAGCGATACGACCAAAGCCTACACTATCGAGCAGCTCTTCATTGATGTCGGCGCGGCGAACCGCAAGGCCTGCCCAGTCAAAGTTGGCGATGTGGCCGCCTTCGAGCGCCCCTTCCTCGACCTGGGCAGCCGTCTGGTCGCCAAAGCCATGGACGATCGCATCGGCTGTGCCGTCCTGATCGAAGTCCTGCGCGGCCTGAAAAATACACCTCACGAGCTGTACTTCGTCTTCAGCACGCAGGAAGAAGTCGGCATCCGCGGCGTGACGGGCGCGGCCTTCGGCCTGGATCCCGACCTCGGCCTGGCCATTGATGTTACCGGCACGGGCGATACGCCCAAGGGCAGCAAAATGGAAGTCAGCCTGGGCAAAGGCCCGGCAGTCAAAGTCAAAGACGCGGGCATGATTGCCGACCCGCGCATCGTGGACTGGATGATCCGCACAGCAGAGAAGGCCGAACTGCCGTACCAGCGCGAGGTGCTGGAGGGCGGCACCACCGACGCGCGTGCCATGCAGCTTGCCCGCTCCGGCGTCCCCGCCGGCTGCCTCTCCATCCCGTGCCGCTATGTCCACTCCCCCTCCGAAATGGTGGACTACAACGACGTGCAGAACGCGGTCAAATTACTGCTCGCCTTGCTCAACACACCCGTCGAAATATCATGAAACCCGGTCTTTGGGTGCGTGCCGTATCGCTGCTCCTCACTCCACTTTACATCTTAGCAGGATGCGCGCCGGCCTCGACATCGCCCGCCCCTACGCTCTCTCCAGGGCTTACAGCCACGCCGTTGTTGAGCACACCCGGACTCGCTCCGACCGAGCAGCCGGCGGCGCGTTTAATCCGCATTTGGCTACCCCCCCAGCTCGACCCGTCAAACGGCACGCCTGAGGGGAATCTGCTCAAAGCCCGCCTGGACGAATTCAGCGCGGCGCACCCCGGCCTGAGGCTCGAGGTGCGGGTCAAGGCCGAGAGTGGTCCGGCCGGGCTGCTCGAATCCCTGGCAGCCACCCGCCAGGCCGCCCCATCCGCCTTGCCGGATTTGATCGCCCTCCGCTATCAGGATATGGCATCCGCAGCGCTCAAGGGGTTGATCCACCCGCTCGATAACCTGACCGGTGTGCTGACCAGCGCAGATTGGTATGATTACGCCCAGCAACTGGCGCAATTGCAAGACACGACCTTCGGCCTGCCATTCGCCGGCGATACGCTCGTACTGGTCTATCGCCCTTCTGCCAGCGGAGATTTGCAGCCCAATTGGGACCTGATCCAAGCCAGTCAGGTGGTGCTTGCTTTTCCAGCCGCCGACCCGCAGGCGCTCGTCACACTTGCCCTGTACCAATCCGCCGGCGGTTCATTAATAGATAGCCAGAGCCACCCAACGCTTGATCCCCAAATTCTCTCCGAAGTACTTGCCTTTTACCAGAACGGGGGATTTTCAGCCTCTGTCGCTCAATATGCGAGCGATGACCAGGCCTGGCAAGCTTTCCGCGCCGGCCGCGCAGATGCTATCATTACCTGGGCCTCAAATTATCTGCATAAAGCGCCTGTCGATTCCGCCGCCCTGCCGCTGCCGGGATTGCGCGGCTCACCCTATTCTCTGGCCGATGGCTGGGTCTGGGCTGTCGCCGCGCCTTACCCCGCTCAACAAACTTCGGCCGTTGAATTGGCGGAATACCTGGTCGAAAACCAATTCCTGGGCGCATGGACCTTCGCCCTGGGCTACCTGCCCCCACGCCCATCCGCATTGGCGCTCTGGAAAAATGAGAATTTAAGGTTATTGGTAAGAAATGCTGGGACATCCGCGCAGTTGATCCCCCCAACGCAGATCACATCCATCCTCGCGCCGCTGTTGAGGTCGGCCGTCTTGCAAGTCGTGAATAATCAAGCCTCTCCCAGCGAAGCAGCCCAGGCAGCCTTTGAGAAGCTGAAATAAATATAAACGAAATGGGTTAAACAATCGCGGCTTGTTTCATCGTTTCAGGGATCGTGACATCCAGCAATTTGCAGATAGTGGGCGCGATTTGGAGTTGTGAGATCACTTCTTGCGTGTCACCCTTCCCGGCGCGATTGGGTCTGATCAAATACAGGGGAACTTCACGTACCTCGGGCGTGGTGCCGCCGTGCAGCCGGTCGGCGTTCATGCCATGATCGCCGGTGATGAGGATATTGTAGCCTCGCTCCATCCACTCTACGATGTGGATGGATAGGCACATGTCCTGTCGAATGGCATGGTTGCGATACTCGCTGGAATCGGCGCCATATTTTTCGCCCATGTAATCCATACCCATAGGATGGATTAGTAGATAATCGGGGGAAAACTTGCGCGCCAGCAGTGCAGTCGTGGCGAAGAGTTCAATGTCCGGGTAATCATCCTGGGTGTAGAAACGCCCATGCTGGATCAGTGTCGTGTTTTGATACCTTACACGAAGAGCAAGGGTTTTCTTCCACAAAGTTCACGAAGCAAAAACGAAAAGAAAAACTTCGTGATCTTCGTGAACTTCGTGAACTTCGTGAACTTCGTGAACTTCGTGAACTTCGTGGATATTCTTTTCCGGATTCGTGGATAATTTTTGCTTCTTCCGGTTCATTCAGGTTAGTGGTTTAAGATTAAAACGGCCTCGCGCGAGCAGGTTATTTTTACCTTATCGCCGATCTTGGGAAGTTCGAGAAACGGATTATTGAAAGTATCCATATCCAATCTGCTGTCACCTATTAGCACCTGGACGCGGACGATGGACCCAAGGAAGGTGATATTCTCGATCGTACAATCCAGCAGGTTGGCCTTTTTCCCCTCGGATTCGAAGCTGAGCCGCTCGGGCCGAATGGCGAGCATCACCTTGTCGCCGCGTTGCTTGCCATCCAAACCTTGCGCAGCCTGGATATTCATACCCTCTACGCGCAGGGTGTGGCTGGCCGGGTCAATGACTTCTGCGCTAACCGCGTTCAATGTCCCGACAAAATTGGCAACAAACGCAGTCTGGGGAAAGTTGTAGATCTCGAAGGGCGTGCCCACTTGTTCGATCTCGCCGTTGTGCATCACAACGACGCGATCCGAAAGGGATAAAGCCTCTTCCTGATCGTGGGTGACGTAAACGGCTGTGATGCCCAGTTTTCGTTGGATGCTGCGAATTTCAGAGCGCAGCGCAACTCGGATCTTCGCGTCCAGCGCGGAAAGCGGCTCGTCGAGCAGCAGCACTTGAGGACTCAGCGCCAGCGCACGGGCGAGAGCCACGCGCTGCTGCTGCCCGCCGGATAGTTGGTATGGGTAGCGCCCGCCGAAGTCAGACATGTGGATCAACTCCAGCATTTCAGCCACGCGCTTTTTGATCTCTGCGGACGATTTTTTGGCCACCTGGAGGCCGAAACCGATGTTACCCGCCACCGTCATATTGGGAAAAAGCGCATAGGCCTGAAAAACCATGCCCACATCGCGCTGGTTGGGGGGTTTGTTGGTTATATCCTCGCCGTTGACAACAATCCTGCCGCTGGAGGGGGGTTCAAACCCTGCCACGATGCGCAGGGTGGTGGTCTTTCCACAGCCACTCGGCCCAAGGAAGGATACGAATTCTCCTCTTTCCACCTGAAGTTTGAAATCCTTTACAACCTCAACTTTACCGAAGCTTTTGCTTATGTTATTGATCTCCAGAAATGCCATGATAACCTCTTCGTAATCGTTAGTGTGCGCCGGCGGCCTGGCCCTGCCCACCAGTGACCAGTTGGATGATACCCATCGCAACCCAAGTCAGCAAGAAGGTGACGAAGGAAAGCGCGGCCGGTTCGTAAGCGCGGTGCTGGCCCAGCAAAAAGAGATACGGACCAAAAGCAGGCACGCCCAAGAATGACGCCAGAACCACTTCGCCGACCACAATGGCAAAAGTCAGCAAGGCGCCGCTCAACAAGGCCGCCCGCAAGTTTGGCAGGATCACGCGCACGATGATTGTCAGCCAGTTCGCGCCCAGGCTTTGGGCGGCCTCGGTCAAGGTGCGCACATCAACGGTGCGCATGCCCGTGTCCACGGAGCGGTACATGTAAGGCAACCCCAAAACCATATAACCGGCGACGACCAAGATATTTGTACCGAATTTGAAAGTTGTGAGAGACTGTAACAATACAACATCTGTAAAGGGAATCTTAAATGGCGCGCTATAGACCCGGATCAACCCGAAAACGAGGATGATCGCAGGAATCACAAAAGGTAGTAGGGTGATAAACTCCACGATCCGCCGCGCTTCAGGCAGGCGCAAGCGGATCCAGTATGCTGTTGGCACGATAAGAATTATGCTCGCAATAATGGTCGCAATTGCGAGTGTGATAGAATAAGTAAATGTCTTGATAAACTGAGGATCCGCAAATGCCTTTTCATACGACCTAAAACCGAGCGTATCGCGCTGCATGCGCAGGGAAAAATCCAATGTGGCATATAACGGCAGGATAAAATACAGCACCCCCAGGATAAACCACACCCAACTCCAAAACGGGATTTTTCGTAACCGGGCTAAGACACTCATCGCAACCACCTTTCCGTCTTGTGCTGCAGCCAGGAATAGCCGGCCAGCGAAATTGCCATGATGAAGATCATGCCCATCGCCATGGCATAGCCCAGGCCGGGATTATGGAGAGCGTCGCCGCGGATCTGCGCCCCGATCTGGATCGTGATGATGGGCAGAGCGCCGCCTGTCAGCGCGTAGGCAGTGGCATAGGCGCCGAACGCGTTTCCAAATAAAAGGATCATCGCGCCTAATATGGATGGCAGGAGAATGGGCATGGCGACGTGTAGCCAATATTGGATGGAATTCGCGCCCAGATTTTCTGCCGCCTCGCGCCACTCACGCTTCAATCCATCCAGCGCGGGAGCCATGACCAGCACCATCAGCGGGAATTGGAAATACATGTAAGTCAGACTCAATCCGACAAAGCTATACAGGTTGAAGCCAGTATCATAGATGTTCATATTGAAAATATTTTTAAGTATTGCGGTGATAAATCCTGTCCGCCCCAATGTAGCCACAAAAGCAAATGCCAACGGCACACCGGCAAAGTTGGAAGCCACGCCCGAAAATGTGATCAACGCCGGGCGAAGGGCTTTAGGCAGGCCGCCAACTGTCACCGAATAAGCCAGTAAAAAGCCAAAAATACCGCCGCTGAGCGCGGTGACCGCGCTAATGCGAATGCTCAACCAATATGCTTTGAGAATGTACGGCTGAGTAAATAGAGCCAGCACATTCGCCAGTGTGAAGCGGCCCTCAGTGTCGGTGAAACTGCCAGCAAGCAAGCGCACGGATGGCAAAATGAGAAAAAGGAGCGCAAAAAGGAAAAAGGGCGCCACGCCAATCCAGTTTTTCAGGCTGGAGGCTGGCATCTTGACTCTCGAGGCTGGGAAAGTGATTTGGGCCATGTATGAGCTACCTCAGAGCTGGTATTCTGTAGCGAGACCCCGCCACAGGGCAGGGTCTCGCCATAGTTGAAACGATTGAAGTTATTTACGGAGCAGCCTGAATATTCGCGCCCACGACCGAATCCCAGTTCTTGACGATCAGTTCTTTTGATACACTGATCTGGTCGAGGCTGGGGAAGACCGCGCCAGAAACATCCGGGATTTTGGCAAGCAAGTCAGCCGGGATGACGCCACGCGCCCGCATATCTGCTTCGCGGATCGGGTGGCAGTAGCCCTTCATCCAAATCAAGAGTATATCCTGATGAAAAATCATGACGTACACATAACCGCATCTGGTTGATGCCATACATTGTAGCATCATAAATTCCCTGAGTCAATTTAATGGTTCTCCGGCTCTGGTTCTCCGGAGTTTGCCTTGACGGAAATCCAGGTGTTGGGGATGTTGGCGGGCGTATGCCCGCCAACATCCCCCGAATCATTGGGAAGTTGCTTCACGTCCCTATTCGACCGGGATCTCCTTGTAAATCTTGTCAACGTCAATGCCTTGCTTGCGGCGGTAAGCGCTGAAGCCAAAGTAGATGCCTGCGGCCAGGGTGTACATAATGATCATGAACAGCATCGAAGTGCTGTTCTGCCATCCGATGCCATACAGGTAGCCCGGGTCCCAGAACCAGACCACCAGCAACCAGTCGAGGAAGGCGAAGAAGATCAACCCTGCCGCAACCACCAGCGGGATGCGCTCTCTGGCCAGTATCTTGCGGCCGACGAAGACCACGAGATACACCAGCAGAGCAATATTGCCCAGACTCAAGAGGAAGACCAACGCGATCATCGCCCGGGTCAGGGTGGTCTGGTCGCCCCATTGGGCAAAGACCGCCTGGGCGTAGCCGTAGGTCAGGTAAATGAGGTAGCCTGCGGCGGCGACGAAGAGCAGCATCACGATCCAATTCAGCCAGGCTGGCAGGCCGTAACGCGCGATCGGTGACCCTTCAAAGACTTCCTTCTGTCGCCACGGCAAAAGGATGGCGGCCAGCGTCGTTCCCAGGAAGGTCACCGCGATCACCAGCGTAGCATCCATCACGAGTGACCTGAAACCGACTACGTTATATGCGTAGAGGCCCGAGATGATTACCGACGGGATGACCATCAGCAACAGGGCATTGATCGGCGTGCGGGTGCGGGGTTCGATATTCGAAGCCCATTCGGGCAACATGCGGTCGAATGCGGTGGCGAAGATCACGCGGGTCGAGGAAAGGAACACCGTCCCCGACCAGCCGAACCACCACATCCCGACCAGGAAGACCACCAACAACTGCAGGGCCCGGCTGGAAGTCAGGAAGGTGGCGAACTGCACCGGGTAAGGCCAGATCGGGATCGGGACCTCTGTTCCGTAGAATATGTTGCTCCAGAAGGCACCGTTGGCGTTGTGATAGAAGTCCCAGCCCATGGTCTTGTCAATCAGGGCGAAGAAGATCAGCGCAAGCACGGCGGTGACGATGACCGCGGCCGTCATCCCCCAGAAGTTACGCTTGTAATCAGAAGCGCCGCGCACCTCACCATACAGCGTCGAGCCCCAGTTCGGCCACAGGTTGAAGAAGACGATCATTGGGATCAAGGCCATGCTGGCGCCCAGGGCTACTGTCCCTACTGGGCCGAAGGTGGTGCCGGCCGCCTCCCCAGCCGCGATGGTGGCGGCATAGTAATCGCCCGGCGGCAGACCATACAATACCGGTAAGTTGGCATTCAGCCCGGCAATGAAGGACATCTTGTCACCGAACAGCAGCAAGATGAAGACCAGCCCCAGACCGACCATCCCCAAGTAGAAGCAAACTTTCTGCACCCTGGCGTACCATTTCATGCCGATCGCGATGTAGACGAAGACAATGGCGCAGACCAGCAACATGCCGGTCAACAAGCCTTCGGGGGTGCCGGTAAACCACAGCGCCGTCTTCGGCGAGCCGAGCAGGGCGGCCATTGGGGTGAGGAACTCATAGGCCAGCATCTGACCGTAGAGCGGAACCCACAACCACAGGATGAACCACCAGCCGGTGACACTGAGCAGGAACCCAATGCCGCGCCCCAGGATGCGGCTCTGCCAGACATAGTCGCCGCCGGCGCGCGGCATGGCCGAGATCAGGCTGGCGTAGACTATGACCTCGAAGATGGTGAAGGCGCCGCCAATGACAACCGCCGTCCCCAGGCTGCCTCCAAAGTACCAGCAATACGAGAAGATGAACAGGCCCAGGGTGATGAGGTTGATGGAGAAGGTGGCGTAAATGAAGGCGTCGAAGACCGACCAGGCCCGTACCAGCCCGCTTGCCTTGCGAACGAACAAAGTTACATTACTCATCTGAATCTCCTTTGCAAGTTTTTCTGGACTTTCGCCAATCTCAGTTCGGAGTACTGAAACCACGGATGAAAGTGATGAACATATATCTTCCGGTCAATACGCTGCCTCCTTTCCCAGGTTCTACGCCGTTGTGGTGTACCTATCCCGTTGTGAGGAGATAGCTGCCAATCTTTTTCGGTTTTAGCTCGATCACCACGCCATGCAGTATCCCCTGTTCGTACATGCTGCCCGGATTGATGCACAAGGTCTTCTTATACTTGCGCGTGCCCTTGCCTTCGTGAATGTGGCCAAACAGGCCAAGCAGCGGTTGATATTTCTCTATGATAGCCATTACCGCCTGGCTGCCCACCGGCACCAACGAGCGACCAGCATAGGCGGGACGCAGGTCTTTCGTCAATTCCGGGGCTTCATCGAGGCCGCTGCCATAGGGCGGCGCGTGGAGGTTGAAGACCGCATTGGAGGCATCCCGCGCCTGGCTGATAATGGCCTGGATGCGCCGCTGCAGGGCTTCTTCCGGCTCCTCCCGGTGGGTATCCCAGGGGGTTGGGTTTGACCATCCGGAGCTGATCATCTCGTGGTATTCGTCCAGCTCGATCACCCGACCCTCAACGTTCTCAATATACTTCGAGGCGGCAATCACCGCGTCAATCTGGAACATATCATCATTGCCCGGACAAACGTAGCAACGCACACCCGTTCCGGCCAGTTTCGTATCGGCATAATCCATCCAGCGTTGAACGCTCTTCAAAGCCTGAACGAGAAAAAGCTCATCCGACTTGCCGGGTGTGGAAGAGATGCTTGCCACTTCATCCGGCTCGGTTACGTAGGGATAATAGCCCCGATTCTGAATGGTCTGCACCATCTTTTCGACCTCATCGCGGCCGTCCAGAATGGTTTCCTGTTCCAGCAAGGTCACTTTGTACTTATCGTGGCCCTGGGCAATGATGGGTACAATCGCCTTGCCGGTCATATCCCCGCCAAGGATGAGGGTATCCACCTCGTAGAATTTGCTGGCGTTGATGAATTTTTTCCAACAGATCTCGGAACCATGCACGTCGGTGGCAAAATATAGTTTCATCGCTCATCCCTTTTTCCATCACATTGTAGGGCGGCTTTCCATAGCCGCCAATGAAAGGCAGGTAAGAAACCTGCCCTACC
>DYHT01000066.1 GCA_020723995.1 Chloroflexus sp.
TTGTTGATATTAGAATTTATGTTCTATGTTGTGTCAGGCTCTAGAAAGGCAATTGTCCGGCTCTCGTCATCGTTCATCACCAAAGTCAGATGGTGAGCGGGCTTGTAGTCTTCCACTGCAATGATGCGCAGGCAGGCAGGCAACAGTTTATCGGCCGGCAGCCAGTCTTTCAGGCGGTTGGGGGTGGTATAGAAAAAGTCGTGGTTGAAGACCATATCCTCGTCATCCAGAAAAACAGCCAACAGAAAAATCTGCGCTTCCATCAGATCTTGAAAAAAATGCGTGCCGAAGGACGGTTCCGGCGCGACGCCGATGCCCTGCCCGGACAGTTCGACCAGGGCACGTGTGTTGTAAATGTCTCCGTAGCCGATGCCCACCCCGAGGTCCGGCGAGGACGTGCCCCAGCGCCCCGGCCCGACGCAGATAAAAGTCTGTTTTTTCAGGGTGGCGTTCAATTTCCCAATGGCGCGTTCCAGTTTGGTGCGTTCTGTTTCAGATTCAAGTGCGAAATAACCTTCCGGCGAGACAAACAGCACGTAACGGATTTCACGCACGCTACCGCGCGGCGCCATCCGGCGTGTCGAGAAGATGATGTTTTCCGCAGCCAGGCCGGTTGGCAAACTGACTTCGCTGGCATCGGCCAACTGGCTTTGCGGGCGGCACTGCAGCAGGGCGATGCGTACCTCCGGCCGGGCGGAACCCGGCTCGAGTATTTCCAGCGCAAATTCGGTATCCACCGGCGAATGGTAGTGCGCTTCGAGTGTTTGCAGAATGAGACGCATGCGTTCCGCAAACGGTGTACGACGCAGCAAATCATCGAAGGTGATGACCAGTTTTTCGGCATCCACCAAGCTGGTGCGCAGCGGACTGAGATACTCGCCTTCGTCCAGTTGCGCGATGCAGCGTACGGGCGGATAGCTCGGTGTCAGCGTGGCGTGAACGGGCAGCGTTTGGAAGGCATTGGCTTGCAGGTCAATCACATCCACGTAGCGCTGCGAATAATGGCGGATGGCTCTGGGCGAATCAGCCGGGTGCAGTAGCGGGTGACTGAGCGCCACCAGGCGCGGGTAATCGTCGCCAATTTGCTCCACCGCCCGCGTGCCGAGACCCCAGACCAGCCGTATAAACCCGTCGCCTTTCTTGATCTGCGACGACCATCGGTACAGGTTGCGGCTGAAGGCCACGCCGGCCGCGTGCGGCAGATAATAGCGCCCAAATTGCTGGCCCTCAACGAATTGGATCAGGATGGCAATGCGTTCATCGTAATCGGCCAGGCCCTTGTGATGGCGGTAAATCAGCGCATCCGGATTGAACACGCTGGCGTAGACGCGGGCGATGGCCTGGGTCAGAGCGTGCAGATTCTGTTCGGGCGCACTCTGGTTTGGGCAGAAGATGCTTTCGTACTTTCCGGCAAAGGAAGTGCCAAAGTTATCTTCCAGCAGGCTGGAGGAACGCACAATGAGCGGCTGGCGGCCGGCTTCCGTAAGCACTTTTTCAAGACGAGTGATGATTTCGGGCGGGAACTGGCCTTTGGAAAATTCGGCCTGGATGACGGGATAATCAGCGCTGATTTGCTCCTCGGGCTTGTATTTCTGATCGTTCCAGTGCATTAGCCCATTCAGTGACATAAAATTGTAAAAAGCATCCGAGCCGACGAAAAAGGAAACCGGCGTTTTGAGTGCCGCGCGCACTTCGGCCGGGGCGGTTTCATTCAATATGCGCGCCGCCAGCAACATGCCGGCGGCTTTGCCGCCTATTTTGCCGCCGCCGATTTTGCGGCGGCGGATCTCTTTCAGATCTGTCACCGTAAACCACTGACGGGCGATCTTGAGATAGGCCAGGTGATCGCTGACCAGCGTGCGGATCAACACCACTTTGATTTCATGCAGCCGGGCTTCGTACTTCTGGCGTTCTTCGAGCGGCATACGTTCGATCATTTCGGCTTGCTCGACGAGCATGTCCTGCGGGGCCAGTTCCGGATTGAACCAGACAAAATCGGTTTCTCCGTTGCCGCGCTCGGTCAGGATGGCGCGGACGATGCGTTCGAAATCCTCGTAGGGCAGGTTGTAGGCAAAATAAAAGTCCGTCAGGGCATCGCGCAGGCGCGACAGGCGCAGTTCCCAGGTTTCAGACGGTTCTTCTGAAAAAGGATCGTGCAGTCCCTCGCGAATCTGGGATTCGATGGCTTTCTGACGCGCTTCTGCCTCCAGCGTTTCCTGGCTGATGATACCGCGCCCGAAGAGTTCGCGGCGCATACGGGCGCGGATGCGGCTGCCAAGAATCGGGTACTGATTCAGCGTCAGGTAGATGCTGAGGATGCGGTCGTTGGAGGGAGTGGGGAGAGTCATTTCGGAAGGCGGAAGGCCGCGATAAGGAAAAGCGTCAGCGTGATTCTACACCCTGACGCTCAACCTGCAACCTAAAACTTGCAACTTTCAACCCAAATTCATCGGCATGATCACATGCAGAAAGTCATCGTTGCCCACCGGCCGAATGACGCCGGGCGCGTTCGGAGCGGATGTTTCCAAGGCCACGTTGGGGGTCTTGATGACCTCCAGCGCCTCGCGCATGTACTTTACGTTGAAGGCGATCAGCAGACCGACACCTTCGATGGTCGCCGCGACTACCGTCTCGTTTGAGCCGGTCTCTTCAGACTGAGCGGAAATTTCGACCGAGCCAGGCTCCAGCTCGCCGCTGGACTTGATATTCAGCCGCGCCACGTTGGAGCCTTCGCGGGCAAATATTTCGGCTTGCTTGCAAGCCTTGAGCAATGCCTGGGTGGAGAGCAGCGTACGCGACTTGTACGAACGCGGGATGATCTGCTGGTAATCCGGGAAGGCGCCATCAATCAACTGTGAGACCAGTTCAACATCCTTGACGCGGAAAATGACCTGGCCGCGGCCTTTGGGCAGCACCATCGCGATCATCTCGTTGCCATCCGCTGCCACCCGCGCCAGTTCGCTCAAGGCACGCGCCGGAATAATAGCCGTCACCGGCTGTGGTGCGGGTTGGGAGAGCGTGGCCTTATGCACCGAGAGGCGGAAGCCATCCGCGGCCGCCATCGTGATGGTGTCTTTATCCACCGTCACCAGCACGCCCATCAACACCGGGCGCGCCTCGTCCACCGAAGCGGCGAAGACCACCTGTTGGGTCATCTCCTTGAAATCGGCCACGTTGATCTGGATGGCGCCTTCCAGTTCCGGAACCGGCAGCGGCGGGAACTCCTGCGCGTCAATGCACTTGATATCCGTATTCGAGGCCCCGCAGCGCACGTTGAGGGTCTGGTTGGCCGGGCTAAGGCTAAAGTTCATCTGCTCGGCTGGCAGAGTCGCCACCAGGTCCACGAAGGTGCGCGCCGGGACGGTGGTCGAGCCTTCTTCCTCGATCTTGGCTCCGATCCAGCAGGTGATGCCCAGTTCCAGGTTGGTGGCCGAAAGGCGCAGCCGGCCTTCGTCGGTCGCGACCAGCACGTTCGAGAGCACCGGCAGGGTGCTACGCGGCGAAACGGCGCGCGAAACGATGCTCAATCCATGAGCCAGACTTTCTTGTAAGACGGTTACTTTCATTGTCAATTCTCTCCAAAAGTAAGTAAAGTATATCCTGAGAAAGTCAAAGTGAGTAGGCGCTAGTCGAATAAAAACGAGGCGGCCATGCCAAACAGCATGAACAGGATTTGCAGGCCGAATAACGCTGCGATGACGCAGACGAAGATCATCCAGCCGGATGGCCCGGTTTGCTGGCGGACTTCCTGTCCCTCGGCCAGTTGACGGATGGCCTGCGCGGCCTGCCCGGCCGCGGCCTGCAGCGAACGCCCCGCGCCGCCTGTCCAAATCCATGCTTCGGCTCCGCTCAGCACGTATTCGTTGTCACGGCGGGCGCGCGGGACGACAATCCTGCTGCCGTTAAAATCGCGCAGCCACAGCCGCAACGCTTCGGGCGGGTTGAGCGCCAGGTCGCCGGGCAGGATCACGGCCTTGACCGCAGCCAGCGCCTCCTTTTTGATTGGCTGGGCGAGCGGCTGAATGGCAGCCGGCAGGCGCGGGGTCTGTTTTTGGAGCGCGGCCAGGATGGCTTGGGCGAAGGAGTCGCCATCTCCTGGATCGAAGATCAATACCGGGAAGAGGGCGTGCCTGGAGTTTAAAGCGTGAGTAGCCATGCGGCCGTCGCGACGCAGCGTCAGACCGTGATAGACGCCCAGCAATACAAACAGAAACAACACCTGGAGTTGATTGAGCAGGGTCTGCCCAAAGTCTAGCGGCGTTTCGCCCAGCAGGGCGCTGAACAGGTTGAAAAGTATGGCTACTGCTGAGACCATTCCGCCGATGACGCTGGCGAACATGACCAGGTACAGGTGCGCCTTGCGCACGACCGAGCGGCGGGCATGATCGCCGGAATCACCGACGGCCAGCGCTTCGGCCTGCATCGACCGCCAGGTCAGAAGCCAGAGCGGCAGGCTGGCGAAGAGAGTCGCCAGTGAAGCCGCCAGGCGCGGGCGCAGCGCATCGCCCCAAAGCAGATTTCCGAAGGCGGCGTCAATCACGAAGGATAGCAGCATCGCCAGGCCGGTGAAACTCGCCCCCAGGCCGATGAGTGAGAGAACGTAATAATACAGCCGCCGCAGGCCGGCGCGGCGCGGCGCATCGGGAGATTCGCTCATGGCGCGCCCCAGCCAGCGGCTGTAATAAGCCCATACGCCGCCAAGCGGAATGCCAATCGAAAGCGGCCCGCTGACGCCGTTCATGAAATCCGGCCAGGTCATGGCCTCGCCCAAGGCGAGCCGCAGGAGTGTGTAGATGACCACGCCGCTCGAGGTCAGTACGGTAACGATGCCGGACAGGGCCAGGAGATACAGCACGCCCAGCCGCAGCAGCGACTCGCGCTCCGGCGGCTCGGCCAGCGCATCCTGCGCTATTTTCCAAGCGAAGAACCATAGCGGCGCGCCGACGAACAGCAGCGCCAGTCCGTTGACGAATGTGGCGCGGTAGGACGAGCCGACTATCATTTCTGGCATGGTCAGCACGAAACTCAGAATTTGCTGGATTCCGGCGATGACCAATGCCAGTCCGTAGCCAACCCAGATGTAGCGGTAGATGCGGCGGATGTCGGCATAGGTTTCTTTGGGGGCGATGACTTGCCAGTCTGCCCGCAGGACGATGATAAAGTAAGCCGCCGCGAGACTGTTCATCAGGATGGCAATCAGGTTGTCGCTCCAGGTCTGGTGCTGGCCGAGCAGGGCGAAATCTGTCGAGAGGTTGAATGCCAGCAGGAACAGGTGGTTCAGCGCGGCCAGGAAATTTTGGATGACGGGGATAAGCGTGGCCAGTAGCACACCATAGAGGAAAATGGCGCGCAGGATGTTGGCGCGCTCTTCGGCGTCACTGGCCGCCCCGCGCTGGGCCACCCACCAGTGCAACCCGAATACCGGCAGGCCTACCAGGATGAGCGCCAGCGCCTGGGCGAGGGTGGTGACGCTGCCCCCGATGACATCTGCGGCAAAGAACGAGCGCGCCAGGCTGATCAGCCCCCACAAGACAACTTCGAGGCTGATGAAGGCGACGGCGTAAAAGTAAAGACGGCGAATGGTGCGCATGTTTTCTCCTTAACCGTCAATCATTTCACCGGTTGCGATTTGGCTGATACCAGTCCCAGAACCAGTAAGGATGGGGCATATAGGTGATTTTCCATGCCCCGTTTTGTTTGAGCAGTGTAACAGTCTCGGTCGAGCTCCAGCCTTCCGAGAAGGGGCCGCCGGAGGCATGCAGCACCGTCACCTCCACCAAAGCCTCGCTTTCGCTGGAGGATGTCACGGAACCGATCTTCAGCGCCGCGCTACTTATATTCAACTGGTTGGCAAGGAAAAGACGGCGGAAAGCGTCAAAATCCGGCTTGTTTTCCTTATCGGCCAGGTAACCGTAGGAGCGGGCGTAATCGCGCTTGTGCAGCGCCAGGGTGTAATTGCGAATGACACCGCTGGGCGTATCCTCCGCGCCGTATGAGGTTTGCACATCCTTGCGGACGAAGAACAGCGCCAGCGCAGCGACGATCAACAAAGCGATAAAGACCAGGATGCCGAGCAGAAAACGGTCTTGTTTCATAGGGCTACTTCCTGAAAAAGTTAACCGCTGAGAGCGCCAAGCTTGCCCTGAACATTGCGAAGGGAGCGCAGAGTATTTTACGTTTCACGTTTTATACCTTCTCCTCGCCCCACGAGTTGAATATACACCTGTCCCTGGCCAGAGCAGGATGACCAGAAACGGTCCCAGCGCCGGGACGACGAGCGCGAACAATCCCCAGAAAATATACGCTCCCAAAGAAAGTCGCCGCTGGCGCAGGTACAGGACCGCCAGCACGTACATGGTGACGAGAAAAACAGCCAGTAAGATTCGCAGCGTTTCAGCGTCCATTCTGTAATGATTGTATCATTTTTGAGCAAAGAAGCAAGTAAAAAAAATAGACCCTAAAGGTCTCCCCCCTTCGGGGACTTCGCGAAACCTTTAGGGTCTTTTATCATTGGCGGGATTTACACCCAGCCGCGCAGTTGCATGGCCTTGACCACGCGATCTATGGCGACCATGTAAGCCGCATCGCGCATATAGACCTTATGCTTCTCGGACATTTCCAGCACGGCATAGAAAGCCGAGGTCATCTTGGCGTCCAGTTTGCCCAACACCTCTTCCTTCGACCAGTAAAAGTTCATGTCATTCTGGACCTGCTCGAAGTACGAGGTGGTCACGCCGCCGGCGTTACACAGGAAGTCAGGGATATCGAAGATGCCGTTCTGCTTGAAATACTCGTCCGCTTCGGGCGTGGTCGGGCCATTGGCGCCCTCAGCCACGATTTTGACGCATTTGGAGATCTTGCTGACATTGTCGGCGTTGATCTGGCCGCCCAGCGCGCCGGGCATCAACACGTCGGCTTCTTTTGTGATCCAGGCCTCGCCATCCTCGACGATGTAGCCGGCTGTGATGGCCTTCTCTTTGTCAATCGTACCGTACTCGTCGGTGATGGTCATTAGGAAGCGCGGGTCCACGCCGTCTGTGTGGCTGTAGGTATAAGAGGTCTTGTATTTGCGGTCCCAGCAGGAAACGCAGGCCACTTTGCCGCCCAGCATTTCGATGAAGCCGATGGCGGCGTACTGGGTCACGTTACCGAAACCCTGCATGGCGGCGACGCATTTCTTGGAATCCAACTTCAAATGTTTCATGGCTTCACGGACGGTGTAGATGACGCCGTAACCGGTGGCCTCGGTGCGGCCCAGCGAGCCGCCGCCGCCCACTGGTTTGCCGGTGATGACGCCCGGCGTGTACTGGCCGGACAGCTTGGAATACTCGTCCATCATCCAGCCCATCATCTGCGGGGTGGTGCCGACATCCGGCGCGGGCACATCCTGGCGCGGGCCGATGTTCTTCCACATATTCTGCACCCAGCCGCGGCACAGGCGTTCCTTTTCGGAGGTCAAGAGCGTTGCCGGGTCTACGATCACGCCGCCCTTGCCGCCGCCCAGGGGGATGTCTGCCACGGCGCATTTCCAGGTCATCCAAGTAGCCAGGGCGCGCACCATATCCAATGTCTCGGCCTGGTGGAAGCGGATGCCGCCTTTGTTGGGGCCGCGCGCGTCATTGTGCTGGACGCGAAAGCCCTGGAAGACGCGCAGGCTGCCGTCATCCATGCGGACGGGGATGCGGAAGGTGAACTCGCGCATTGGCCAGCGCAGCACCTCGGCGATCTGTGGGTCAAGGCTAAGCAGTTTTGCGACGTGATCGAACTGGCGCTGCGCCATTTCAAACTCATTAATTGTTCCAGACATGTTTCATCTCCTGAACTTTGGGGTGGGTTTTCTAAAATAATAAGCGGGCAACCCGGTACGGCGCCCGCCTTATGCTCTCTCTATGGCGAATTGGAGGATCATATTCACAAGTTAACCTGTATTGTTCGGATACATTAAAGTTACACGATTATCAACTTTACGTCAATATGACAAAACCCATAAACTTGAATGACGTTATTCGTGATATTCTTCACAGCGTAAACATCCCCACAGATCGCAGCTCATTCTTTATGGGCGGCCAACTGGCGTTCCAATTCCTGCCGCACCACCTGCGGATTGGCGCGCCCGCCGGCTTTCTTCATCACCTGCCCAAACAGCCAGTTGACAACTGAATGCTTGCCGGCGCGGTAACTCGCCGCCTCCTGCGGATTTTCATCCAGCGCCTGTGTGACGATTTTGGCGATCAAGTCCGTATCCGAGACCTGCTGCAGGCCGCGCCTTTTGACGATTTCTGCCGCGCCCTGGCCAGATGCAAACATCTCCCCCAATACTTCCCGGCCGGTGGTTGGATTGATTTGACCTTCAACGGTCATCTGCACCAATTCCGCCAGCGCCTCGGGTCGCACCTTTAGGCCGGCCGCCTCCACCCCGGCCTGATTCATCAGCCCGAACAGTTCTCCGCTGATCCAGTTGGCGATAATTTTTGGCGAAAGCGATGGCGCGGCGGCCGCCACCTGCTCGAAGTATTCTGTAACCGCCTTTTCTTCCACCAGCACATTTGCCGTGTAAGCGCTTAATCCATATTGCTCACGGAAGCGCTGGAAACGCGCCGAGGGCAGTTCGGGCAGACTGGCGCGCACCCGCGCGATCCAACCCTCGTCCACCACGAGCGGCGGGAGGTCCGGTTCGGGGAAGTAGCGGTAGTCATCCTCGCCCTCTTTGACGCGCTGGACGACGGTCACTTCTTTCGCCTCGTCCCAACCCAGGGTGACCTGCTGCACGGCATTCCCCGCCTCGAGCAATTCAGCCTGGCGGCGGATCTCATAGGCTACGCTGCGTTCCAGGGCGCGGAGACTGTTCAGATTCTTGATCTCGACCCGCGTGCCAAGTTGGGCGGGTTTCACCCCCGCCTCTACTGCTGGCCGGATGGAAATATTCGGCTCAATGCGCAGCACGCCCTTTTGCATATCCCCGGAGTTGACGCCCAGGTAGCGCAGGATGGCGCGCAGCGCCTCGGCGTAGGCGCGCACCTCCTCGCCGCTGCAAAAATCCGGCTCGGTGACAATCTCCAGTAGCGGCACGCCGGCCCGGTTCAGGTCCACCAACGTGTAGGGGCGTGGCTTGCCACCGCCCTGGGCAACCGCAAAGGTCGCCCCTACTGGTTCAACATGCGCCAGTTTGCCGGTGTCCTCTTCCAGATGCACGCGGCGGATGCAGATGACCTTTTCCCCCTGCGAGGTCAGGATGGTGATCCGCCCGTTGCGGGCTAACGGTTGTTCGTACTGGGAGATCTGGTAGCCTTTGGGCAGGTCGGGGTAGAAGTAGTTCTTGCGGGCAAAGATGCTGACCGGCGATACCTGGCAACCCAGCGCCAGCGCCACGCGCAGGCCATACTCGACCGCCTTCTGGTTGAGCACCGGCAGCGTGCCGGGCATGCCCGCGCACACTGGGCAGACGGCGCTGTTGGGCGCGGCCTGGGTGGTGTCCACCACCGGGCAGGCGCAGAACATCTTGGATTGCGTCTCAAGCTCGGCGTGGACTTCCAGTCCGATAACGGCTTCGTATTCCATAAGATTCCATAGAATTTTCGGTAGCATCACATCTAAGCGTGGTCGGGAAGACGCAGTCATTTTTTGGACACGGATTACGCGGATTTCACCCT
>DYHT01000067.1 GCA_020723995.1 Chloroflexus sp.
TATCCTACCTTCTTTTTTGCGGAAGTCTGGGGTGTCTCCCCCTCCTTTTGGCTCGCCTTCATTATGACCTGCGCCATGCTCGCGCCCGCCAGGAATTGCTTGACCGCTTGCGGCCCGATTGTGAGCGCAAACGTAATTCCTGAATTGTCGGCGACAAAAGAAAATGCCGCAACGCCCACAAAGTCGAATATTCGTAAGTTTGCAAATTTTATGTATCTCATGATTTCCCCCCCGCGTTTTGTTTGCTCTGCCTTTTGCTGTATCGTGCCGGCCTGCCAAAAAAGAAAAGCCAGGGCCATAAATTCAATTGAGAAAAAGAGATTGCGCAAAAATAGGCTTTCGACGTGCTGCGTGGCTGCCAGCAACAAAAATATTGCCAACACAAAGCAGAAAGTGCCGATTGCGTTATAGGCGCTGCTATTCATTTTTCCCCTCCGTGCCAGCTTGTCGCCAAGCCGTCAGTAAGCATATATTGCCCCATTTGCAAGGCTTTTATTCTCGGAGCTAGGGCCGCCTCTTCCTCGTAAAATTCCTTAGTTCCCAAGCCTAAAAGATTGCGTATTTGCTCCAAATCGAGATAGTGTTTTGTGCGCAAGATACAATAAATATCCGAGAGCGCCAAGGCGTTTTTATTGACCTTCTGCGGGCGCTGCGATGTGAGAACCGAAAAGGTCATGCCCCGATTGCGCCCAATTCGGATGCAGCTTTCCAGCATCTCGGAGTAATAGCCCCCATCCTGGGGCAAAAGCTCCCCGCATTCATCCACTAGCATGGCGCAATTCTGCTTGTTTTCGATGAGCAGGTATTCCGCCAAATTGTCGGCGAGCTTCACCATCTCGCTCCTGCGCATGAGGGAAATATCGAAAATGAAGCGACGGGCAGTATAGTGCGCAAGCAGGGGCTTTATGGCGCTGGCTTCGGGGGCGATGCGCCCCTCGAATATCTGCATGTCTGGGGCTGCGCCTAAGAATTTGCGGAAAGCCCCCACTACATCGAGGTAGAAAATGCGCTGCACGGGAAAATCCAAAGTGCTGGCTAAGTAAGTTTTTCCCGTGCCCCCCATGCCGAGGATTGCGACTTTAGCGTATTCGTGCGAAGAGATGTAAGTTTGCAAGGCATTCATAGGCTCACCTTCAGATTTGCCAGACGCAGGTATGCTTTATGCCCGCGGCAAAGAACCAAGCCGACTTTATCCGGCCCACGTTTTCGATGTCCGTAGTGATGGAATACCAAATATCGATGTTATAGCGGAAAACCGCATCCAAAAAAGCCTCTCGGCCCGTATAGGGCTGTGTGAGCATATCCGGGCCGACAGGCACAGGCGCATTCTCCAATTCTAGAGCCATATTTCCACTCTAGAGCTTGTAATGATGGCGCACGCCTTCTTTGTAAAACCAATTTTCGATGGTGTTTAGGGCCGTGCTGCCCTCGTATGTGACCTGGACGCCGTAAGCCTGCGCTGCGGCCTCGAAGGTGGCCTTATCAGGGTATCCCTGAGAGGGCATACCCTGGAAAGCGAACTCTGGGCTTCTTACTAGCTGCATTTTCTCACTACTCCCCCGATTTCTCGGTTTTCATCAGCAAGGCCGGATTTTGGAGTGCCGCCTCGCGCTCCGCAAGCTCGCGCTTTTGGGCTGCGATTTCTGCGGCTTCCTTCAATCTCTCCGCCTCGTGAGCGCAATAGTAGGTAAAGCAGGCTTTCAAGAACGGGCCGACACCATCCGCATTAGCTAACCATTCTGAGGCGAGGCCGTGCGGCTTCTGCCTTTTGATTGGTATACCCACCCGCCTAAAACCGGCTTTTTCGGCTTCTTTCACCATAGGCGTAATTTCCCCTTCAGTCAGATACACGCGCACGGGAAAAAGCCCCTTTTGTTTGATTTTGCCGACCATTTGTATAACCTGTAAGTGCTAGGAGTATAACCTTTTTAATCCTTTTGGATTGCCCCGCTCTCTTGGGTTAGCTTATTTCTTGAAGTTAGGGTTTTGGGGCGTGCCAGCTAGGCGGCGAGGCAGAAAGACAGCCAGGGGGGGCGAACTTGAATTGCAGGCTTCGCAGAGGCCGCGCTGGCTAAGCCAATTGCGGAAGCCGCAGCCTCGGTATGGCAAAAGGCGCTCTGCACCAGGTGGGCGATTAGTGAAACTCATAGATTAGCCTCGTAGAAATTGATTATGATTTGATAGTTTATGGCGCTCGTCGACGTATTCACGAGGCGGATTAGGTAATCCTCGTCCTCTCGCAAAACAAATTCTTCATGCTCGCGGAAATTTAGCTCGGTTGAGACAGAAGAAAAATAATGTCGGCGATAGATGATTCGGCCGATGACGCTAACTGTGGGGAGAAGAAAGCATTCTGAAGCATGCGCTACTGAGTTTTTACGGTTGCGGTCAAGAAAAGTTACTGGTATGCCGGCGATAGAGTAGGTAGAACCCTCATATAGGTCTACGCGTATGCCTGATCTCTCGAAGAAGAAGAGGTAAGTTAGATGAGGATTGTTTAGCGCTTTTATGTGGAAAAGGTCTAGTGTTGTTGCTGCCCCAATGTTGCGCGTTTGGTCAGCATATACAAAGCTGTGGTGCTGGTGAATTTGAAAATGAGGCTCGGAAATTGCCGCTAGGAACGTTGATTTTGTAGATGTGTCCTTAGCCCAGACAGAGATAAGATTGTAGAGGGCTTCTACGTAATTATTGAGGTTCAAGATGAGGTCTTGCACCGTTTTTGTCAGGAAAGGGATAAGCATAGGCTCTTACTTCTTTAACAGTATTTTTAAGATTGCCGCCTGGCCCTCCGCGAGCTTCGCGCTCTCTGAATGAACCTGTCCGAGCGCGGCCTCCAACTCCCCCCATTTCTCCGCGTCCGTCTTTGCATGCATGCGCCATTCCTGGGGAAATTCCCTAAACATGTAATCCGCCCCGAAAACGCCCTCTATGCTCTCCTGGCCGGTAAATTCGGGCTTGTCCTTATGGGAGTGGTCGAATACTAGCCCAATGCGGCGCGAGGTTTCTAGGCCAGCCTGGGGGCGCAGAAAGGGGTTAAGGAGCTTGCTCTCGAGCACCAGGTGCGCAGCCTGGCAATCCGCCGGATGCTCAGAAGCCAGCGCCATAAGGCCGATGCCGGCCCAGGTTGAGAACTTGCGGGCCAGAAGGTCGGCTTTGCTCCAATTCGCGTAAATCATGCGCACGGGGTTTTTGTATGGCCGTGAGCGCATCCAAATTTCGAGCGTGCGGGCATTGACAACCACAGAAGCCCCGTTTTCCCAAGAGTAAGTCTTTTTGGGCGTTTTCCAATTTTTCATTTTCACTTCATGCTCGGGCCTTCGCATGGTGTCGCCATCTTTGAGCCAAACCCACCGCAATCTATGACCTGAAAAGAGCACGCGGAGGGGTTTCTCACTACTCCGTGAGGATTTGATGTAATTTTGTAGATTTTCCACCTCGGAGGGAAAATCTCGTTTTACGTCGTAAGCCTCACTACCTAGTGAGCGCGGGATGTTTTTTTCAAAGTCGATTTTTCGCCAAATTCCGCCCATTTTATCGCCCCTGCCCCGAATGCAGAGCCGGCGGGCCTCGGGGCGAAGCCCGCCGGAGTGCAAGGCCGACCAAATAAGCCACTAGAAGAGCAGCCACATAGGCGGGATGCCGTTAATGGGGTTCTTTCGGGCATTGCGCTCACTTTTGGCGTATGCCTCGTTTTTGTATTCGAGCGCAGCCGAAAGCCCGCCCTGGATGATGCCACCGACGCAGGATTGCAGGAATTTAAGCCCCCAATTCTCCCCGTCGAAGAATGAAGAGGCGGCCATGACAGTAAAAAAGCCGACGGTGAAATTAGCGATTATGCGGTGTTTGTTCATGTTATCAGCCCTCCGCTATCGCGTAGAATGTTGCCTCGCCTGCGTTGCCGTTTGCCCCATCAGTGCCCGAGGCGCCGGCTTTGAGGCCGCGAATGCCACCCGTTATTGTGAGGGTAAAGGGATTTACCGCCGTGTTCGTGTAGAGGGAGATGAGGCCGCCGTTTGAGCCTGCGCCGCCTCCCGCGGCTGAATTCACAGCTGCGCCGTTGCCGCCATTGCCGCCTTTTGCGCTCAACGTGCCCGTGCCTACGCAGGTATCAGCGCATATCCAAAGATAGCCCGCTGCGCTGCCAGAAGGGCCGCCCGCACCCCCAAATCCGCTTCCGCCTGAGGAGGCTGACGCATTAGAGGCGTTGCCGCCGTCAGCATCTATTTTTGCCCCCGAGGCGATGGTTAGTGTTTCGCAGAGAATGAAGAGAGCGCCCGCGCCATTGGGCGGGGCAGGGCTAGTGCCGTATGCGCCGGTTTCGCCGCCAGAGTGGCATGAACCTGTCGCGCCTCCCGAGCCATAGAATGTTTCGGTTGTAATTTGATGCATGAGATGCCAGGGGATAATAGATTGCAGTTTGCGTTTTGCTAGATTGACGCCGAAGATTGCCGCGCTGCCCCCCTGATATAAGCCGCTGCTCGTGCCCCCCGGGTAGTTGTCGCTTGCGCCGCCTGCGCCGCCTAGCCCTGCGGTTGCGCCGCTTGAGCCTGCGCCGCCTGCGCCGTTAAATCCAGCCGCGCCGGGATTTCCAGCGACGTTGCCGACTGTGCCCGAGCACGCAGCCGTCGCGCCGGAGGCCGCACCTGCGCCTCTCGTGGTTAAGTTTGCCGTTCCGTTCAAAGTAAGGGATTTGCAGACGAGGAAAGTTATTTTTTGGGTGCAGGTGAGGACTACGCCCGTGTTAATTACCACGTCTTTATAGAGGTTAAAATTCGTTGCCAAATTGCCCGTGCTAGAATAAGTTTGGTCGCTTGCGGATGCAACGAGCTTGTGGAAAAAGGATTTTGGGATGCCTGAGAGTTTGAGCCAGGTAACCGAGCTATTGGCTAATTTCGCAGTCGTAACGCTGCCGTCCTGTATTACCGCGCCGCTTGTTAGCGTCATGGTGCTCACTCATCCAAAAGCTCGCCGGTAATCTGCACCTGCAAACTTGCAGCGCCGGCGCTAGTATATGCCCTTACGCTTATCGCGTCTGCCCTGTCCATGAAGAATTTGGAGTTTTTTAGGTCTATGGAAATTCCCGAGAGGTTGGAGAGAAGGGAGCAAAAGCCCGTAGTGCCGCGCATAATCGGCTTGCCTTTTACGAAGATGGCGAGCTTTCCGTTTGCGCTCATGTTCGCATCGCCCAGGATGGCGATTTCCATAATGCGCACTTTTCTGTCTGCGACGTATTTTAACACTTCGGTATCGGTAGTGGTTATGCCCAACACGTCGGAAATATACACATCAAGGCCGCCAATCGGTTTTAGCTCGTCCATCGAAATCACCTTTTGCTTGAAATAAGCAGGTAAATTATGGCGACGGCTGCAATCGGGAGCAAAAGCTCACCTATGCCGCCGCCCAAGCCTGCACCGAGATTTTGAGCGCCTGCGCCCACGCCTGCGCCGACGTTTGAAATTCCGCCGCCCAAGCCAGCCCCCAATTGCTGGACGCCCACGCCTGCGCCCGTGCCCACGCCTGCGAGAACGTTAGCCGTGCCTATCCCCGTGCCCCGCCCGATGCCTGAGATGCCCACGCCTGCGCCCGTGCCCACGCCTGCTAGGCCCACGCCTGCGCCCGTGCCGATGCCTGAGATGCCCACGCCTGCGCCCTGTCCGATTTGGCCCAAGCCCGAGCCTAAACCCGTGCCGATGCTTTCGACGCCTGTGCCCACGCCTGCGCCGATGCCCTTAAATGGCATAGCGATGAGATTTTGCAAAAACGAGAGGGCGCTTTCCGCCGTAGGTTTCAAATTTTCCACAGCCTCGGAAACTTTTTTAGCGGTTTCCGCCTGTTGGGCCGCAAGCTCGGTTGCGCCTTGGGCTATCCCCGTAAATGGGCTTACGATAGTCTGCCCGATTGCCTTGCCGATTTTTGGGGGGAGCGCAAGCGCCGAGCGTGCGAGCGATTTAGCGTATGATACGGCATTGCCTGCCGCCTGAGTTGTCTTACGGTAGCTAGTTCCGAGAAAATCGGTAAATCGCCGGATGCCTGAGCCAAACAAGGATAAAAGGGATTGCGGCAGGTCGATAAGCTCCATAGCGATTACCTCCAAA
Organism: Chloroflexus sp.; assembly: GCA_020723995.1. GTDB lineage: Bacteria > Chloroflexota > Anaerolineae > Anaerolineales > Villigracilaceae > CG2-30-58-95. Next base: position 6,096 of record DYHT01000067.1, read on the forward strand.
GCATAGTTTTTATTTCTTTGCGCCGGCCTGCGGGCGGCCTGGCCGTATTCCTTGACAGCGGATAAGCGCCTCTTCGCTGATGCGCGAGAGCGTTTTTAGCCCACCCGCCGTATTAGATACGGCGTTATATTTCGCAAGCTGCGGCATTTGCGTATGCAATCTTTTCGATATGTCTATCATTTCCACGAAAACCACCCCTAGATTATGCCGCGAGCGTATAGGCTCGCTAGCGTGCTGGCCGGCGTGCTGCTTCCCAACACTACGCCGCCCCCCCTGCCTCCGCTTCCCGATTGCTGCGATGCAGTGCTGGATGAGGAGCTTGACGTGCCGCGGGGCGGAGCGCCGCCCCCTAACGGCCTGCTTGACGATACTATTATGCGCGTGCCTCCGGCTTCGGGAGTGCGCGAGATTTCCATAGTTTGAGATTGAGGCGGCGGGCGCGGTGGCGGGGCATTTTCAACCCTCGGGCCGCCCTCGGGGAAGATAATTTGCACCTTGTCGGGCATTTTTGCGCTTACGGCAAATTGGAGGCCGCTTAATGCGACGTTCAGACGGCCAATATCCGGCGCACTTTCACGTATGAGGATGCGCTCGCTGCCCTCGCTTATCCCTAAGGTTGCAATCGCCTTGTTTTCCTCGGCTTTTGCCTGCGCGTATTCCAGGATGGCCCGCGTGGCAGTTGCGCCGCCTTCGGGCGGAAAATTGGGATTTACCTGCACTTCTGCGCCCCCCTGCACTTGCAGGGGATAGAAGTAGTTGGCCTGCGCAGTTTGGTTTATGCGGTCAAGGTCAGCCGCCACGCTTTCGTATAGGGAGGGAGGGGAATATGGCACGCTTGCGGCTTTTGCCGCTTCCTGGGCTGCCTGGGCAGCCTGCGGGGCTTCTGGCTGGCTCTCCGGCTCGGGTGGTGAAGAAGCCGGAGCTTGCGAAGCTCCGAAAATGCCAGAAGTCGCAGGCGTAGAAGCGGCAACGTCGCCGGTTGGGCCTGTCATGGCCGGAATTTCGCTATCGGCTGCCGCTTGCTCTCTCTGCTGTTGCAGAAAGAACATAGCTGCTGCCCCTGCCCCTAAGAGCAGGAGAAGCCCGATATTGGGCTTCGCCGCCATTTTCGCGCCTCTACTGCCCCACTACATCGCGGTAAATCAGATATAGAGAAAGCGTGTCTGCCGTGCTCGTAGTCCAATTCAGCACCATGAGGTCAGTAATGATTGCCGGCGTCATGTCTAGGAATACGAGGCCCGCCTGATGGCCGGAATTGAACAATTCACGCTCGTAGGCCTTAAACTTGTTTTCCGTCATTTTCAACTCTTCCGAGCCGTCGCGGCTGAATTGCACGTCGGTAAGGTATGTGGCCGTGTATCTCATCCCCATTTTATAGAGGATTTTCCCCCTCGGTAGGTAGGATGCGAGCGCATTGCTGCCCGAGGCAACGGAGAGGACGAGCTTGCGCACGCGGTCAGTAGTGCCGGTGTGCCCGTTGCGGTATATCGGAGTTAGCGCAACTGTCGCGTTCCCGCCCGTCGCGCCCGAGGTTGCCATATCCGAAAAAGGCGCGTAAGTGATTTGCACCTTCGCGGGCAGGTCGGAGCTATCCACGCTTATTTGAATTAGCACGCTGTCGGTTGCGGCAGTGCCAGAAACATCTGTCAGGGTTGGATATATGCCTTTGTTTCCAAGCCAGAACCCGAGGCGTTGCTGAACGTCAGAGCCAGAAATATCCTGGATTATAGGATTACCGGACTTGTCGAGTATCGAGAGGGATTTAACCGCAGCCGCAAGCTTCGATGCGCCGGTGAGCGTGCCGGTTGCGCTCGCGCTAATCTCGATTACGAAGCCCGCAAGGTCGCCCTTGTTGGGTATCTCGTAAGTCGCGCCGGTCTGCGTGGTCGCAGATAGCGTTTTTGTCTCAGAAAAAATCTCGCGGTTTGTAAGCTTGAGGTCGCCACTATTCTTGTATGGCACAGGGCTAAAAATTCCTTGCGTCATTTTACACCAACTCCTTTTTTTCTCTTTTTTTGCCAGAGCATGAGGTCATAGCCGCCACGCCGCCCTAGCCCATAAGCGTGCAAGCTCCCTAAGTTTGGGGTTTATCGCTGGCCGATAGTTTGCCCGACTGCAACGGCGACCTGGTCGCCTAGGTTATTTGCAAGCGGGAGCGCCACAAGGAGCACGCCATAGGTTGCTATTCCGATGCCGAGGCTGCGGATAAACATATTTCCCTCGCCGAAGTATGCGACTGCAATACCTAGCAACATGAGGGCAAGCCAATTGTAGGCGCGAAGCTGAGGCACGAGTTTTAGTATGAAGGGCATTATTACCGCCGAAGCGACAACGCCGAGCGCAATATAAACTGCGTCCATGCCGCCGGTTGCGAGCGTCTTTTCAGCCGTTTTTACGATGCCGCTAACGAGGTCTGCCATAGAAATCACCCTATTGTTTTGGCGATGGGGGGACAAACTTTTTAAGTTTATCGTATCTAGCGGCTGCAATCCCGCCAACGGCCAGAAGAACGCACATTGTTGCCATTCCTTTCTCATCCAGGGTGTTAGGGATGTAGAAAGGAATCGCCCATTTGAGCGAGCTTTCCAGGCTTTCGCACTCTTCTTTAGTGAATGGCTGCTCCGTATAGTGCTGCGCAAGCGCATTTCCAATTAGGACTATTTGAGAGGCCGCCAGGTCTGCGATAATCTGGCGGGCCTTAGCTTTGTCCTTTGCCTGTTTTTGCTCGGGGGAGGGAGTTAGGGCTGCCAAAGGAGCATCCATACACACGGCTGGCGCTGCTACGGCGTTGCCTGCTTGGGGCACTAGTATCGCAGGCTCGGGCGGAGCTTGCACCGGCAGGTCGCTTTTTTGGAGAGGTATGGCTTCGGGCGTAGGCATGGGTTCAGTTGCGGGAGCTATGGCCGGCGCTTCCTGCGCAGGCTCGCTACTCTTCTGGCTGTCCTGGCCCATTATCTTGCGGTGCTTCGTTTTCACCGCGTCCGAGGTCAGCTTCACCTTGTGCGCCTGGTTGATTTCCCCCGCTATCTCGCCCCATGTTTTCCCCTGGCTTTTCAGCGTCGTTAGCTGGCTCTCCATCTCCGGCGCCCATTTGTTCCGTTTTGGCTTCATTTTTCCGCACCTCTGCGCGTAATTTGTCGGCCAGCGCCCCCGCGCATGAAAGGCGGCCCTTTATCGTGTCCTGCGTGCTTTTGATGTCAAGGCGTACCACTATATAGTCGCCCCTGTCTTCTTCGAGAATTACTTGCCCCTCTTTCAAAAGGAGAGATAGCGCCTGCATTAGCAGGTTGCCTTTTACTTTTGCTTCCATGTCCTCGTGTATTCCCATGTGCCCACCTGGAATTTTTTTATCCTACCTTCTTTTTTGCGG
>DYHT01000068.1 GCA_020723995.1 Chloroflexus sp.
GAAGGAAGGGGTGACATATCGAAGGGACTTTTTGAACATTGCGCTGTAATGTTAGTGTTCAACCGTGAAGCCGCAAAAAACGCGATCGCTCACGAGAACCTTGCTTAACTGCCTGGCCAGATCCGTCAGTGTATCCGTGCGAATGGAAATGAGCAGGGCGCGTTGGTCGTCGGCCAGCCGGAATGATTCGCCCAGGTATCCATTTTCCAGGGCTGATTCAGGATCAACGAGCAAAAGGCTTTTAAACTGAGGATTGACGACCGCGGCGGATAGCAGGCGGCTCAGTTCCATATGGTCGCTCGGAACGACCGTAGTGAAGATGGGAGTTTGGAGGATTTGAGTCGTTATCATTTTTGTTTATACCTTTCAAATGGTTTTAACGGTGCGCCCTGCCGAAACAGCAGCCAAAAAATCCCACCGGCGATGAAGATATCTCCCAGGCTGAAGGCAACCGGGTGGAAAAACCAGGCTGGCAAGAGAAAGCGATCCGACAGCCATGCCAGGCGAGTATCTTCAGGAAGCAAGAGTATGTCCTTGCTAAACCCAAGGCGATGACCCGGTTGTATCGCCTGGACAACAGCCGCCGGGACCAGGCGCGCCGCGCTCTGCGGGCTGATGGGCATGAAGCCGCCATTGGCAGCAATGACCAGCAGGTTAAGTGCCAGCCCCACGATCAGCAACCACATGCCGGCCAGCTTACGGTTCGTCCAGGCGAAGAGCAGCAGCAAGACTTGCGAGGCGATCAGGCTGACGGCAGCCCAGGCATCAGGTATGTGGCTGCGCGTCGCCGGCAGGTAAAATGCAATCGCCTGAGGTATGAAAGCGACGAACGCCAGCCAGATGAAATTGATATGCGCGGCCTGATAAGGCCGTTTTTGCCAATGGGCGCAGGCCAGTCCAGCCAGCCAGCCGGCCAGGAGGGCTGCTAGCAGGATCACTATTATTTGGTGATGCTGCCGCCGTCCATCGGCGCGCCGGCGCCCAAGACCAGCAGAGCCAGGGCGAGCAGCGCAAATACGAACTGAATGTGTTGGCGGTTGATTTTCTGGGTCGAAAGAGAGAGACGTGCAAGTGTGTTTTTCATGAGCCACCTTCCATAGAATGATTTTATTTTCTTGTCCTAATCATACTATAGGGTAGGCTCCAAAGTAGGCTCCAAAATAATCAAAATAATCAGCCCCTTGCGGGGCTGCTCTTTTTGTAGGGCGGGATTCAATCCCGCCAATCTCAATATTCGCCAACTCAGGCTTTTCGTAGGGCGGGATTCAATCCCGCCAATCTCAATATTCGCCTACTCCGGCGGGTAAGCCCCCTTCGAGGGTGCTTCGCGAAAACCCGCCTTACCTGGCATAGCGAGGAGGATGCCGGAAAGGGTCAGGCCATCAAGCTTCTATACAACACCTCCGTCTCTGGGGAGGGCGGAACATCCAGTTCGGATTTGAGGGCTTCTTTACAAGCCTGATATAGCCGGGAAATGGCAGCCCGGTCGCCCATGGCCGCATAAATGCTCATCGCCTGGCGATAGGCTTCTTCGAGGCAGGCATCGTGGGCAATCACACGCTGGCAGGTTTGCAGCGCGCGGGGCAGATCGCCGCTTTCGCGATAAAGCTCACCCAGGTTTACCAGGGCAGATAAGTATTCCTGGTTCAGCCGTTCACGTTCAAGCCGGACCCAGGCCGCATCAATGTCTTCCAGGTAGGCACCCTTTACCAGAGCCACTGCGCTGCGGTAGCAGGCGATGCGCTCCCGAATATCCCGGGCAGCATCCGCCTGCGCGATTTGGGCTTTAAAAGCTTCCACGTCGTAGTCATAATCCAGCGTATGGTTAAACTGGTAAAGGTCATTCTCGAAAAAGATGGCATCCGGCCCCAGGGCGCGGCGCAGGCGATAGATGTTATTCTTGAACCTGACCTTTAACTGGGATGGCGAAAGGTCCGGCCAGAATTCGACCCCGACCTGTTCCTTGGTCACGGCTTGCGGCGCGTTGAGGAAATAATAGAACAGGTTGCGCACCTCTTGAGTCTGCCATTGTGATGTAGTGACGGCCTTGCCGTTTACCTTTACCTGTGCCTTGCCAAAGGCCTGGACAGTCAAACGGGGAAAAGATATTGGCACGGCGCTGGTCATGCGGCGCAGATGGCGGCGGATAGCGGGCAATTGGGCATTCATCTGATCGGCTTGTTTCAGCAGTTCCTGGAGCGAACTCCCATATTCGAGATCATCCTGCAAGTCAGAGAGCCAGGTGCGGAGTTGCCGGGCAACCATGATCAAAGAATGGGCCGGCTGTTCTGGGTTAGCTGTGTTCAATGCTGCCTGAATATATTTATGAGCTTCGCGTTTGTCATTCAGGTGGTTATAAGCCGCGGCCAGCCATAATCGGCTCCAGCCAGTCTCGATGAACAAGTCGCCTTGCGTAAAACACTGCTCGGCGGCCAGCAAATCCTTGATCGCCTCTTGGTGGTTCCCAGCGGCAAGGAAAAAGCGGCCTCTTTCTAAGTGCAGGAGACCTTTTTCATAACCAGAGCCACTTGTGTCTATTTGTTCCTGTGCAATGTCAAGTAGCGATTGGGCGTGGGCATAGGCGCCTCGCACTCGTGCAATACCAGCCTGCATCAGCATCGAGTAACGGTTTATGAAGACGTCGTCTATACGGATGGCAATTTCCTGGGCTTGCTGATAAGCCGCTTGGGCGGCATCCAGTTCCTCCACCTCGGTATACAAATCGCCCATACTGGCCAGGTTCAAGGTTTCCATGCGCGTATAGCCGCTCTTCCGGGCGCAACTGAGGCCCTCTTCCAAGGACATGACAGCCTGTTCATACTCTCCTTGGGAGTGATACATGACGCCCATATTGTTCAACAGATTGGCCTGCCAGAACAAGTTGCCCTCTCTTTGCCAGAGGGTTAGTGCTTTCTCGAAATAAAATTGGGTGGTTTTACTATCCCCAGTAGCATGATGAGCCATTCCCAATTCCATTTGTATTCTAGGAATATTATGTGTTTCGTTCAGTTCAGTACAGATCGCCAGGGCATGCGTCAGATATTCAACCGCCAGGCTGACCTGTCCCATGCGATGCAGGCTCAATCCCTTCACCCGCAGCGCCTCAGCATGGATGCTTTTTAAGCTATCATCATCCGACGTCATGTGCAGTGCTTCCTCGGCATCCGCCAGAGAGGCCGTGTAGTTTCCCAGGTGACGGTGGGCGAAAGCGCGGCGCATCAATGTGAGGGCTTGGTTGGCAACATCTCCTTTAGAATGGAATGCCACCTCAGCCTGATCAAGCAAGGATAATCCGTATTGTACTTTTCCCCTCACAACGGCTACGCCGCCTTGCAAAGAAAGCAAGACCGGACGTGCCCGAATAAGCTCATCGGGCAGGTGTTCCAGCCAGTTGGAGAGGGTGATCAAGCGGTCATTGTAGAGCAATAGCGTCCCGGCGCGCTCGACCAGGTCGGCCAAGGCATTGACATCCCCCAACTGTTGATAGACATGATAGCTCTTCTCCCATTCTCCACCCTGCTCGTGTACCTGAGCCAGGCAGCGATAGATAGGGTCTATCCATTCGGGCTGCTCTTTTTCCAGCCGGACTTTGAGAAAATCCTGGAAAAGGTGATGGTAGCGCAACCACTTGCCATCCGGGCCGACCGGCAGGGCGAAGAGGTTGTTGAGCAGGACAGCCTCTATCATCCGTTTCCAGTCTTGAGGCTGGTCAGGGGTTAGTGGACTCAGAACGGCCGCGCACAGATTGGCATCAAACTCGTCCAGCAGGGAGGTGTGCAGGAGAAACTGGCGCAATTCGGCCGGTTGCTGGTCGAGCACTTGCTGGCTCAAGTAGTCGAACAGCTCCACGCCCGCGGCGCGCGCTGCCCGTAAACGGTCGGCAACGCCCTTCACCTTGATCGGATTGGAGAGCTGCAGGGCAGTGATCCAGCCCTCGGTATATTGGACCAATTCCTCGGCTATATCTATCGAGATCTGCTGGTGATAGTTTTGTTCGAAGAGGGCCTGGATCTCCTCTGCGGCGAAGGCCAGCTCGAGCGGCCCCAAACCGCCCACTTGATCGCGGGCGATCATCAGGATTGCATCTGGCAGGGTCACGACTTTCCGCGAGGAGATGATCAGATGACAGTTCTCCCCCATGAGTTGGGCAAAGCGGTTGACGAAGCCGCGAATGGCGGGCGTGTCGTTGACGAACTGGTAGTCGTCCAAGACCAAAATAAAGTGCTCGGAGATCTGTTCGTAGATCTCGTTGATCAAGGTAACGATCAAGCGTTCTGTGTCATCTTCCAAGGAGGTGATGTTATTCAGCGCGGCGGTGGATTGGCGGCCAAATTTTGGAAAGCGCTGCGCTAGCGCGGTGATGAAGTAGGCAATAAAGCGTTGGGGGTCCTGATCCAACACATCTAAAGACAACCAGCATAACGGCATCTCGGCCTGACTGGCAAAGTCAATCAGCAGCGAGGTCTTACCATAACCGGCGGGAGCGGAGATCAAAACCAGCCGTTTATCCAACAGCTCATACAACAACTCCAACAATCGCGTTCGCGTCAGGATTTCGGCGCGGCGTTTGGGGACGATGATTTTGGTTCGGCTGAGATGAATACTTGGAGCGGGCATATGTCACCTGCGACTCGCTTATTTTACACGCTTATGCTGATTTAATTCGGTATAATTACGGTAACTACTCAGGCTTGTCATGCTGAGCGGAGCGTTCGTTGCAGAGCGAAGCATCTCGGCCTGCTTTGAGAGAGATTCTTCGCCGCTGGAAGAGCACCAGCGGCTCAGAATGACACTCGGCTGAGTAGTTACAGTTACGTAATCTCTCGAGAAGATCGACATGCCCAACGAGAAATACATTCTGGCGATAGACCTCGGCTCCTCCGGGCCGAAAGTGGGACTGGTTTCGGCGCGTGGGGAAATCCTGGCCAGCGAATTCGAGCGGGTCGAGACCCTGTTCCTGCCCAACGGCGGGATTGAGCAACGGCCGGAAGACTGGTGGCAGGCCATCCTGCGGGCAACGCGGCGGGTGATCGGGCAAAACCCCGTTCCGGTCGAAGATATCCTCGCCGTCAACTGCGCCAGCCTGTACTCCACCACCCTCGCCGTTGGCAGGGACGGACACCCGTTGATGAACGCCATCTTCTGGATGGACACGCGCGGCGCGCCGTATGCCCAGGCTGTTACCAGCAGCCTCTTAAAGATCCAGGGATATGGGGCCGGGAAACTATTGACCTGGTTGCGCCTGACCGGCGGCGTGCCCACCCATTCGGGTAAAGATTCCATTGCCCACATCCTGTTTATCAAACACGAACTGCCCGAAATTTACCGGCAGACGTATAAATTCCTCGAGCCTAAAGATTATATCAACATGCGCCTGACCGGCCAGGTCGCCGCGACTTATGACTCTGTCAATCTGCACTGGCTCACCGACAACCGCGATATTTACAACATCCTCTGGGATAATCGCCTGTTGGGGATGGCTGGCATCCAACGGGAAAAACTGCCCGACCTCAGGCGCACGTTGGACGTCCTCGGCCCGCTCAGAGCGCAGGCCGCCAGGGAACTTGGCCTGTCTGAGAAAACCCTGGTCGTGGCCGGTTGCACCGACGCCCAATCGTCCGCCATCGGCTCCGGCGCGGTAAGCGATTATCAAGCGCACCTTTACCTCGGCACCTCCTCATGGCTTTCCTGCCCCGTCCCCTTCAAAAAGACCGATCTGCTCCACAGCATGGCCTCCCTGCCTTCGGCGATCCCCGGTAAATACTACATTGCCAACGAACAGGAGTGCGCCGGCGCCTGCCTGAATTTCCTGCGGGATAACCTATTCTGCGCCGCAGACGAACTGTGGACAGGTGCGCCGGCGGGTAACATCTATGAAGTCTTTGACCGCATGGCCGAACAGGCCCCGGCCGGCAGCCAAGGAGTGATTTTCACCCCCTGGCTGGTCGGGGAGCGGACACCGATCGAAGACGCATTGATTCGGGGCGGGTTCTTCAACCTGTCGCTCAAGACTGACCGCCGCGTCCTCGTCCGCGCCGTGTTCGAGGGCGTGGCCTATAACGCCCGCTGGCTGCTCGAATGCGTCGAACGGTTCGCTGGGCAGCGGATGTCGCCAATCAACATGATCGGCGGCGGGGCGCAGTCGGATATCTGGTGCCAGATCCATGCCGACGTGTTGAACCGCACCATCCGGCAGGTTAAAGACCCAATCCGCGCCGATTTGCGCGGCGCGGCCTCTCTGGCCGCCGTCGCGCTCGACCTGACGACGTTTGATGAGATCGCGGCGCGCATCCAGATCGCCAATACTTTTCAAGCCAACCCGGCTAACCGAAGAATCTACGACCAAATTTTCAAGGAATTTGTAAATCTCTATCAGGCTTACCGGCCGATTTGTGCGCGCCTGAATTCTTAAGCTCTCCTCAGATTTGTGGGGCTAAACGCCTCGAGCGATTGAAATCGCAGCGACAAGAACGTGAAGCCTGCCTTCGCAGGCTATTTTCAGTCGCCGAAGGGCGACTTCGTGCCATATTAGTGCAGTTTCCAACTGCCCCCCACTAATTTGGAGAGAACCAATTCTTAATACCTCACGTCAAAAAACAGGGAAGGATGATGGACATAATGCAACTCCTGCAAACTCCGCTGGGACGGATAAATCCGCGCTGGCTGGCAAGGTTGGAAAAAATCCTGCGGCGCATCCCCTCGGTGCAGGCCATGATCGAGAAAGAATACCAGGAAATCATGGACAGGTTGGAGCCTGCGCTCAAACCGTACCGCGGCGATTTCTCGGCCTTTTCCCGCCTGCCTGGAACCGGCCGCGCCCAGCAAGAGATCATCAGTGAGATGGAAGCATTGCGCGATAGAGAGGCGGCGCGCTGGAAAGAGGGCTTCGTCTCCGGCGCAGTCTACCATGGCGACCCGGCTTACATTGATTTCCTCAACCGCGTCTACGCCATCCATTCACAGGTCAACCCGCTGCACACCGACCTCTGGCCGAGCGTCTCCAAGTTTGAAGCGGAAATCGTCTCGATGACCGCGCAAATGCTCGGCGCGGGGGAAACAACAAATGAATTCTGCGGTACGGTCACCTCCGGCGGCAGCGAGAGTATCCTGCTTGCCATGAAGACCTACCGCGACCGGGCGCGCGAGCGCAAAGGCATCACCCGGCCCCAAATCGTTGCCCCGGAGACAGCGCATCCCGCCTTCGATAAAGCCGCGCAATATTTCGGAATCAAAATCATTCGCACACCGGTCGGCCCCGATTTCCGCGCCGACCTGAAAACCATTAAAGAGGCGCTCAACCGCAACACCATCGCCATCATCGGCTCCGCGCCGACCTTCCCGCACGGAGTGATTGACCCCATCGCCGAAATGTCTGAATTGGCACGCAAAAGTGGGATCGGTTTCCACACCGACGCCTGCCTGGGAGGTTTCATCCTACCTTGGGCCGAGAAACTGGGCTACCCCGTCCCACCCTTTGACTTCCGCCTGCCCGGCGTGACCTCCATTTCTGCCGATACGCACAAATACGGCTATGCCGCCAAAGGCACATCCGTGATCCTCTATCGCGGCCAGGAATTGCGGCGTTATCAGTATTTCACCGCGGCCGATTGGCCGGGTGGGTTGTATTTCTCGCCCAACATGAGCGGCAGCCGTCCCGGCGGCCTGAGCGCAGTCTGCTGGGCGGCGATGGTCTCGCTGGGCGAAAAAGGCTATCTCGAGGCAAGCGGAAAAATCCTGCAGACTGCAGAAAACATTCGCCGAGACATTGAGTCCATCCCTGGCCTGTATGTGCTCGGTGATCCGCTGTGGATCATTTCCTTCGCATCCGACGCAGTGGATATTTATAAGGTCATGGAGTACATGGCTGCCCGCAAGTGGAATCTTAATCCACTCCAAAAACCACCGGCAGTTCACTTTGCTGTGACGCTGCGCCATACTCAGCCCGGTATTGCCGAGAAATTCATCGCCGCTCTGCGGGCAGCTGTAGAGCATGCCAGGGCTAATCCGGAAGAGAAAGGCGAAACCGCGCCCATCTATGGCATGGCCGCCAGGCTGCCGCTGCGCGGCGTGGTCAGCGAAATGCTCAGACGATTCGCGGACCTGTTATACAAGATCTGAAGCGCAACTTCTCAATAAAATGAGTGGGGGCAGATTTATAAAATGCACCCGTATGGGTGCATTTAATCAATCAGGCTCCTCGCCGAGGACTTGAACCTCGAACCTAGCGGTTAACAGCCGCCCGCTCTGCCAATTGAGCTAGCGAGGAAGGCTTGCCGCCTGGGTGGCAGGCGGGATTATACGGTTAAGCTAATCGGGTGTCAAGTCTTGGTACTTGATGGCGCTCAGTTGGCTGAGTTTGTCCCAGCGATGGGTGGCAACAATCTGGCGCACTGTGCCGGTCAGGCCGCGCACCACCAGGCTGTCGGTGCGAGCGCCAGTGCCGAAATATTTGACGCCGTGCAACAGCTCACCCTCGGTGATGCCGGTAGCCGCGAAAAAGACATCCTCGGAGGCCACCAGATCGTCTATGGTCAGGATCTTCTCAAAGTCGTATCCCATTTCCCGGCCGCGTCGCAATTCGTCCTCGTTGCGGGCATATAGCTTGCCCTGAATCTCACCGCCCATGGCGCGCAGGCCGCAAGCCGCCAGCACAGCTTCGGGTGTGCCGCCCACACCCAGGAGCACGTCAATGCCCGAATTCGGCCAGGCGGTCATCAGCGCGCCGGCCACGTCGCCATCCGGGATCAGGCGGATGCGCACCCCGTTGCGCCGTACCTCGGCGATCAGGTCAGCGTGGCGCGGACGGTCTAAGATGACGGCGGTCAGGTCTTCGATGGCCTTGCCATTGGCTTTGGCGATGGCCTTCAGATTATCGGCCACAGGCGCTTCGATGTTGATCTTGCCCCTGGCTTGCGGCCCAACGGCGATCTTATCCATGTAGACGAACGGCCCCGGGCTGAATATAGTGCCACGTGGCGCGACAGCCACAGTCGCGATGGCATTATAAGTGCCATGTGCCAGGGGACGAGTACCGTCAATCGGATCCACGGCAATGTCCATCTCGACCCCACTGCCCGTGCCGACGCGTTCGCCGTTGAACAACATCGGGGCATGATCTTTCTCGCCCTCACCGATGACGATGATGGCATTCATCTGGATGGTATTCAGCACCAGGCGCATGGCTTCGACCGCGGCACGGTCGGCAGCCACCTTATCGCCACGACCCATGAAGCGTCCGGCCATCAAGGCGGCCGCCTCGGTCACGCGTACCAACTCAAGCGCCAAGTTGCGGGTCGGTTCGAAGTCCATCACCACCTCCTTTGTGATATGGCAACAGTTGTATGCTGGCTGGCGAGATTTACCTTTGACAGGCCACTAGTGGTCAATTTCTGAAGTTTTCCGACTATAATCGTGGTCACCCAATCTTTG
>DYHT01000069.1 GCA_020723995.1 Chloroflexus sp.
CAGCGTTCCCAGCCAGCTCATGGGGCAAGTTGTGTCTGTGCGTATTGGCCTGGATTTGAAGGTGGGCAAGGATTTCGCTTGGATTCATGTCGAACTCGCGGGCGCGGGGCAGGGCATCGTGCGTGATATGCTCCAGTTCTTCGATGTCAACAAGCTTGCGCTTGATGAGGAAGATGACATCATCCAAATCCGTATCAAAGCCGCGATCAATTTTGCTTAAAGCGATGCTGTAAGGGTCGAAGATGTAGACTTCGATTTTTCCGAACTTGCCAAAATGCAGACTGCGTTTGCGTCCACCAGCAGGGACAGGCATGAAGCGGTCAATCGGCACGGCTTCCACGTCCAGATCCATTTCGCGGGCAATCTCTTTCATTGCTTTTTGCAGGTCATCTTTTTGCAGGTCATCCACTATGTAATCAATATCCAGCGTGGGGCGCGGACTGCCCAGCAGGCACAACGCGCTTCCGCCCAACAAATACAGTTGCGCGGAATGTGGATAACGATTTCCCAGGGCGTTCAAAAAGGCGCGTATCTGGTCGCTTTCCACCGTTGTTATTTTTCCTGTCCTGCGTGAAGGAGCCACCTTCGCGCGGCGTGGCGGTACGTGCCGAGCCAGTTGATGCGCGCGCCGCTTAATTCCTGATGGCGTTTTGCCAGGGTTCGAAGGTTTTCTTCAGGGTCATCCGTAAGAGACAGATTTAATTCTTTGGAGAAATAATCAGGTAATGATTTTTTACACGGCTGGTATTTTTGTCCCAGCCAGACCGCCGCGCTGTAATAACATTGGAGTGTGAGCCGCGCGGAGGGATTGAGATTTTTCGCAACAGCGCCGACGTGCGCGGCAAATTCGGGATGTTCCAAAAACAGGGGAATGAGCGATAAACGCAGGCGCGCTTCGTCGCTTTCGGCTAAGGCGTCGAGCAGGCACGCAGGTTGTTTGTGCAAGGCTTCATCCTTGCTTTGCCCACCCATGATGAATCTAACGCCCAAGGCGTGCAGGGCGTTTGCCAGTTGTTCACCTGTGGCAATAGATGGGATGTTCATGATGGTTTAATTATATCTTACACTTGTCAGCCCCCTCCCCTCGAGAAGCACCCCGTAGGGGCAAATCTGCTTTTTGATTTTGGGGAAGGCGGGGGATGGGGGTCACTCTCGCCCCACCCGCACCTGACCGGTGAGCAAGTCCTGCATCAGCCCCTGCTTGATGCGCTGCTGCTTCTGGATCAGCGCTTCGGTCTGAGCGATAGCATCGTCCAACGAGGAGAGGATTTCGGCAATTTTGCGCTGCTCGTTTGTTGATGTGGGTATATATGCTGTAAAACCTTCAAGGAAAGTTGACCCCAGGCAATGCATCTTCGTTCTCGACCTGGGCGTCGGTGATGTTGTGCAGGATCATGTTCATCTTGCAGATGGCCCAGGTGGTACCGGCGCTGTCCTGGCCGTAGAGCGTCAGGAGACGTGGATTCTGTCCCTGCTCCTCGATATACTGCCGCGACTGGATCAACATCCCCCCGGACCCACAGGTCGGGTCGTAGACCGTCATCTTTCAAGCCTTGACTTTGTCATCATCTGTGCCGTCTTTGCCTCGCTGGCCCTCCGGCCACAAGCGACTTTGGGTTCTCGATGATGCGCCAGCGGGAATTGTACTGCTGGCCGGGCGGGGCTTGCGGGTCGAGGCGATTGATGAAATCAAGCCGGAAAGGCAGCCGCGAGACGATACCGCCCCTTTATAAATAGTCCAGCACATTAGAACGGTTGACCAGGTGGACCTGACTGCCGGGGTAGGCCGACGTAAATGTTTCCGGGACGCGCCACTTTTCACTGCCCCATTTGCACTCGAAGCCGGTCAATTGCCCGCCTTCTTCTTCAACTTGGGGAATGCACTCACCTAATTTATCATAAATCAGGTGAATTGCATAGCTTGAATTTGTGTTCGCCTGAACCGCTTCGCCTGTTCTGATTTTGGGACGCACCCATCACTCATCATTCGTCACTCGTCACGCCTCACTCACCGGCGGCGCGGCGGGACCATAATCCAGCACCTCGCGCACCTGGCTGTTGGGCTGCGGCGGGCTGATGATCCCTTTTTCTTCCATCGTATCCACCAGACGCGCGGCACGCGTGTACCCGATGCGCAGACGGCGCTGCAGCATCGAGATCGAGGCGCGCCCTTCGCGCCGCACCATGTCAATGGCATCCTCCAGCAGCGGATCGCCTTTTTCGAGCGGGGCCATATCCTCGAACAGAGGCTCCTGCCTGCCCCCGAAGTCTGAGGGCTTGCCCCTGAAGTTCGGGGGCTTGAGAGGAATGCCCGGTGGAACGGCACCTATCGGGCCACCGGCCGCTGGATTTCCATATCCGAGACGAATACCCCTTGCAGGCGTACTGGTGAGGGAGAATCCGGAGCCTGGAAGAGCATATCGCCGCGCCCCAGCAGGCGCTCGGCGCCGGGTTGGTCGAGGATCACGCGGCTGTCCACGCCCGAGGCGACCGCGAAGGCAACTCGCGCCGGGAAGTTGGCCTTGATCAGCCCCGTCACCACGTCCACCGACGGGCGTTGCGTGGCGATGACCAGATGGATTCCGGTGGCGCGCGCCAGTTGCGCCAGGCGGGTGATGGTGCGCTCGCTCTCGTCCGGGGCAATCATCATCAGGTCAGCCAGCTCGTCAATCACCACCACCAGGAGAGGCAGCTTCTTGCCGCCCTGCGCCGCCAGGCGGGTGTTGTAGTCGCTGATGTTGCGTGCCCCAATCTGGGCGAACTTGTGATAGCGGTTATCCATTTCCCGCGTCATCCATTGCAGTGCGCCGACCACGCGCTCGATCTCCACCACCACCGGCGCCAGCAAGTGCGGGATGCCGTTGTAACTGGTCAGCTCCACCCGCTTCGGGTCAATCAGGATCAGGCGCAAGTCGTCCGGCGTGTTGTTGAGCAGGAAGCAGGTCAGGATGGAATTGACGCACACCGATTTACCTGAACCGGTCGTGCCGGCGATCAACAGGTGCGGCATGGCCGCCAAGTCCGCCACGATCGGATGCCCGGACACGTCCTTGCCCAGGGTGAATTTTAACTGCGAACGCCCGCGCTGGAAGACCTCCGACTCGACCACCTCTCGCATGGTAACCAGGGTCATCTCCTCGTTGGGCACTTCGATGCCGACGAAATTCCGTCCCGGGACCGGGGCCTGGATGCGGATGCGTTGCGCGGCCAGCGCCAGGGCCAGGTCATCCACCAGCGTGGTGATCTTGGAAACGCGCACGCGCGTCCGCCCATATCGGGTTTCGATAAAGAGCGGTTCGACGCCGAACATGGTGATGACCGGGCCGCGGCTGATCTCGATCACCTGGCAGGGAGCGCCGAATGAGGTCAACGTCTCTTCGATCAGCCGGGCGCGCGTCTCGACATACTCCTGGTTGACAGCCGGCGTCACACCGACTTCTAGGATGTCCTTGATAGCAGGCAGCACCCAGGGGACGATAGGTTGGCTCGCCAGGCCGGTTTTTATCGTCACGGCTGGGGGCGGCGGTGTCGTCCCTGGCGCGACGGGCGGGCGTGAGATGGGCGTGAAATTATCCGGCGGTTCTGATGGTGCCGGGGCTGTCGAGGTGACGGAGGTTTTCCCCATGGGTTTATTCAATTTCTGGCGTGCTTTTTCGACCAGCGGGCCAGCCCACTGGAACAGCTCTTGCACCGACAGGTCGAGGGTCATGGTCATGGAGATGACGAACCAGGCGATGATGGCGATAACCGTCCCCGCGCCACCCACTCCGCTGGCCATGCCTTGCATGATCAGGCTGCCCACGTAGCCGCCGCCTATCCCATCGGGGGCGAGAGCATGCAGAATGACCAATAAATTGACAAAAAGGAGAATGATGCCGACAATACGCTCGATGGATAACTGTGGCAGGCGTTCGACGTTACGGGCGATTAGCCAGATGCCAAGAACGATCAGTCCAAACGGAAGGATATACACCCCCCAGCCGAAAATGGTCTTCAATCCCTCGATCCAGTAACCGGTCAGCCCGCCGTTGTTGGCCGAGAACAGGCTCAGAACCGTCAGCAATCCGATCACAGCCATGAGGGTGCCGATCAGATCAATTTTGCGTTCGGGCGAGAGGCCGCCTAGCAATGATGGCGGCGGAGGCGACCGGTGACGCGCGGTGGTGCGCGCCGGCTTGGAGCCGCGTGAAGGGACGTTCCGCCCGCGGGTGGAGCCTTTGCTCTTGCTTCGTGAGGAAATGCGTTTTGCTTGTGTGATGGGCATAGCTTGAGTTATTATAGCACAAATGGTCTACTATAGACATTGCAAAGTGCCTGCCCGAAGTCGGGAGACTTCGGACTCCGTTCCTGATAGTCACTTTATATAAATTGATGCCACTCGCGCAGTTGTTCCAACCGGCCGCCGATATCCGGCTCGGGGTAGGGAGAAGGATCAAGCGCTGCGGTGGTGGGTGTCTCGGCTTGCGCTTCGAAGCCGGTCAGTGCGGACAGGCCCGCCTCCACGCCCGAGGCGACGTTTTCGGGGTTGTAGCCGCCTTCGAGCACGAATACGATTTTCCCCTTGCAGTGTTGATGTGCCAATCCCACGAGATGATTAGAAAGAGCCAGGAAACCGGCTGAAGAAAGCCCCAGCGCGGTAATTGGCTCGTTCCAATGCGCATCGAACCCGGCCGAAACGAAGATCATTCCCGGCCGGAAGTGCTCAGCCAACGGCGCGAGGACTTGCTCGGCGATGCGCGCAAAGGCCTGGTCGCCGGAACGGGCAGGCAGCGGCAGGTTGACGATCCGCCGGCGGGCGTGGGGCGCTTCCCCGATCCGCCCGCTGCCGGGGTAGATGCCTTCCTGGTGGGTGGAGAAGTAGGCGACGCGTTCTTCATTCCAGAAAGCAGCCTGGGTGCCGTTGCCGTGGTGAGCGTCGAAATCCACGATCAGGATGCGCTCCAGGGCGGCCTCCAGGGCAGCTCGGGCAGCGATGGCGACATTGTTGAACAGACAGAAGCCCATCGGCCCGTCGGGTATGGCGTGATGGCCGGGCGGGCGAACGATGGCGAAAGCGTTATCTGCCTCGCCGCACAGCACGGCGCGTGTGCAGGATAAAATCCCGCCGGCAGCATTGAGCGCATCTGCAAAGGATGTGGGGGTAACGTAAGTGGGCGCAAAGTCAACGATGCCTGCTCCTTGTTGGCAGGCGGCTTCCAGGGTGGCAATCATCCGCCCGGTATGGACAGAGGCAATCTCCTCCAGAGTGGCTGGGACGGCCTCCAGCCACTTGAGCGCGCTGGCGTAAGGTTTTTCCTGCCAGTCACCCAATCGGGAAAACCGCCCTGGTTCTTCCGGGTGGTCGGGGTAGGCGTGTCCCGCTGAAGGCACGAGTATACAAGCTGTCTTCATACCGTAATTATACCTGCGTGTTTCTTTGTGTGCCTTTTCAAACCCCTCTTCTTCCAAATCCCCTACCCCTTCTGCCTCTCCTCAAACAACAGCAGCCATGCCTCGACCTCCTGCGGGCTGAGGCCACGATCAGCTTTTGGGGTAGAGGCAGTCCCAGATTGCGCGGTCGTGACCAGCCGGGCGAACTCCTCCGCCGAAATGACCTGGGCATGAACGGCCCGGGCGGCATTCTGCACGCGATGATCCGAACTGACGACGGTCCAATTGTGGGCGGCCTTGCCCATTTTTTCCAGCCGGACCTCGATGGCCGCGTCGGCGCTCGAGGTTTGCCGGATGAAATGAGCGGTCAGCGCGCCGAACTTACGAACGACGGGCTGTCCTGGCGGCGCACCGTCGAAATAGACTTCCACCTGGGCGCGACGCAAGCGGCAAAATTCTTGCAGGCGCGTGACCAGCGCCAGTTCGTCGTCGAGGGCATCTAGGCGCAGGCCGAGCTTGGGGATCAGGTTGTGGCCGTCAATCAGGTAGGGCATTTGCGAAGCTAATCCTGTTTTTCCAGAAATTCGATCAAGGCGGCGGTGATCTTGTTTAAAGTCTCCAGGCGGGCCGCGTAGCGGCGCTCGTTATTTTCGCTCACCGTGATGTACACCAACCCGGCCAGCCGCAGGGTATTTAGATGGTGAATGACAGTCGGCGGGCGCAGGCGCAGGCGACGGGCCAATTCCGTCGGCGAGAGGGGCTGAGCAACCAGATAGCGCAGGATGCGCAGCCGGGTCGGGTCGGCCAGGGACTTGAGCACGGTCACCAACAGGTCTGGCGCTTCCGTACCCGGCGCGCGGCTCTCGACCAGGCCTTGGGGTGAAGCCTCGGGTCGGATACCGAACAAAAGCAGCGCTTTTCCGGCCTCTGGTTTGGTGATGAAGACCAGCGGCGAGCTCCAATATGAGGGCGTCAGAGTCAATTCAGCGGTTGTCTTCAACGACTCAAAATGGATGTCGCGCGAGAGTTCCTCGATCAGTGCATCCACGGATAAACGCTCGGCCAGTTCCTGGGCTCGCGCCAGCCCTTTCTGCAGCGCCGGGCGGATGTGCGCTTCTTCCTCGACGAAGAAGACCCGGTAATACTCTTGCAGCGCAGCCAGTAACATCTCGCCTGATCCTTCCGGATCGGCCGACAGCTCAAGCAGATTGCTCAAGGTAACTGGTTCCAGCAACGCATCCCGGTGCAAATAACTCGTTCGCAAGAATTCCTGTTCCGCGCTATGCCAGGCATGACGGTTGGCGATGCCGAGCAGCATCTCACGCACCTCGGCCGGCGTCTCGGGGAGGAGTGTCAGCGCCGGGAGACGGTCGGCCGGCGCCAGGTCCGCGATGGCGCGTAAAGCCTGGGGGGCATCCTTTGGCTGGTGGAGAGACGAGATCCAGTTGAGCGGTACCACTGCGAAGGAGCACAGGCGTTCTAAAAATTCCCGCTTGGGTGACGGAACGCGCTGACGCACGCCGGCAGCCCAGGAGGGGCGCAGGCCGAAATCTGCGGCGTGATGCAAAACGAACAGGCTGACGAAAAAGTCGTAGGCGGTGCCGGTGTCCCAGTGAATGGCAGGCATGACAATGAAAAAGCGGATGCGTTAGATTATAGTCTAATCTATTAGATAATAATCTAATGTGCCTGAATGGTCAAGAGTGCTTAGTATTAAGCCAATTGTGCTATACTTTACAAGAATGGAGAATATGGGCGACGAGTTGCGTTCTTCCCTTGAGTTGCTCTACAATGTCAGCCGTGAGCTGGCCTCCGCATTAGACCTGCGCACGGTGCTGGAGCGGGTATTGTTCCAGTCACTCAAATATGTCGGCGGTGAGCGCGGCAGTATCGTCGTTCTGGATGACAACGGCAAGCCTGTGGAAGCGGCGATCGTCTACGGCAAGCGGATTCTCGATCACACCACGCAGCAACTCCGAGAAACAGTGGAGCGCGGCCTGGCCGGGTGGGTATTGCGCCAACGGCAAGCGGCCTTCGTCCCCGACACCAGCCGGGATGAACGCTGGCTGCGCCGCCCAGACGACGAAGCCGACCGCAGCGGCGCGAAATCTGCCATCTGCGTTCCGCTCATGGTGCGCGAACGACCGGTAGGGGTGCTGACCCTCGTTCACCCGACGCCGGCAGCCTATAGTAAAGAACACTTCAGCTTGATGCAGGCCATTGCCGACCAAGCCGGGATCGCGGTGCTGAACGCCCGCCTTTATGCCGAGAGCCAGCGGCAGGCGCGCGTGATGACCTCCCTGGTCGCCGCGGCCATTAATGTTACCCTGCGCCTGGATGAGGTACTGCATCGCATCCTGACCGAGACCAATAAGGCGCTGCAGGTCGAGATGACGGCAATAGCCTTGGTCGAGCCAGACGGCGCTCTCGTTTTCAAGGCTGCCAATGGCAAGCAATCGGAAAGTGTTATCGGTAAACGTGTTTCCAGCGGGCAGGGTGTCATCGGCTGGGTGGCGCGCCAGGGTCAGGGTGTCATCCTCCCGGTCGCGTGGGAGGATAAACGCTTCCTGCCAGGCGTTGATCAATTTTCGAAAATTGAAGTAAAGGCCATCTCGGCTGCCCCGATTTACGCACAGGGACAGGTGATCGGCGTTTTGGAAGCCATCAATCCCGTTTCTGGAACCTTCGACCCGGACGCCTTATTGGTGCTGACCGGCATCAGCAGCCTGGCTGGATCGTCCATCCAACATGCGCAGCTCTTTGAACGTTTGCAAGCCGCTCACCAGCGTTACCGCGAGTTGTTCGAGGACAGCATTGATCCCATTCTGATCACCAACTGGGATGGTAAGATCCTGGAGGCGAACCACCAGGCGGTGAATATCAGCGGTTATGCTGCTCAACAATTGCGTGAAATGAACATTGCTGATTTATATGCCTTTGACCAGAGCGAACAGGGAGCAGACATTGAGAATATAAAAATTGGCAAGACCTGTAATTACGAAACCACCCTGAAACACAAGGCTGGACAGGAAATCTCAATCCAAGTTTACGTCCGCAAGGTAGTGTTTGAAGACAAGGAATTGTTACAATGGATGCTGCGCGACATGACCGAACGCAAGTACCTGGACAACCTGCGTGATGACCTGACGGCAATGATCTACCACGACCTGCACTCACCCCTGGCGAACATCATCTCCAGCTTGGACATGCTGGCGACGGTCTCTCCTCCAGAGGACAGTGAAATGGCGCAATCGGTGCTGACGATTGCCCGCCGTTCTACGGCTCGCATTCAGCGCTTGATCAGCTCATTGCTGGATGTCAACCGGCTCGAATCCGGTCAGCCGGTCGGCGAGAAACTATCCATTGCGCTCAACGTGATCGTGGAAGATGCCTTTGATGCTGTTCGCCCGATGACGGATAACCGCCGCCAGTCTTTGGACAAAGACTTGGCGGCAAGGCTCCCGCCAGTGTTCGTGGATACGGATATGATCCGCCGGGTATTGATCAATTTATTGGAGAACGCCTCCAAGTACACCCCCCAAGGCGGTAAGATCGAGACGGGCGCCAGGCTGGATGGGGATTGGGTACAGGTGTGGATCCAGGATAATGGTCCCGGCATTCCTGTCACTGATCAGGATCGCATCTTTGACAAGTTTACCCGCCTGAAGGGGAAAGATTCGCCCAGCGGATTGGGAGTCGGGCTGGCCTTTTGCCGGTTAGCCGTCCATGGTCACGGCGGGCGCATCTGGGTCGAGAGCAAACCCGGACAAGGGGCACGCTTTGCGTTTACGCTGCCCGTTACAAAGGAAAAACTTGGATTCAACTTGTAAGTGCAACAAAAGCGGTTGAAGGAGAGGTAAGCTG